>JBJXGR010000420.1:0-54990 GCA_046160045.1 Bryobacteraceae bacterium
CACTGACTCCATTGCTGGGGCCCCCGCTCGTTCGGCTACATGGTGAACAGGCAATTTACATGGTGAACTCCTTTCAGTTCACAAGATCAGCCAGGCTTATCCTGGTGTACCGACCGCAAGGGAGGGCAGGCGCTCGCACCTCGATTTCCGTACACGTTCTCAGACCCGTGGTGTTGCCGGCACCCTTCCACCACTTCCGATGGCCCACGCTACCAGAGGCCCGACCACAAGGGAGGGCTGGCGCTGGCCTCGGTGGCAGGCTCGTTGCTTCAGCCGCTATCCGAATGCCCGGCAAATTGCACTATCCCTTTGGTGACACTCAAGATCATTCCCTGTACGGCCGATGGCTGAGTATGGCGCTGCTTCGCCAGGTCATCCGATTGTCGCTGTTTGCCTCCGCGCTCCTGGGGCAGACGCCTACCCCCGATAAGCCCAAGGCGCCTGCTCCCGAGAGCGCTATACAAAAACAACGGGCGGCCGCCAGACTGCAAGTCGGCGCGCTGGCAGATCAGGCAGACGCTTTTTTCCTGGTGCCGTTCTCCACACCTCAACCCAAGCCGCCGCAGCTCACCGTGGATCCGGACTGCGTCCCTGCCCCGAAAGATCAGATCGCGAAACTCGTCGCCTCCACCGCTGAAAAGGAGAAGGTTGCCCAGAACCTTCTGGAGGCCGTGATCGAAGTCGAATCCGCCTACGATCCCTGTGCCGTCTCACCAAAAGGTGCGGAAGGTCTGATGCAGTTGATGCCCTCGGTCCAGGAGGAGATGAGCGTCGAGAACCCCTTCGATCCGCAGCAGAACCTCACTGCCGGCGCGCGGCATCTCAAGAAACTACTCGAGCAGTACAAGGGCGATTTGAAGCTGGCCCTGAGCGCCTATAATGCCGGCTCCGCCAAGGTGCAGAACGAAGTGCCCGCCATCGCCGAGACGCAGGACTACGTGGCTCGCATCCTGCAAAAGGTGAATCCTGCCTCCGCTTCGCCGCCTCCGCCAAAGCCTGCTCCGAGGAAATGAGAGATGCTCATCTACATGGCTCTGGCCGCCGGTCGTCAGCCGCGTGTATGATGGGGGACATCAGCCTGTCCACAAGGAACACCGCCATGAACCGCCGTCAGTTTGTCGCCGCCTCCGCGCTCTCTCTCGCCGCTGCATCCGACTCGCGCGCCGGCGCGCGTCTGCCGATCAAGAAGGCCGTCTTGTATTCGATGCTTCCCAAGGACGCGCCGCTCGATGACCGCTTTAGACTCGCCGTGGACTGTGGATTCGAGGAAATGGAAGTCCAGCAGATTGACGACCCCAGGGAGGCCGAGGCCATCAAGGGGGCGGCCGACAAGGCGAAACTCCCCATCCATTCCGTCATGTGCATGACGCACTGGAAGTACCCCTTGTCTTCCGGCGATCCATCCGTCGTCGCTCAGTGCGTCGAAGGCGTCAAGACCAGCATCCGCAACGCAAAGCTCTGGGGTGCCCAGACCGTCCTTCTGGTTCCTGCAGTGGTCAACCCCCAAACCAGCTACAAGGAAGCCTGGACCCGTTCCCAAGCCGAAATCCGGAAGCTCATCCCCTTCGCCGCCGAACACAAGGTGATCATCGCCGTCGAGGAGGTCTGGAATAAGTTCCTGCTCAGCCCGCTTGAATTCGCCAATTACGTGGACTCTTTCAAAAGCCCGTGGGTCAAAGCCTATTTCGACGTCGGAAACGTCGTCCTGTTCTCCTACCCGCAGGACTGGATCCGCACTCTCGGCAAGCGTATCGTCAAGCTGCACATCAAGGACTTCACTTTCAAGAACCGTGATGCGCGCTTTGTCGCTCTGCGCGAGGGCGAAATCGACTGGAAAGAGATCTACACGGCACTCGCGGACATCGGCTACAAAGGGACCGCCACGGTCGAACTGGCTTCCGGCGATGCCGCGTACCTCCGCGAGGTCAGCCGCCGCTTCGATCTGATTCTCAGCGGTGCTTGAGGTTCGGAGAGGATCGCCGAACAGCCCCTCGTGAATCGGCGGATTCAGCTTGCGGCGAAGTTTACCTGCCGGCATCGACTGAAACCCGGCGATCGATCCTCGCGGTGCCAATCCCGCCGCCGGTACCGCCTTGTGTTTCACCGATCCAGGAGGTAGATTCTGCCCAGGAGAAACCGCATGGGTAGCAAATCGATTCCTGTAGTTCTGGTATGGACGGTTTTCGCCTCTGGTCTCGCCGCCCAAACGGGGAACGCGAGCATCAGCGGCGGAGTGCAGGATTCCAGCGGCGCCGTTATCGCCAGCGCCCGCGTTTCCATCAAGCACAATCAAACCAACGTCGTCCGCAATACCATATCCAACAACGAGGGTCGCTATGAAATCGGCAGCCTGATCCCTGGCGACTACACCTTGACCGCCTCCTTTCAGGGCTTTAAGAGCCTGGAACGGCAGGGTATCCGCTTACAGGTCGGAGACCGCATCGGGCTCGACCTCATCATGGAGATTGGCGCCGCCTCCGAGAGTGTGACCGTTACCGGCCAGATCCCGCTGTTGCGGACAGAGGACGCGCAAACCGGCCTCGTCATCGACAACAAGAGGATTCAGGAGCTTCCACAATACAATCGCGATCCGCTCGCTTTCATCCTGCTGACGCCCAACGTGAGTGGGACGTCGGAGCGGGCCGGAGATCTCAGAATCAACGGCGGACGGGCCACCCAGATCGAGTACTTCGTCGACGGGGTTCCGATGACATCGGGCTACGACCATTCCGTGCCTTCCTCGATACCGGGCCGCGAGGCGATCGGCGAGTTCAAAGTACTCACCAACGGCCTCTCCGCCGAATACGGAAGGCTCTCCGGCGGAGCGGTCATCCTGATCACCCGCTCGGGCGGCAACCAGTTTCACGGTTCCGCGTACGAGTTCTTCCGCAACGATAAGTTGAACGCCAACGACTGGAACTCGAATCGCTTCGGAAGAAAAAAAGGCATCTTTCACGACAACGTGTTCGGCGGGACATTCGGGGGGCCGATCTGGATACCCAAGGTGTACAAGGGCCGGGACAAGACGTTCTTCTTCCTGAACTACGAAGGCACGCGGCGCTCCACCGGGAGCAATGCGGTCCTGACCGCGGTGCCCTCAATGCTCGAGAGGCAGGGTGACTTCTCGCAGAGCCTGTTCGACCGGGGCGTGCCCGTCCAGATCTTCGATCCATTCACCGGGAAGGCCGAGGGTTCGCGCGTCCGCCGTGACCCGTTCCCCGGAAAACTCATTCCGCAGTCGCGCTTCAACGCCCTTTCCAAGATCTATCTGGGATACTACCCTGAGCCGAATCGCCCGCCGTTGGCCGGATCCAGCCACGACGGCAATTACATCGGCTCGGTGGCCACTCCCCAGCGCGACGACCGCTGGACCGGCCGCCTCGACCAGAACTGGAACACCAGCCACGCCACTCACGCGACCTTCACTCAATATGACTTCAGTTCGATCAGCCCGCGCTGGTTTAGCCCCATGCAGCCGGTCGGAACCAACTGGGCGGCGCCCAGGACCCTCTCGTTGGATCACACCTGGATACTCAACCCGACGACGCTCCTCAACTTCCGCGCCGGAGTGGTCCGGACGGTCTCGTTTAGCGGCCAGGAGGTCGACGTGGATGCCAGCAACTGGCCGTTGCAGAGGGAAGTGGTCAACATTCTCGGCACCACGCGCAATCGCGTGCCGAGCATCTCGACCGGCGAAAATATCTTCGGCCTGGGCGGCGGCCAGGTTTCTTCGCCGCACGACACCAGTTACACCGGAATCGCCTCGGCGCAGAAGACCTGGGGGCGGCACACCTTCAAGTTCGGTTACGAGCATCGCCGCTACTATTCAAACGTGACCAGCGGCGGCAACTTTGGCTTGGCCACGGACCGCCGGGTCCTCGCAGTACTACGACAACCCAGTCACCGGAATGCCCTTCGCGAGTTGGCTGCTCGGCTTTCCCAGTTGGGGTGGCGGCACTCAGCTCGCCGGTCCGGCTTCGTTGCAGAAGTATCACGGCCTCTACTTCCAGGACGACATCAAGCTAACCCGCAAGCTCACCCTCAACGCCGGCCTGCGCTGGGACTACGAACCGCCCCGGACCGAGCGCTTCAACCGGCAGGTGGTCTGGGATCCCAACTACAAGTGGGACTGGAAGCCCAACCCGGGTTGGAGTTGGGACCTCGTCCAGAAGGAGGCGGGCATCTCCTTCGCACAGCCGGAGTGGATGACCAAAGGTCTGTACGGAAGGGCCGCGATCCTCGGTACGCCCGAGTACCCCATGCGCACCTTCCAGAAAGACTTCAAGAAGCACTTCGGCCCGCGCGCGGGCCTGGCCTATCAGTTCCTTCCGCGCACGGTCATTCGGGCCAGCTACGGCCTGATGTTTCTCACCCTCACCGGCGACCAGAACATGAACAGCGCCAGGGACAACATCGGCTACGGCGACCAAGCCAGGATGATCCAGGACGGGACTCCCGACGGCGGTCTCACCTATCCAGTCACCTTTACCGTTCCGCTCCCTGGGGGAACCGGCTATGTGCCCTTCACGCGCGACGTCACTTCCTTGAACAAGAGCACTATGGGGAACTGGTTTGTGACCCCCGCCTACAACATGTATCCGGGGTACGAACACGTGTTCCAGGTCAACCTCCAGCGCGAGTTGGGGAGTGGCGCCAATCTCTGGGTAGTCGAAGCCGCTTACAGCGGCAACATGACTCGCGATCTGCCCTTGTGGACCGACAATCACGTGGTAAAGGACTCCTATCACGTGTTGGGACAAACCTTGGGGACCAACTTGCAGAAGCAGGTCTCCAACCCCTTCTACGGCCAGATCCCGTTCGGAACAACGATGGGTGGCCCAACCAACTTCCTGGGACGCGTGCTGCAACGGATCGAGTTGTGGCGGGAGGTGGTGACCCTCAACGAGCCTCAGGGTTACTCCAACTACCATGCCGGCTACGTGCAGGTGGAGCATCGCTTCGCCCGCGGCTACGGTTTCCTGGCGAACTACACCTTCAGCAAGCTGCTGCAGACGGGCAGCATTCTTGGGTTCAACAACTGGAACAACGCGCAGGCGTATTCGGGATTGGCCCAAGCCGGGCTGCCTCTCTCGGACATCTACGGGTTGCCCCCGTTCGACGTCACTCACCGGCTGGTCGTGAACTACCTGGCCGAACTTCCCGTCGGCCGCGGGAAGTCCTTGTTGGGCGCTCCGCAGACGACGGCCGCAAAGACCCTGGATAAGATCGTCGGCGGCTGGTCGCTGGCGGGCACAACCATCTATCGAGGCGGCCAGCCGTTCAAGATGTTCTGCGGCGCCGGGTACTGCCGCAACTGGATCAGCATCGGACAAGGCAGGATCACGCGCCCCCGGTTCGTGATTCCCAGGGTTGAATACAACAACAACGTCTCGGGACACCAGGCCCTCGAGGGTGCGCCGAATTTCCGGCACTACATGAACCCGGCTTCGTTTCGTGTGACGCAGAACATGGAAATCGGGGACGTCGGCGGGTCCGATCTGGCGGGCATCCGCGGACCGGGCTTCAGTCAATGGGATTTCGCGCTCCTGAAGAACTTCGCGTTTGGGAAGGAAACGCGCTACCTCCAACTGCGCTTCGAGGGGCAGAATCTGTTCAACCACATGAACGCCGGACAGCCTCAGGCGAACGTTCCGGACCGCGACCTCGGGATGATCGTTACGCAAGCCGGGTCGCCCCGGCAGATCATGATCGCCTTGAAGTTGTTCTTCTGATAACCAATACGAGGAGAGGTCCCGCCCGCGGGACCTCTCTCTTCAGTCCGCTATTTCACCCGCTCGTTTAGGTATCAAGGCGCTCGGTGCGCGCATCCCGAACCCCCGCCCGGCCGGGAGTTGCGTTGTTGCATTGGCCGGGAGAGCCCACGGCGTGACGCCGTAGGCTCTTTCTCCGTAGTTCCTGGGCTGATACACTTGATTTCGGATATGGCAATCAGCAAGGAACTGCTCGAGATCCTCGTGTGCCCGCTGTGCAAGGCGACCGTGGAACTGACGGCGGGAGGGACCGGGCTAAAGTGCGTGCAGTGCAAGCGGGTCTACCCCATTCGCGACGACATTCCCGTCATGCTGATTGACGAAGCCAAGATCGAGGACTGACGGCGATTTCGCACGCAATCTCAGCCAATATCTTCGAGCAGTTGCCGGAAGGCGCTCGAGTCGCGGTGATCCGGTTGCGCTCGCTCGGCGACTGCGTGTTGACCACGCCCGCACTGGAATTGGTGAAACGGCATCGCGCGGATCTCGAGATTGGCGTCGCGGTGGAAGAGCGATTCCGCGATGTCTTTGAAGACAGTCCTGACGTCGCGAAGGTCCTTCCCCCGCAGACCGCGGGGGTGCGGCGCTTTCGCCCGCATCTCTGCCTGAACCTGCACGGGGGAACTCGGAGCGTGTGGATGACCGCAGGTTCGGGGGCGCGGTTTCGGGCGGGATTCGCTCACTACCGGTTCGCGGCCCTCTACAACATCCGGATTCCGCGGGCGCAAGAGATCCTGGGAGTGGATCGGGTGGTCCACACAGCGGAGCATGTCGCCTCGGCGATGTTCTACCTGGGTGTGCCGGCGGCGGAAATCCCGAGGGCGCGTTTGTTCGCCGGGGCGGGGCCGGCGCCTTACGCGCGTCCCTACGCCGTGATCCACGCAGGGGCATCGCAGCCCGAGAAGTGCTGGCCGGCCGAACGTTTCGTCGAGCTTGCGCGGTGGATTGACGCCGAGTATGGGTTCCAATGCGTCTTCGCCGGCGGACCCGGTGACGATCTGTCGGCTTTTTCGGCGCGCGAACGGTTCATGGGAAAGCCTTTGCGCGAAACCATCCGGCTGATCCGGCATGCTTCGCTGTTTGTGGGTAACGACTCCGGACCCGCGCACCTGGCCGCCGCGTGCGGCCTGCCCGTGGCCGTGATCTTCGGGTCGTCGGACCGCGAGGTCTGGCGCCCGTGGCGCACCGAGGCGTCCGTATTGCACTCCGCGCAGGGAATCCAGAACGTGACGGTGGACGAAGTGAAGCAGGCGCTCCAGCGCATGCGGGTACACGCATGAACGAGCGGCGGCGGCTGTTGCGTTATGCCTGGCGCTATTGGGCCATGCTGCTCGGTTCGGTCGTTCTCATGGCGATTGTCGGAGCGGCCCACGGGCTGATGGCGCTGCTGCTGGCCCCGATCTTCGACCAGGTGCTCAGCCCCGCCGCGCCAGACACGCCGGTCCTGCTGTTTCGTGTTCCGATTGCCGACACGCCGGTGTATCTGAACCAACTGATGCCGGCGCGCATCCACGACGTATGGACGATGGTGGCCCTCGGAATCCTGGCGGTGTTTGGCCTCAAGGGCGTTTGTGATTATTTCGGGAACTACCTGGTGAACTACGTCGGGTTGGCGGCGGTGGCCGATCTACGAAACCAGGTCTTTGCGAAAGTGATCCGGCAGGGCAGCCAGTTCTTCGAGTCGCACGCGACGGGCAGGCTGATGTCGTCGATCATGAACGACATCGAGAAGATCCAGGTAGCGGTGTCGCACATCCTGGCCGATCTTCTCCGGCAGGTCTTCATCGTCCTGGGACTGTTGTTTGTGGTGATGCATCGGGACTGGCGGCTGGGCGTGGTCAGCCTGACGGTGTTGCCGTTTGTGCTGGTGCCAACGGCGCGTATCGGGCGAAGAATCCGGCGGACGACGCGGCGGGCCCAGGATTATGCAGCCGAAGTCAGCCAGATCCTGCAGGAGACGTTGAGCGGCCACCAGGTGGTCAAGGCGTTCGGGCGCGAGTGGTGGGAGACCGATCGCTTCCGCCAGGCGACGGAGCGGCTACGGAAAAGCAATCTGCGGTACGTGCTGCTGCAGGCGCTGGCGTCGCCCCTGATCGAGTTTTTCGCCGCGCTGACGATCGTCGGCCTGCTGACGTATGCGCGCGGGCAGATCCGGGCGGGGGCCCTGACCCCGGGCGAGTTCACCAGTTTCGTGATCGCGCTGCTGATGCTGTACGAACCGGTGAAGCGCCTGACGGGAATTCACAACATTTTCGAGCAGGCCATCGGCGCGTCGCAGCAAGTCTTCGAATTGCTGGAGAGGTCAGACGAATTAACGGACCGGCCGAACGCGCGGCCGATCGCAAGGTTCCGCGAGGCCATCGTGTTTGACAATGTCGGCTTCCACTACCCGTCGGCGCCGGGCGGTTTTGAGCTGCGGCGGATTCGCCTGGAGGTGAGGGCCGGAGAAGTGGCGGCACTGGTGGGACCGAGCGGAGCGGGCAAGACCACGCTGGCCGGCCTGGTGGCCCGGTTGTACGACGTGACGGAAGGCGCGATCCGAATTGATGACGTGGACATCCGGGACGTCACGCTCCAATCGCTCCGGGAGAATATCGGAATCGTGGCCCAAGATACGTTTTTGTTCAACGATACGGTGTCGGCGAACATCGCTTACGGTCTGCCGTCAGGCTCGCCGCTGGCGTCGGCGGAAGCGATTCGCGAGGCGGCGCGGAATGCCTTGGCCGATGAGTTCATCGAAAGACTTCCGCAAGGCTACCAGACCGTGGTCGGCGAGCGCGGCGTAAAGTTGAGCGGCGGACAGCGCCAGAGGATCTCCATTGCCAGGGCGCTGCTGCGGAACGCGCCGGTGCTGATCCTGGATGAGGCCACCTCGCACCTCGACACCGAATCCGAACTGCTGGTGCAAAAAGCTCTGGGGAACCTGATGACGGGGCGCACCGTGATCGTGATCGCGCATCGGCTCTCGACCATCCGGCGTGCGGATAAAATTGTCGTCATGGAACGGGGCGAGATCCGGGAAGTGGGACGTCACGAAGACCTGGTGTCGGGTGGCGGCATTTATCAAAAGCTGCATGAACTGCAATTCGTCGAATCCGACGCGGTGGTGGACTTGTGAGCATACGAAGCATGACAGGGTTTGCGCGCGTGCGGCGCGCGGTCTCCCACGGGGAAATTCTGCTCAGCGTGAAGAGCGTGAATCACCGCGGGCTGGATCTGCATTTCCATCTGCCGGCGGAACTGGATCCGTTTGAAGTTCCGATGCGGACGGTGCTGAAAGGCAGGGTCGCCCGAGGGCATTTGCAGATTCACGTCAATTTCACGGCCGGCACGGATGCCGCCGATGGATTGAACGAGGAACTGCTGAAGTCGTACATCGAGGCGTTCCGGAAGGCGGCGAAGAAATTCGGGCTCAGCGGCGAACCGGACCTGAACAACGCGCTGAGGATTCCCGGCATGTTCCGGACGGAAGTGCCGATTGAAGAGGGGCCTGAAACCGAGCAGGTGCTGCTGGAGTTGATGGAAGAAGCGATTGTGACGCTCAATCACTTCCGCGAAAGGGAAGGCGCGGCCATCGCGGAGGAGATGCGGCGCCGGTGTGGAGCGATCCAGGCCCACGCAGAGCGGATGGAATCGATCCGGGGGCAGGCGACGGCCGAATTCCAGAAACGGCTGAAAGAACGGATGAAGAACCTGTTGCGCGGAACGGCTGTGGAGCCGCAGCGCCTGGCGCAGGAGGCCGCCCTTCTGGCAGACCGCAGCGACATCGCCGAGGAACTGATGAGGCTGAAGACGCACGCCGCCCAACTGCTGAAGCTGCTTGACGACGGCGGGGAGACCGGCAAGAAGCTGGATTTCCTGCTTCAGGAGATGAACCGGGAGACCAATACGATCCTGTCCAAAACCAGCGGGTTAGGAGATCTCGGACTGACGATCACGGAACTGGCGCTGGGGGTCAAAGCCGAGGTCGACAAGGTCCGCGAGCAGAGCTTGAACCTGGAATGACGCCATGATCGTCTTTATCATCTCGGCGCCTTCCGGATCCGGCAAGTCTACTCTGGTCAACCGGTTACTGGCGGAAGTGCCTCTCCTGATCTTCTCGGTGTCGCACACCACGCGCAAGCCCAGGGGCCACGAGAAGGAGGGTGAGAGCTACCATTACCTTAGCCGGGAGGAGTTCGAGCGGCGGATCCGGCAGGACGAGTTTCTCGAATGGGCTGAGGTGTTTGACAACTATTACGGGACGCATCGAAGCATCCTCGACCGCGCCGAGGGCGAAGGGGCCGATGTTGTGCTCGACATCGACGTCCAGGGTGCGGCACAATTAAAGGAGAAGGTCCCGGGGGCTGTTTCGATCTTCATTTTGGCCCCGTCGCGAGCGATTCTGGAGAAACGGCTGCGGGCGCGGGGCGAAGACTCCGATGACGTGATCGGGCGGCGATTGCGAGACGCGGCCAGAGAAATCTCCAATTACGGCGCGTACGACTACGTGCTGATCAACAGCGATCTGGAGACTTCAGCGGCGACGCTGTGCGGGATCATCCGTGCCGAACGGGCCCGCCGGGCCCGAATGGAAGGGCAGATTCGGCCGATCCTCGAATCCTTTGACGAGGCCGGCCAGGGAGAGGTTTGATGTCAGAGAAGGCGATACGCAGTATTACCGGTTGCGTCATTCCGGACGATCCGGAACAGAGTGTGAACCGGTTCATCATTGTCGCGGCCAAGCGCGCGCGGCAACTTCAAAACGGGGCGCGGCCGTTTCTGCCGACGACGGCAAAGAAGTCGACGGTGATCGCGATGGAAGAGGTGCGGCGGGGTCTGGTGAAGTATGAATTGCTGAACCGGTTGGACGAAGAACCCGTGGAACCGCCTGTCGAGGAAGCCTAAAGGAGATGGACGCAGGCTCGGGCGTAGTTCTGGGCGTCGGAGGCGGAATCGCGGCTTACAAAGCCGCCGAACTGGCGCGGATCCTGATGCAGAAAGGCATCCGCGTGCAGGTCGTGATGACTGCCGGAGCGCAGGAGTTCGTACGGCCCCTGACGTTCGCGGCGCTGACGGGACAGAAGGTAATTACCGGACTGTTCCCCGATGCCAGCCCGGAGGCGACCCTTTCGAGCGCGATCGAACATATCTCTGTCGCCCAGGAGAACGCCCTGCTCGTAGTTGCGCCGGCGACGGCGGATCTGCTCGCCAAATTCGCCAACGGGCTGGCGGACGATTTCCTTTCCACGCTCTATCTGGCGTTCACGGGACCGGTTGTGCTGGCGCCCGCAATGAACACCAACATGTGGTCGCACCCCGCTACCGAGCGCAATGTGGAGACTCTGCGGCAGCGCGGGCACCGGATTGTGGACCCGGGCGAAGGGTATCTGGCCTGCGGCATGGTTGGCCCCGGACGGTTGGCCGAGCCTGAGGAGATCGCCGGACAAGTGATGGCGGAGTTGCAACCCCGTCACGACCTGGACGGTGAGATTGTCCTGATCACCGCAGGCCCTACCCAGGAGCCATTGGATCCGGTGCGGTACATCAGCAATCGCTCCAGCGGCAAGATGGGCTATGCGCTGGCCGAGGCAGCGATGCAGCGTGGGGCCAAGGTCATCCTGGTGTCAGGGCCGGTGAACCTGAAGCCGCCGGCCGGAGTCACGCTGGTACCGGTCCGCACCGCAGTGGAGATGCGGGACGCCGTGCTTGCCCATTTCGGGCCCGCGACGGTTGTTATCAAATCCGCCGCCGTCGCGGACTTCCACGTCGCGAAGGTCCCGGACCAGAAGATCAAGAAGACCGCGGCCCGGGTGTCTCTGGAACTCGATCCGACACCCGACATCCTGTCCGAGTTAGGCCGAAAGAAGGAAGACCGGCTCTTGATCGGGTTTGCGGCCGAAACCGAAAGCCTGAAGCAGGAAGCCCGGCGCAAGCTGGAAACCAAGGGCGCGGACATGATCGTCGGCAACCTGGTGGGGCAGGAAGGCACCGGTTTCGAGTCCGACCACAACCAGGTAACCCTGGTGATGAGGACGGGGGAGACGATTGATCTTCCGAAAGCGTCCAAACGGGCGATTGCGGACGTGATCTTCGACCAAGCCCTCCGGTTGCGGTTGGCGCTGTACGCTGGCCGGTAGAACGCCATGGACCCGGAGCGACTTCGCGAGTTTCTTGAGTTTTATCAAGATATAGGAATTCGGTCGCTGTTTCGGCGTCAAGCTTTGAGTGAAACGGTGCCAGGCACCACGTTTGGGGGCCTGGCACCCGCGGCGCCGCCCGGTTCCGCCGAGATGGCCGCCCTTCCTACGAATCCGGCCTCGAGCCCCACTGCAGCCTCGACCATGGACAAGCGTGAACCCGAACCCGAACAGAATGTGCTGATTCCCAAAGAACTTCCGCTGCCCCAACTGATTCCCGTCAATGACTCACTGCCCGCCATCCAGCAGGATATCGGCGATTGCACCCGCTGCCGCCTCCACGAGGGGCGGTCGAGGATTGTTTTTGGAGCGGGAAACCCGGAGGCAAGACTTGTCTTTGTCGGGGAAGGTCCGGGAGAGGAAGAGGATAAACAGGGGCTGCCCTTTGTGGGGCGGGCCGGGCAGTTACTGACCCAGATGATTGAGGGCACGGCCAAGAAGGAGGGCATCCCGGTGTTGCGGGCGGATGTATATATCTGTAATGTCGTCAAATGCAGACCTCCAAAGAACCGGACACCGGAACCCGACGAGATGGAAACCTGCGGCCAGTTTCTTGCGCGGCAACTGCTGGCGCTGGCCCCGAGAGCGATTTGCGCCTTAGGGGGGACGGCCGCGAGAGCCCTGTTGGGGAAGAAGGAAGGGGTAACCCGGTTGAGGGGTAATTGGTTTCGATGGAATGAGATTCCGGTGATGGTCACCTACCACCCCTCGTATCTCCTGCGAGCGTACAGCCAGGAGGCAAAGAGGGAAGCGTGGGAGGACCTGAAGAAGGTCCTTCACTTGGCATATGATTGAGGAAACCAACGTACTGAACCGTGTACTGCGGTGAAAATACAGGCTTCACAGGATTTGCCACGGCCTGAAGAGACGATACAGTTAAATCAACAGATCGGAAGGATTTGAAAGAACGTCTCCTTCTCTCCTCCGAGTCGGCAAAAGATATTCGCGGGGCGTAGGTGAGGGCACAGCGAGTCACCTAACCTACTCCCCGCGATTCGCATTTTAGGGCGCTTCTGCCCGACCCCAATTCCATACGAGAAGTTCCAGGAACCCGATGGTCGGGATTAGCGCCGGCCCAGGAACCGAAGCCGGACCTGCACGGCCCGCTGCTGGCCTCGGCCATACGCCAGAAACGCCGGCGAATCGATGTTGTTATTGACGACGTTGGGGTTGCCGTTGTTGGTGAGGTTGTTGACGCCGACTCGCCACGCCAGCAGGTAATGCCAGAAGCGAAAGCGCCGTTCAAAGTGAAGATTGATGTTGAAGTAGCCGGGCAGGCGCTGCTCGTTCGGGCGGCCGAGAAGGAAACTCTCTTCGTTCACCACACTAAAAGGAAACCCCGTCCGGTACTCGGCCAGGTAAGAGACGCTGGTTTCGCGTGTCAGGAATCGCAGCCGCGGCGTCAGAAGCCCAACGGGCAGGGGCGCCCATCCCCAACTGAGCCAGCGGTGTGGCGAATCCCACGGAAACGGTCCCCCGGTCTGGTCGGCGAAGATCGGGTTTTCCAGGCTGAAGTCGACCACGGCGTTGGAGCGTGCACTCGACCGAGTGTACCCGGCCTGCCAGTGGAAGGTGCCTGCGAACGTGCGCCGCACGGTTAGCTCCACCGCGTCGTAACGGTCGCGCCGCCAGTTGCGAAGCAGATAGGTATCGGAGTCTTGAACGAAACCGCTTCCGTCCGGCAGACCGGGTCCGCCAAAGAACGAAAGGCCGCGGTTGCCCCCGCGGCGGACATAGCTGGCTTTTCCCAGCAGTCCGAACGCCAGCGGCCGTTCGACACTGAAGCTGATGGTGCGGTATCGGGGTACGCGCAAAAGCCGCTCGTTGACTTCAAAGGCCGTCTCCAGCGGTCCCCGGGCCACCGAACCGTTAGGGGCATAGAAGGTGGACAGCGCCACCTGATCCTGATGACGTGAGATCAGGGCGAGGTTCAGCGCGTCATGGAAGATTCCGGCGCTGGCCGAGAGCTTGGTGCCTCCCAGCCATGCCGGGACATACGACGCCGCCAAGCGTGGAGAAATGAGAGGGTCGCGGACCACCTGATCCCAGTCCAGGCGCAACCCGGCGTCGATGAGCAAATCCTGGCGAGGCGACCAGCGATCATTCACGTACTCGGTGAACTCGAAGTTGCGTCTCTCGGCGACCCCGAGACCGGCGAACGTCACCACCCGAGCGACCGACTCATCCTGGCGGAGGATCCGATAGGTATGCCGGTCGGCCCGCTGATGAAAGACCGTCCGCTGCATGTCCACACCGAACTGGATCTGGTGAGTTCCGAAAGACGAGCGCACGGAAGGCAGATAGCTCTTGGCGACCCACTGCTGGCGGTCGACGTCCCGGGTCAGGTCGAGAAAATAGTTTCCCCGCCGCCCCGACGGCAGGAACTCGAAGGTCCGGTTTCCTTGCGGATTCTCTCGCGCGAACAGGCTGGTGGCCGCAAACCCGAACTCAATGACCGCGCCGCGGTGAAACGTGTGCTGGTCCTTGATCGAGCCGAACAGATAGTTGTTTCGCCGGTTGATCGTCGTCTCCACCGGATCGAGAAACGAAAGCCCCCGCCGGCTGTCCGAAACGATGTTCAGGAGAAGGCTGGCCGTCAGGATATTCGCCGAAGTCAGGTTGGCCTGGACCCGGGTGAGATTGCTCGATGACAGCGCCCGGCTCCGGTTCTGATCGGGCGGAAGCTCCACGATGGTGTCCACGTCATAGAACGCGTCGAATCCATTGTGGAACCAGATTCGGCCTTTCTTCAAAGGTCCCGAGAACTGGAACCGCGGCGTCCATTTGTTCCAGTGCAGACCGCTCGCCGTGGAAAAACTCGGAACAAAAGTCGACGCGCCCACTCGCCAGTGGTCGTCGCCCATCGCCGTCTTCAGGTCGACGAACCCCGCGGAACCGCGACCCTTGTCGGCCGGGAATCCGCTTCCTTCATACTCCACTGCGCGGACGCTCTCCACATTCAGGCGGGCTTCCAGGCGCCCGGTCACCGGGTCGGTGATGTTGAAGCCATCCAGCGCGAAATTCGCCTGGTCGGCCGCGCCCCCGTTGAAGTGCAGGCGGCCTCCGGTGTCCTGCAGCACTCCGTGGATCATCGGCATCGCGTTGCGGACGTCCTGCGAGGCCGGATAGGGTACCTCGAGGATCTGGATGCTGTTCAATTGCTTCTTCTCGCTGGTCTGCTGCGGGTCCAGCTCCGGCGCCGAGTAAACGACATCGACCTTCTGCACAAGGTCTTCCAGGTGGTTGAGGATGACAGAGAGATGAGATCCCTCGGGCGCAAGGGTGCTCTCTCCCTGGTAGCGAAAAAAACCTTCCCGCTCGCAACGAACGAAATAACGGCCGGGCTCGGCTACGGAGATGGAGAACAACCCCGCGACATCGGTAACCGCGGTGAATGGCTTGCCGCCGGCGGAGCGCAATTCCAGACGGGCGCCCGGAACGGCGACACCTGTCTCATCACTCACCTTGCCCGTTACTTGCACCGCGCCGACGCTCAGTCGAGTGAGGGCGCTAAGCAGGAGGGCGCCGCCCCAAAAAAGGCTTCGCATCCGCCGGTCTCCGCGCGTATCGTCCTCAATTTTACCCCGCGCGAAGATCCGGTGCGACGTTTCGTCAGGACTTGCGCTTTTCCGTCACCGTGACACTGGAGCGGAGACGGAAGGGAATGCGCGTTTCGGCCTCGATGCGGGCCGGTTTGCCGCGGGTGGCCGCGACCGCGCCGCCGCCGGTAGCTGCGCCGATGATGGCGCCCAATGCCGCACCCTTACCGCCGCCGGCAATGCCGCCAATGGCCGCTCCAATGCCTGCGCCGCCGCCGACCTTGGCGGCGTCTTCACCTTTGGAGGTGGGCCCGGATTTCTCGAAGGGTTCGGTTTCGACTTCCACGCGCTGGCCATCGGAGGTGACAATTTCCATCAACTGAAGGGAAATCATCGAGAGGCCCTTTACCTTGCCTGCCTTGGCGGCGTTCAAGACGCGTCCTTCGGCCCGGGCGCCCCGCTCGGCGATGACGAAGCCGTCCACGACCAGTTCCTGATCCAGAACGGCGGTGAACGTGTCACCCGGATTGTTGCGATCGGTGCTGAGCGATTCGTTCAAGCGGATCGGGATCAGCATTCCTGCGGCGAGAACCACCTTCTTCGGAGGTAACGGCGGCGGCGCGGTGACAGGCTCCGCCTTGGCCACGGGCTCGGGAGGAAACACCGGATATCGAACAACATTGCTGTTGGAACCCGACTGGTTGGATGCCGCCGTCTCCGTTGGTTTCGGAGCTTCCGCGGCTTCCGGAGCTATGGGCTTTGCCGGCTTGTGTGAACTGGAAGACACCGGTTTCGGGGCCGGACGCGAGGAAACGACTGTCTTCGGTTTCGGCGCAGGCGCCTCGGCGGCCTGTGGGACCACCGGGGTGGCGACCGCCAAGGGCTCAGTCGATATGGGTTGCGCCGGAACCGCTTCCGCCATCGCCGGAACCGGTGCAGGCGCCGGTGGGCGATTCGTAAATTGCATGATCAACACCGCGCCAAGCGCGCCGGCGACGACGAGTACGGCCGACTGAAGCAGTTTCATTCACGTCTCCTCGTGCCCGGAACACCGCCCGAAGGAGCAGGTTCCGCACACACAGTAGACGGGCCTTCCGGACGGCCCGTTTCTCCCAATATTAGAATGAAGAGACTGGATATGGAATCGCTCTTCCCAAAGTCGCTGGCCATCGGCACGGTCCGCATCGAGCCTGCTACCGTCCTGGCCCCTATGGCCGGGGTCACCGATACGGTGTTCCGGCGGTTCATCCGGAACATTGGCGGCTGCGGCCTGCTGATGACCGAGTTCACTTCTTCCCACGGCGTCGCGGCCATCGTCAGGAAGACCAAACCGACCCGGACCATGAAGTATCTGCACTTCGAACCCGAGGAACGGCCGATCTCCGCCCAGTTGTTCGGGGCGGATCCGGCGGTGATGGCCGATGCCGCCCGCGTCTGCCAGGACATCGGTTTCGACATTGTCGACATCAACTTCGGCTGCCCGGTGAACAAGGTGGTGAAGTGCAATGGAGGCAGCGGGTTGCTGCGCGATCTTCCGCTGGTGGAGCAGATCCTGACCCAGGTCCGGGCGGCGATTTCGATTCCGTTCACCTGCAAATTCCGCGCCGGCTGGAACGAGAGTGAACTCGTCTTTGTGCCCATGGCCAGGTTGGCGCAGGATTGCGGCCTGCAGGCAGTGGCGCTGCATCCGCGGACGCGGGAGCAGGGGTACGCCGGCAAGGCCGACTGGTCGCGCATTGCGGAGGCCAAGGCGGCGGTCCGGATCCCGGTGATCGGCAACGGCGATGTGGTGACCCCGGAAGATGCTATCCGCATGGCGCGCGAAACCCTCTGCGACGCGGTGATGATCGGCCGCGCCGCTTCGTACAACCCGTGGATCTTCCGGCAGATTCAGCAGTATCTCGCCACGGGGCAGTATGAGGAACCGGCAGACGCCGACCGTCACCGCATCATGCGGAAGTACTACGCCATGTTGCTCGACCACAACGAAAAGGACATGGTAGGCAAGATGAAGCAGTTTGCCTCGTACTTCACGCATGGGGTTCGCGGCGGGGCGAGGTTGCGGGGCGAGATCTATCACCTGTCCGACGGCAACGCCATCCTGGACGCCGTCGACCATTTCTTCGCCGCTGGAGAATCCGAGGCGGTGACGGCGGCGTGAGCGCGACGAAAACCGTCAAGCTGATCACGGATGGCTCGTGTCTGGGCAATCCAGGGCCTGGCGGCTGGGCGTGCATTCTCCGCTACAACGAGCACAAGCGCGAGATGTACGGCAGCGAGAAGCAGACGACCAACAACCGAATGGAGTTGACCGCGGCGATTCGCGGCCTGCGCGCGCTGCGCGAACGCTGCCGCGTGGAGATCGTCACCGACTCCGAGTACGTCAAGAACGGCATCACCTCATGGATCGCGGGCTGGAAGCGGCGCGGGTGGTTGACCGTTGACAAGAAGCCTGTGGTCAACCGCGATCTGTGGGAGGAACTGGAGGAACAGGCGGCCCGCCACGAGACGCAATGGTCGTGGACCAAAGGGCACGCGTCGCACGGGGACAACAACCGCTGCGACGAACTCGCACAGCGCGCGGCCCGTGAGCAGATCTCGAGCGGCTGAATTGCTCACCCGATTCGAACCCGGGCCGCGACGGAAATCCGGGACAGTGAGGCGCATTTTACGGGGATACCGGCGTCCACAGGACGCGATCTCATCAGTCTGTAACACACCGGCGCAAATGAATTGTGCTACGGTGAGAGGTTAGAAGCCCTCATCGATGGAGTTGTCAGGCTGCTAGCATTTCCGCGCAGGAAATTTGCGCGGCCCACGCGTGATTGATATGTCCCGAGTCGTAGAAGTCACCGAGTTGATTCTCCGCGACGCCCACCAGAGCTTGATGGCGACCCGCATGGCCCTGGAAGACATGATCCCGGTTTGCGAGGATCTGGATGGCGCCGGTTACTGGTCTGTTGAATGCTGGGGCGGAGCGACGTTTGACGCCTGTATCCGTTTCCTGAATGAAGATCCCTGGGAGCGATTGCGCACGTTTCGGAAACTGATGCCGAATACGCGGCTGCAAATGCTGCTGCGAGGGCAGAATCTATTAGGCTACCGGCATTATGAAGACACGGTTGTTGAGCGTTTTGTGGCAAAATCCGCGGAAAACGGAATTGATGTGTTCCGTGTCTTTGACGCCCTGAACGATCTGCGGAACCTGAGAACCGCGCTGAAGGCAGTGCGGAAGTCGGGAAAACACGCACAGGGGACCATTTGTTACACCATAAGCCCGGTCCATTCCGTACCGGATTTCGTGGAAATGGCGGAACAACTGGTGGACATGGGCTGCGATTCCATCTGCATCAAGGACATGGCGGCGCTGCTGAAGCCCCGTCCCGCCTACGACCTGGTGCGGGGCATCAAGGAGGCATGCGGCGACGACGTGCTGGTGCACGTTCACACGCACGCGACGACGGGAGTCACGCTGGTGAGCCTGATGAAGGCGATCGAGGCCGGAGCGGACATTGTCGATACGGCGATCAGTTCCCTCAGCCTCGGCCCGGGACACAATCCCACCGAGACCCTGATCGAGATGCTGGAAGACACCGGCTTCCGCACGCGGGTGGATATGCAGAGGGTCTTGCGCGTCAGGGATCACTTCAAGAGGATCCGGCCGCGGTATGCGGAGTTTCTGTCTGACATCACCAGCGTCGAGACGGAGATCTTCCGCAGCCAGATACCGGGCGGCATGATCTCCAACATGGAGAGCCAACTGAAACAGCAGGGCGCCGGCGACAAGGTTCGCGAAGTGCTGGAAGAAGTGCCGAACGTGCGCGCGGACGCGGGCTATCCGCCGCTGGTGACGCCGTCGAGCCAGATCGTGGGAACGCAGGCCGTATTCAACGTCCTGATGGGCCGTTACAAAGTGATGACCGGCGAGTTCGCCGACCTGATGCTGGGCTACTACGGAAATACGCTCGGCGTGAAGAACGCGGAAGTGATCGGGAGAGCAGCCGTACACGCCAAGAAGGGCGTGATCACGTGCCGCCCGGCCGATCTGCTGACGCCGGAATGGGACCTGTTGCGGGCGCAGGCATTGTCACTCGACGGGTGCAACGGCTCCGACGAGGATGTTCTCACGTACGCCATGTTCCCGCAGGTTGCGCCGAAGTTCTTCCCGGCGAGGGACGAAGGGCCCAAAAACCTGGGCAAGTCTCCGGAGGCAGCCAAACCTGCCGCACCTGCTCCACCCGCCGCAAGTGTACAGGGCAGCGCCGTGACCTACACGGTGACTCTGGACGGGAAGGCGCACCGCGTGACGGTTGCGCCTTCGGCGTAATGCGTGCATCCAACTCAATATGTCGTCTCAAACGGGCAGGACCACGGATCAAAAGATCGAGGAATTGAAGCGCAAGCGCGAAGCGTTGTATCTCGGTGGCGGGAAAGAACGTATCGAGAAACAGCACCAGGGCGGAAAGCTGACGGCGCGGGAACGGATCGAGCGCCTGACGGACCCGAATAGCTTTCAGGAATTGGGTCTATTCGCGCAGCATCGGGCGACATTATTCGGCATGGCGGGGAAAGAAATGCCGGCCGATGGCGTGGTGACCGGCGCGGCGACTGTGGACGCAAGACTGGTCCACCTGGCCAGCCAGGACTTCACGGTGGCAGGTGGGGCGGCGGGGGAGGTCCACAGCGACAAGATCGCGGAAGCGATGAAGATGTCGTTGAAGACCGGGTCGCCGTTCATTCTCATCAACGATTCGGGCGGCGCGCGGGTGCAGGAAGGCATCGACAGCCTGGCGGGATACGGGCGTGTGTTCTACAACAACGTCATGTTATCGGGCGCGGTGCCCCAGATTTCCCTGATTTGCGGTCCGTGCGCGGGAGGGGCGGCGTACAGCCCCGCCCTCACCGACTTCATTATTCAGACGCGGAACGCTCAGATGTTCATCACCGGGCCCGGCGTGATCAAACAGGTGACCGGAGAGACCGTGACCGCCGAGCAACTGGGCGGACCCCAGGCGCAGATGGGCTATTCGGGCGTGGTGCACTTCGTGGCCGAGAATGACGAAGACGCGCTGGCGATGGCGAAGCGCCTGCTGACGTTCCTGCCCTCGAATAACCTCGAGGATCCGCCGATGACGGACCCCAACGTTGCTCTGGACATCGACCCGGAGATGAACCATGTGGTGCCGGAAGAATCGAAGATGGGGTACGACGTCCGCGAGGTGATCTTGCGGCTGGCGGATTTCGGAGACTTCATGGAGGTGCAACCGGGCTTCGCTCCGAACATCGTGATCGGCTTTGCGAGGATCCAGGGCAGGGTCGTGGGCATTGTGGCCAACCAGCCCTCGGTGCTGGCGGGCTCGCTCGACATCAATGCCTCCACCAAGGCGTCGCGATTTATCCGATTCTGCAATGCGTTCAACATCGCCCTGGTGACGCTAGTGGATGTCCCCGGGTTTCTTCCCGGGGTGCAGCAGGAATACGGGGGCATCATCCGCCACGGGGCCAAGATGCTGTTCGCGTACTCGGCGGCCACGGTGCCGAAGGTCACGGTGGTGCTGCGGAAGGCCTACGGCGGGGCGTACCTGGCGATGTGCGGCAAGGACCTGGGAGCGGATCGCGTGGTGGCGTGGCCGACGGCGGAGATCGCGGTGATGGGCGCGGAAGGAGCGGTGGAGGTGATCTTCCGCAAGGAGATCCACGGCGCCAGCGACGGCGCGGCCAGGCGGAAAGAGTTGATCGAGGAGTACCGCAATACGTTCGCCACGCCGTATGTGGCCGGAGGGCGGCGGCTGGTGGATGACATCATCGAACCGGCCGAGACACGGCGCTACCTGGCGCTGGCCCTGGAGGCGCTCCACGCCAAGCGCGAATTGCGCCCGCCGAAGAAACACGGGCTGATTCCGCTCTGAGCCCCGCAAGAGAATCGATGGACGCCCTGGAAAGGAACGCAGAGATCGCCGAACTCCGGAAGCTGATCGGGGCACTGGCCGCACGCCTGGAAGCGCTGGAAGGGGAACCGCCCGAGTCGGCGGAACCGGCGCCCAAGGTGGACGCGATTCCGCCGGATGTGATCGTGATGCTGGGCGCCGTGATTGCGTCGTACCTCGGGAAGAAGGTGCGGATCCGCTCCGCGCGGCGCATCCACGCGGGCGGGTCTAGTCCCTGGGCACAGCAGGGGCGCGTGTTTGTCCAGGCTTCCCACATGTTGACGCGTCACGGATAGGGAAACGAAGTGAAACTCAAGATCACGGTGGATGGCGCCGAGTACGACGTGGACGTGGAAGTGGTGGAGGACGATCCGCCCGCCCGTCCGGTTTATCATGCCCAGAGCGTGTCCCTTCCCGCTCCGGCCCCGGTCGCGTCGGGCGTCCACGCGGCGCCGCACTCGCGGGAAGACAAAGTGTGCCGCAGTCCGATCGTCGGCACCGTCGTTCGCATCAACACGCAACCCGGCCAGCAGTTGCAGGTGAACGATCCGATGATGGTGCTGGAAGCGATGAAAATGGAGACGAACATCACGGCCCCGGTTGCCGGGCGCATCAGGGCGATCAACGTGAATCCGGGTGAAAACGTACAGATGGGGCAAGTGCTGGTCGAATTCGAATGACGATGACCAAGGACGATGTATCCGAGCTGCCGGGGTTTCTGCATGTCGATCACATCGCGATTGCCGTCAGGCAGGGCGAACTGGAAGGGCAGGTTGCCGCTTACCGCCAGTTGGGCTTTCGCGAAGTGCATCGGGAGGAGGTGTTGGGCACGGACCAGGTGCGCGAAGTGCTTCTGCAAATCGGGGACGGCCCGAACCTGATTCAACTGCTGGAGCCGCTCAGCGCGGCGTCGCCGGTCGAGAAGCTGATCGAACGCAACGGCGGACGGGGCGGATTCGCGCACATGGCCTTGAGGGTGCAGAACGCCCAGGCGGCGTTTGACTACATGAAGGACAATGGGTTCAGCCTGATCGACAAAGCTCCGCGGCCCGGATCCAGGGGAACGACGGTGTTTTTTGTGCATCCGAAATCGCGTGCGGACAGCCCGTTCGGCTACCTGATCGAAGTCGTGGAAGATCCATCCGACCCGCGACCTTCAGAGCCGCGACCGGAAGGGAGCGGACAATCCGGCGGCCCGCGACCGCGACCCTCCGAACCCCGTCCGTCCGGGAGCGCCCGGCCATGAAGCTCTTCGACGACTTCCCGCCCATCGCCACCGCCGACTGGGAAGACCAGATCCGCACCGATCTGAAGGGAGCGGACTACCGGAAGAAACTCCACTGGAAGACGGACGAGGGAATCGAGGTCAAGCCGTACTATCGCGCCGAAGACTTGGCCGGCCTGGAGTATCTGACGCAGGCCTCGCCGGGGCGCTTCCCGTTCGTGCGAGGCTTCCGGACAGACTCGAACGATTGGGCGATTCGCGAAGAGATCCGCGCCACCAACGTGACCGACGCCAATCTTCAGGCGCGCGAGGCGCTGGAAGGCGGCGCCGACGAGGTCTCGTTCACGCTTGCGCCAGAGAACCTCGAAGACCTTCAAAGCCTGCTGGCGGGAATTGCCCTCGACAAGACCGCCGTGCATTTCCGGGTGGGAACGGCGGCCGCCGGCGTACTCGATCTTCTGGAGTCTTCCGGGACCGCGGTTCGCGGCTCGGTGGATTTCGATCCGCTGGGCGACCTGGCGGCGGAGGGCGCGAGCGAGGACGACGACGTTTTCTTCGAGAGGGTGGAGCACCATGTGCGGTGCGCGCCTTCGCGCTTGCGCGTGCTGGCGGTGCGCGCCGGGTTGATAGCGGAGGCGGGCGGCACCGCCGTGCAGGAACTGGGATTCGGGCTCGCGCACGCGGCCGAGTACGTAGCGGAGTTGACGTCGCGAGGATTGAAGGCCGAGCAAGCAGCCGACGCGATCACCCTGCACTTGACGGCCGGCCCAAATTACTTTCTTGAGATCGCCAAATTCCGCGCGGCACGATTGTTGTACGCGCGGATGGTGGAAGCGTTCGGCGTGGCGGACGAGGAGTCGTGCCGGGCGGTGATCGCCGCCTACACGAATCCATGGAACCTGACGCTCTACGACCGTTATGTCAATGTGCTACGCGGGACAACGGAAGCGATGGCGGCAGCGATCGGCGGGTGTGATGCCATCAGGGTCGCGCCGTTCGATGCGGTCCGCGGTCCCGCGGATGGGTTGAGCCGGCGCCTGGCGCGCAATACCCAGATCATCCTGAAGCGGGAAGCCTGGTTCGGAAAGCAGGTGGACCCGGCGGGAGGAGCGTACTTCTTTGAAGTGTTGACCGATGCGTTGGCCCGAGAGTCGTGGACGCTGTTTCAACGGGTGGAAGCCGAAGGCGGCTACCTGGCGGCGCAGCAATCGGGTCTGGTTCAAAGCGAAGTGGCCCGCTCCGCGTCGGCGAAAGAGGCTGCTGTTGCCTCGCGCCGTGCCGTGCTGGTGGGGACCAACCAGTATCCGGACCAGGCTGAGCAAGTGATCGGGAGTCTCCCGGAGCCGGCTCTGCCGGTGCGCGTCGCTGCCGGAACCCGGTTGAAGGTTCAGCCGCTCATCCCGCGCAGGGCCGCCGAGGCGTTTGAGCGGATCCGGCTGAGAACCGAGCGGCATGCCGCGGCCGGAGGGAAGGTCCCGCGATTCTTCCTGCTCGAAAAGGGCGACGTCAGAATGAGCAAGGCCCGTTCGAACTTCATCGCCAACTTTCTCGGATGCGGCGGATTCGAGACGACGGCGAGCGGCGCCATGGACGGAGCGGACGCCATTGTTCTGTGCAGCTCCGATGAAGAGTATCCGGCGCTGGCGGCGGAAGTCTGCCCGAAATCGGGGACACTTCCCGTGCTGGTGGCCGGCTATCCCAAAGCCTCGATCGAAGCGTTGAAGGCGGCCGGCGTGGCCGGATTCCTGCACCTCGGAAGCGACCCTTTGAAAGAGCTGACCGCATGGCAGGACAGGCTGGGGGTGGCGCCATGAGGGCGACGCGTCCCGATTTCTCGCAGATCGACTACCGGCCGCAGGCCCGGCCTTCGTCTCTTGCCGCGCCGGCGACCGAATGGATGACGCCGGAACAGATCAACGTGCCGATTGTCCTGACGCGCGAAGCCCTGGGAGAGATGGAACATCTCGGGTGGGCGGCGGGGCTGCCACCCTACCTGCGGGGGCCCTACTCGACGATGTATGCGATGCAGCCATGGACCATCCGCCAGTACGCCGGCTACTCGACCGCGGAAGAGTCGAATGCGTTTTACCGGCGGAACCTGGCGGCCGGGCAAAAAGGGCTGTCGGTAGCGTTCGACCTGGCGACGCATCGGGGCTACGATTCCGATCACGAGCGCGTGCCGGGCGACGTCGGCAAGGCCGGCGTGGCGATCGACTCCGTGCTCGACATGAAGATCCTGTTCGACCAGATCCCGCTCGATCGGATGTCGGTCTCGATGACGATGAACGGCGCGGTGCTGCCGATTCTGGCGTTCTACATCGTGGCGGCGGAAGAACAGGGCGTGCGGCCGGAGCAGTTGAGCGGGACCATTCAGAACGACATTCTGAAAGAGTTCATGGTCCGCAACACGTACATTTATCCGCCTGCGCCGTCGATGCGGATCGTGGCGGACATCTTCCGCTACTGCGTGGAGCGGATGCCGAAGTTCAATTCGATCAGCGTCAGCGGCTATCACATGCAGGAAGCGGGGGCGACCGCGGACCTGGAACTCGCCTACACGCTGGCCGACGGGCTGGAGTATCTGCGCACCGGAATCCGAGCGGGACTGGACGTCGACCGGTTCGCGCCGCGCATCTCGTTTTTCTGGGATATCGGGATGAACCACTTCATGGAGATCGCCAAGATGCGCGCAGGGCGCGCGCTGTGGGCGAAACTGGTGAAGCCGTTCGGGCCGAAGAATCCGAAATCGATGGCGCTGCGCGCGCACTCGCAGACGTCGGGGTGGAGCCTGACGGCGCAGGACCCGTTCAACAACATCGTGAGGACGTGCGTGGAGGCGATGGCGGCCGCGATGGGCCACACGCAGTCGCTGCATACCAACGCGCTCGACGAAGCGATCGCCCTGCCGACGGACTTCTCGGCGCGGATCGCGCGGAACACACAACTGTACCTGCGGGAGGAGACCGGGATCACGCACGTCGTCGACCCGTGGGCGGGGTCGTATTACGTCGAGACGCTGACGCACCAACTGATCCAGCGCGCGTGGCGCCTGATCGAGGAGGTGGAGGAGATGGGCGGGATGGTGAAGGCCATCGAGGCCGGCTTGCCCAAGATGCGGATTGAAGAGGCGGCCGCGCGAAAGCAGGCGCGGATCGATTCCGGGCGCGAGACGATCGTGGGCGTCAACGCCTGTAGGCTCTCGAAGGAAGCGCCGATCGAGGTGCTGGAAGTGGATAACTCGGCAGTGCGGGACGTCCAACTCAACCGGCTGCGGGAACTGAAACAGAGACGGGATTCCGCGGCCGTGGAGACGGCCCTGGCAGCGATCGCGCAGTGCGCCGGAAGTTGCGAAGGTAACCTGCTGGAACTGGCCGTGGATGCGGCCCGCAAGCGCGCTACGCTGGGAGAGATCTCGTACGCGATGGAGAAAGAATTCGGACGTTATCAGGCCCCGATCCGGACGATTTCTGGAGTCTATTCGGCCGAGAGCCGGAACGACGCTGAATTCGTGGCGGCGCGTCAACTGGCGGAAGAGTTTGCGGCTGGGGAAGGCCGTCGGCCGCGCATCCTGGTGGCGAAGATGGGCCAGGACGGTCATGACCGCGGCGCCAAGGTGATCGCGACGGCGTTTGCCGATGTTGGGTTCGACGTCGACATCGGCCCGCTGTTCCAGACACCAGCGGAAGTGGCGAGGCACGCGGTAGAGAACGATGTGCACGTGCTGGGTGTGTCGACGCTGGCGGGCGGGCACAAGACCCTGGTGCCCCTGGTGATGGAGGAACTGAAGAAGCTGGGGCGCGCGGACATCATGGTAATTGTCGGCGGAGTGATTCCGCCGCGGGACTACCAGTTCCTGTACGACGCCGGCGTGGTCGGAGTCTTCGGGCCGGGGACGGTGATCTCGCGGGCGGCCGGCCAAGTGCTGGGCGTCCTGATGAAGGTTGCGGAGGGATCCTGACGGGAAGAGTGAAACCCGACGAGTCGAAGCAAACGCTGAGTACACAACCCGGCGTCGAGCAGCCGCCCTCGATCAGCCGGGAGCAGGCATCCTTCTACCAACGGGCGAAGCGGCGCCGGTTGTCGCCGGATCAGTATCTGGAAGGGATTCTCCGGCGCGACCGGGCGGTGCTGGCCCAAGCGATCACCCTGATCGAAAGCACGCGGCCGGAGGATGAGGCGGCGAGTCTGGATATTCTGGAACGCTGTCTGCCTCACTGCGGCGCCAGTCTGCGGGTCGGCATCACGGGCGTGCCGGGCGTCGGCAAAAGCACGTTTATCGAGACTTTGGGGACGTACCTGACGCGGGCCCGCGGCGAGACGCTGGCAGTGCTTGCCGTCGACCCGTCGAGCGAGATCTCGGGCGGCAGCATCCTCGGCGACAAGACCCGCATGGAGAAACTCGCGGTGGACGAACGGGCGTTCATCCGCCCATCCCCGTCGCGCGGGACCGTGGGAGGCGTCGCGCGCCGCACCCGCGAGGCGATGCTGCTGTGCGAAGCAGCAGGCTACCGCAACATCTTCATCGAGACCGTGGGCGTCGGCCAGTCGGAAACGGCGGTTCACGCGATGGTGGATTTTTTCCTGTTGCTGATGCTGGCGGGAGCGGGCGACGAACTGCAGGGGCTCAAACGCGGCATCATCGAGATGACCGACCTGGTGGCCATCCACAAGGCGGATGGCGACAACCGCAAGCCGGCCGAACGCGCGCGGCGGGACTATGAAAACGCCCTCCACTTCCTCCTCCCGCCAGCCTCCGGTTGGACGCCTCGCGTCGTGACGTGCTCGTCGGTGACCGGCGACGGCATCGCTGCCATTTGGGACACCGTCCTGGAGCATCACGAGTTCACCCGAAGCAACGGCTACTTCGCCGAACGCCGCCGGCGGCAACTCCGCCGTTGGCTCCACGAATCGATCGATCATGGATTGCGCGACGATTTCCGCCGCGACCCGGTCGTCGAGAATCAGCTTCCCGAATACCTGCAGCAGGTGGAAGCCGGGCGCGTCAGTTCCCCTCGCGCCGCGCAATTGCTGCTTGACCTGTACCGCACTCATAGAAAGGCCTAACTCATGTCTCTTCCATTTCCGGTCCTCACCCCTGATGAAGCGGGCCGGATGATTCAACACGGCCAAACACTCGGCTTCAGCGGATTCACTCCAGCCGGTTGTCCCAAAGCGATCCCGCCGGCGATCGCCCGCAAGGCCGAAGAAGAACACGCCGCCGGACGGCCGTTCAAAGTCGGCGTCCTGACCGGCGCGTCCACCGGCGATTCCCTCGACGGAGCCCTGGCCCGTGCCAACGCGGTCGCGTTCCGCGCTCCCTACCAATCCGACCCCACCCTGCGCGCCCAGATCAATGCGGGCGAAACCAAGTTCTTCGACATGCACCTCTCGGTGATGCCGCAGATGATTCGCTACGGATTCCTCGGGCCCATTCATTGGGCGATTCTCGAAGCGGCCGACATCACGGCTGGCGGCGGTGTCGTCCTGACCTCCTCGGTCGGGGCTGCGCCCACGTTCGCCAACAAAGCGGAGCGCGTTCTGATCGAACTCAACCGGCGCCATCCACCTTCGTTGCTGGGGATGCACGACATCTACGAACCGATCGATCCGCCCCACCGCAGCGATGTGCCGGTCTACCAGCCGACCGACCGCATTGGCAGCCCCATCGTCTCGGTGGACCCGGCGAAGATCGCCGGCATTGTCGAGACCGATCTCGACGACGAGACCGTCGGCTTCAGCGCGCCGACCGATGTCACGCGGCGGATCGGCATGCACATCGCCGATTTTCTGGCATCGGAGATCCGGGCCGGGAAACTGCCCGCTGCCTTCCTTCCGATTCAGTCCGGCGTGGGCGACATTGCCAACTCCGTGCTCGCCGCCCTGGGCGCCCACAAAGACATCCCGGACTTCCAGATGTACACCGAAGTACTGCAGGATTCGGTGATTCCGCTGATTCAGAAGGGTCGGGTCACGTTCGCTTCCACGTGCGCGCTGACGCTGAGTTCGCAGATGCACCGCGAGGTCTACGCGAATCTGGAATGGTTTCGTCCCCGCATTTTGTTCCGGCCCCAGGAGATCACCAACCATCCGGAAGTCGTGCGGCGTCTGGGCATCATCTCGATGAACACGGCGATCGAGGTGGATATCTTCGGCAATGTGAACTCGACACACGTGATGGGGCGGCAGATGATGAACGGCATCGGCGGCTCCGGGGACTTCACCCGCAACGCCTACCTGTCGGTGTTCAGTTGTCCGTCAACGCAGAAAGGCGGCAAGATCTCGACCATCGTGCCGCTGGTCAGCCACATGGATCACAGCGAGCATTCGGTCCAGGTGGTGGCCACGGAGTGGGGCGTGGCCGACCTGCGGGGCACGTCGCCGAACGAGCGGGCCGACCTGATCATCGCCCGGTGCGCGCATCCGGATTTCAAGGAGACGCTGAGGGATTATATTCGCCTCGCCAAGGGCCAACACACGCCTCACACATTGAAGTCTGCGTTCCGGATGCACCTCCAGTTCATGGAAACCGGGGACATGCGCGGCGTCACGTGGTAACTCAACTCTTGCGGGCGTCCCAATCGAGCCGGGTCACGGGGCCGACGACAAACAGGTAGGACGCGGACCCGCACACCAGCAGCACCGCCACGGTAACAAAGGCCAGATAGTACGAGGACGTGTACTGCACGATGAGCCCGGTGAGGTAGGGCGCCACAACCCCCGCCAGGTTGCCGAAGCCGTTTTGCACTCCTGTCCACTTGCCCGCCGCGAAGGGCCCGGCAATGGTCTGCGTAATGGCCCAGAGGTTGGAGGTGGTCATGCCGAAAGCGATGCTTGTCAGCATCAGGAACACGATCGACATCCGCGGCTCGGTTACCAGCGCCGCCGGCATCAGAAACACCATACTGAAGAACAGCCCTCCCGCCGCGAAGCCCTTCCGCACGCGCGTCGGGGAACCGCCCGATGCAATCAGGTGGTCCGAGACGTAACCGCAGATCGACGTCGAAACCGCCAGCACCCACAGGGGCAGCGATCCGAGCGTCGCCATTTCCTTCATCGAGAATCCGCGCTCGTTCACCAGGTAGGTGGGAAGCCAGGTCAGAATGAAGTACCAGGCATAGTTGGCGCAGAACAGGCAGATGATGGTGCCCCAGGCAGACCGTTCGCGCAGAATGCGGAGAAAGCCCGGTCCGCTCGACGCGTGGGCGGAAGACGATTCCGAGGTCGGAGCCCAGATGAACCAGGGAATCAGCCAGAGCAGACCGCCAAAGCCGAGTACGTAGAACAACGCGCGCCAGCCGAATTGATCGACCACCAGGCCGCCGACGACAATGCCGAGAGCGGGTCCGGCCTTTGATCCCGCGTCGATGAGCGAGTTCACCAGGCCGCGGCGCTCTTCGGCGAATCCCGAGACGATGATCTTGGAGTAAGCCGGGTAGGCGACGGCCTCGCCGGCGCCCAGGATGACGCGCAGAAAAATCAGCAAAGGCAGCCCGTGGACGAAGCCAGTGACCGCGGTCGCGCCCGACCACAGCAGAAAGCCGATCCCCAGCACCCATTTCACCGGATAGCGATCCACCAGCCAGCCCGCAACGATGAGAAACGAGGCGTAGGTCCAGAAGAAGGCGGATAACAGCAAGCCTAACTCCTTCGGAGCCAGGGACAATTCCTTCGTCAGGACCGGCGCGGCGATGGACAAGCTGCCGCGGTCGATGTAGTTGATGAAGACGGAAGTCGTGAGCAGGGCGAGAAGGCCCCATTCGGGCGCTGTCAGGGCGCGGCGTCGTGTGGTGGTCGGGGACATTGAAGTCGTGATTGTAACAGCCATCAGCCATCAGCCATCAGCTTTCGGGAGTCAGCTTTCAGCTTGCCCGCTACCGCTGATCGCTGACCGCTGAGAGCTGACCGCACTCACCACGCCGCCACGCTGCCATCCTCATGAAACACGCGCGCCATCGGTTTCGTACCCTGGAACGCGTACTTCCGCACCGCCGACTCGTCCAAGTCGAACCCGAGGCCCGGCTTGGTCGGAAGCGGGAACTTCCCATCCACCATCCGCATCGCGGGGAATCCAAACCAGTCGGCCCAGATCTTCTCTTTCTCTCCCGGCTCGATACCCGAACAGATCTCCTGGACCAGAAAGTTCGGCATCGCCGCGTCGACGTGCAGCGTCGCCGTCGCGCCGATCGGACCTTCGCACGCGTGCGGCGCCATCTTGATGCCGGAAGCCTCCGCCATCGCCGCCGCTTTCCACAACGCGGTGATGCCGCCCGCGTGGTTGATGTCCGTCTGGATGATATCGACCACGCCCATCTCGATCAGTTCCCGGCAGGAGTAGGCGGCCACCAGCCGCTCTCCAGTGGCAATCGGCGTCGTGGACCGCGCGGCGATCTTCTTCATCGCGGCTACATTCTCCGGCGGACAGGGCTCTTCCACAAACAGCAGCCCCAGCGGTTCCACCGCCTTCACCAGGACAGACGCCACCGCCGGCGAGGTCTTGGCGTGGAAGTCGATGCCGATGTCGATCTCCGGCCCGAGATTCTCCCGCATCACCTCGATGTGCCGGATAGCCTGCCGGATTTTGGCGCGTGTCTCGATCCATTCGTAGTAGCCCGGAATCCCACCTTTGATGGCGGTGACGCCGAGTTCCCGCGCCTTCGACCGAACCTCGCGCATTTCCTCGGGCGTGGATGCGCGCAGGTGGTAATAGCCGCGTACGCCCTTCTCGTCGTAAGGTCCGCCCAGCAACTGGTACACCGGCATGCCGAGCAGTTTGCCCCGGATGTCCCACATCGCCTGGTCGATGGCCGAGATCGCCGAGCCCATCACCGGACCCGCCCGGTAAAAGCTATGGACGTACATCGACTGCCAGTGATGCTCCACCGGCATCGGATCGGCGCCGATCAGGAATTCTCGGAAGTCCTCGATGCAGGCAATCACCGCCGCGGCCTTTCCTTCGAGCGTGCCCTCGCCCCAGCCCACGACCCCCTGGTTCGTTTCGAGTTTGACGAACACTAGGGGCGGTCCAGTTGCTCCTTGACCGGAAGCGTCACGCCAAACGCCTTGACGGCCGTGATCCTGGTCTTGCTGCCGACGCGGGCGAACGCTTCGGCCCCCAGCGGACCTACCGCGCCGCGATTCGGATCGTTCTGCGCGGCCTGCGGCATCAGCGCGCAACCGCATCCGGATGCTGAAAAGAAATCGCGCCTTCTCATGCCGCATTCCTCCGCAATGTGGATTCGTTGATCTCAACGCCCAATCCTGCTTTAGCCGGCAGGGGGAGAAAGCCATCGCGCACCTGTTCCAGGTCGCCGCCCGTCAACTCCGCCCGCATCTTCGCGTCCTCCCCCTGAGCGAACGGCAATTGCTGGATGAAGAAATTGGGCAGGCTGGCCGCCAGGTGAATCGCGGCCGCGGTTCCCACCGGCCCTCCGGCGTGATAAGGCGCGACCGCGACATAATAGGCCTCCGCCAGCGCCGCAGCTCTGCGGATCGACGAGATCCCGTGCCGGTTCAGGTCCAGCCGGACGACGTCGATCATCTGTTCCCGCAGCAAATTCTGCACCTCGGCCAGGTTTCGGATGTGGCGTCCCCAGCCGAGCGGCGTGACGTTCTCCTCGGAGATCTTGCGCGCGGCGCCGAGGTTGGTCAAGGCACACGGCTCATCGAACCACAGCGGATGAAGGCCTTCGATGGCGGCCGAGACGTTCTGAGCCTCGCCGGGCGGCAACTGATTGTTGCCGTCCAGGACGAAGTCGGCCGAGTCGCCCGCCTCCCGCCGCAGCGCTTCCAATCGTTCCCGCACCTGGGACAGGAACTGTCTGCGCGGATTCGGGAACGTGATCTCCGGAAGCGGCACGACAAACGCCCGGTGCCCCGCCTTCAGTGCCGCCGGCGACCAATCCGTCAGGGCGCGCACTTTGTTGCGCGTGGGCCCGCCCAGCACCTGAAACACCGGCGCTCGCGCCATCTTTCCCACCGCGTCGAGGCAAGCCATGTTGACGGCGGCCTGGGCGGGATGATTCTCCATGCGCGTGCGCAGCACTTCGTAGCGGTGAACCGGTTGTCTCGCGGTCATGGAGCGAGCCGAGTCCACATCTCCGGCGGTCAGAGGAGAACATTCGCCCCAACCCGCCACCCCGTCCCGCGTCGTGAGCTTGACCAGCGAATACTGGCGGCGCGACACGGGTTCCCGCACCGTGAACACATCCAGGCGATCAATCAGCATCGGAGAGCCTTTCCTGGCGGCTGCGCTCCCGCCCTATCGAAGGAAGATCGTACCGCAAATCCAGTGGCTGGAGTTTGATGTTCACCGCCAGATCTCTCCGACACCCGCAGGTTTGTCTGACAAGTGCGCGGGCGGACGCGCCGTCGAAGTGATTGCCCTCGTTGAACCCCGCCGTTGGCGATTCGAATGCTCGTTTCGTCCGCGGAACCATCATGATCATCAGCAAGCCTGTTATTGGAATTGCTCTCGGTCTTACACTCGCAACGGCTGACGCCGCCGTCGCCGGGACCAAACGCCTGACCCTGAATTGGAACGAACTGGGCTCCGCCGTCGAGAACCGTCAAGTCACGGTCGTCCTCTCCCGTGGCGTGCGCCTCAGCGGTATGGTCGCGGAGGTGCGGCCGGAGACGCTCCGGATGGCGCTCAACCAGTCGTCCGACAAGAAGGCCTATCCGCCGGGCGAGGTCTCCATCGCCAGAGAGGAGGTCACCGAGATCCGGATCAAGGAAGTGAAGGGACCGGGCAGGCTGATCGGTGCGGCGGGTCTTGGGGCGGGGGCTTCGCTGGGCACTCTCGGGTGGGCGATCAGCGATTCGCGCGTCAACGTGGCCGATAGCACGCGCATTACGCAATGGACAGCCATCACGGCCGGCGCCGTCGTTGGCGGATACCTGGTTGGCCGCTGGTTGGACACAAACACAACCGTCATCCGCGTGGCGAAGGCAAAGTGACTGACGTCCCGGTTGAGGACTGACGGCTCGCCCAGTGCACGCAGGATTCTCAGCGGAAATCGAAAGATGGCTTCGAGAGCGTGAAAACCCTGCTCCAGCCGAGGCAACCCCACCGTCAGGAAGGCGTGCGGAAATCCAAAAGGGTTCCACGGGACACCGCTCCCTGACTGACGGTCGCGGCTCCAAAGAAGACGCTCGGGGCTGCGACGCGTTTTTCACTCGTTCTGGTGAGCCCCTCACGTTCGCGGCTCTTTCACTTCAGCAGCGTGCAGGCTTACGGTCGCCGGGAAGGAAGAATGCGAAACCGCCGCTTGCCCTCGATCCGGTAGGTTTCGAAGTCCGCATGATCGACCGTAAGAATCGTGGTAATCGCCTCTCGCTTCGCCAGGTAAACCAGAGTGGCGTCAGCGAAGTCCATGGGGCGATCCCAGTACCGTGACATCAAAGCCTGGAGATGCTGCAGCTCCGGGTCCTGGATGGTTGCCATGACAATCGCCCCAGAACGGACCAACCTCCAGGCCGCCTCAACTTCCAAGCGGCTGTCGCCCACCAGATGGAACAGCTCCGTCAAGACCGCTTCGGACGTGAGGAGAGGAAGCCGGAGCCCCAGGAATGCATCGACGCAGACGGAGTGCCAGCGATCCGTTCTGTCGAGCAGCGCCAGAATCGCGCCAGTATCGATGAGGCCGCTAGCGGGCATGCCGCCGCCGCAGACGTTCGCGGATCGCCTGGCGGCCCCTTTCGGCCCGCCGCGAGTTACGACCTTCGATCGTCCCCAGGCAACTCACCGCCGCTTCGTGAAGTCTGTGTTGTTCCTCATCTTCTTCGGCATTGGTGGCTCCCTGCTTCAGCCAATCACGGACGGCCAGATGGAGAACCGCCGAGATCGACTTCTTGCGGGCACGCGCTTCGCGCTCCAGGCTCGACTTGAGTTCGGTCGACAGGCGCCAGCTGTACACTTCAGTACTCATGCACTACAGTGTAGTGCATGCAGGGGACTGAAGTCCCTTTGACCGCCTCACCGTCAACCACACTACCCGAGGCTACCGCCCCACTTCGGCTTCGATCGACTCGAGTTCCTTTCCCGCCTCCGCCCACTTGCCCTGGCTCGACAGGTCGCGATAGCGCCGCAAGTGACCGCGAACGCGGTCCAGACGCTGCCGGTCGCCGCTGTCGCCCACGCCCGGTTTCTCCGCCGACGCCGGTTGAGCGGGCGAGGTGGCCTGCTCGACCAGCGCCTTCGCCCCGCTCGACAGACGCGCCAATGCCTGCTCGTACGTGTCGGCGTAGATCAGGTGGCCGCCATCCAACAACACCACTTTCTTGAGCTGCGGCATCCGCGCCTCGGTGGCCTGAATGTAGATCGGCTCCACGTAGAGGAATGTGTTCTCGATCGGCAGGACCATGATTTGCCCGCGCAACACCTGGGATCCCTGCTGGTTCCACAGCGTCAGATCTTTAGAGATATTCTGATCCTGGTTGATCTGCGCCGCCACCTGCATGGGGCCGTAGATCAGTTCTTGCTTGGACAACTCGAGCACGACCAGTTCCCCGAGTTTCTCGCCGTCACAGCGGCCAAGCATCAGCCCCAGCAGGTTGTCCTTATTGCGCGGCGTAAACGGGATCAGGATGAGGAACTCCGGCTGGTTGGAATCCGGCATGGTCGTGACCAGGTAGGTGGGCGTCATCGGCTTCACCTGGCCGCCCTGCGCCGAACCCGTCCGCGCCACGTCCCAAACATCCTCTTTGTTGTAGAAGGCCTGCGGATCTTTCATGTGGAACGTGCGGAAGATTTCCGTCTGCACGCGGAAAAAGGTCTCCGGATACCGGGCATGCGCGCGCAGGTCGGCGGGCATCGCGGAGGCGGGCAGGAACAGTTTGGGGAGGATACTCTGCCAGGCGCGAATCACCGGATCGGAAGGGTCGAACACATAGATCTGCGTGGTGCCGTCGTAGGCGTCCACGGTCGCCTTGACTGCGTTGCGCATATAGTTGATGCGCCCCGCGCCGTCCAGGCGGAGCGTTCGCGAGTAGGGATGGGAGGCGGAGAACGTGAATCCGTCGACCATCCACACCAGCCGCCCGGCCTCGCTGATCACCAGGTACGGATCTTTGTCCCAAAGAATGAAGTCGGCGAGCGTTTCCAACCGGTCCATGACGTTGCGATGGATCATGACGCGGCTCTCTCCGGTCAGGTATTCGGTCAGGAGCACGTTGACTTCGCCATCGCGCACTGCCAGGGCCAGGCGCATCAGGAACGAGGAGATGGGAAAGCCGCCCGTACCTTCGTATTTCGATTGCACGTTCGAGTCGCCGGAGGGATAGTTGAACTCCATCTGCGCGGTTTTGACAAACACCGGCTCGTGCGTCACTTCGCCATAGTAGAGTTCCGGGCGGGTCAACTTGAGGCTGGGAGTCTTGACGACCGCCGGCGCATCCTGAATCAGCAGGACGGGCAGACCTTCGTTCGTGATTTTGGCGACCTCGGCCGCTACTACGCCATAGCCATGCGTATAGATGAAGGTCGGATTAATCCAGCGCGAGCGCGCGTCCGGAAGCTGGCTGATGTCGAGTTCGCGCGGTGTGAGCAGAATCTGCCGAAGTTGGCCGCCGATGTTGTAGCGGTCGACGTCGCTGTCCTTGAACGTGTAATAGGGACGCAGAGCCTGAATCTGCGTCACCGTATCGTGAAAGGCGCGCCAGTCCCATAGACGAACGTTGTCGAGCAGGGCGCGATGGCGCGAAGCGTCGATGCGGGCATCTCCCTTGGCCTTGAACTCGAACTCGCGGATCTTGCCTTCCAGGCCGAAGGCATGGCGGGTGGCCTCAATGTGTTTTTGAATGTACGGGCGCTGGAGCGAGATCTCGTTCGGCTTGACCTTGACATTCGAGACGATCCCCGGAACGATCGACTGCAGCACCATGGCCGCTGGGATTGCGGCCAGGAGGATCCAGCGTCCCGCCAGCACGGCGAGCGCTCCCAGTGCACAGCAGGCGATCAGCAGCCATTGCATGGGCAAGGCGATATGGTCGTCGACGTAATCCACGCCGACCATGAAACTATGGTCGTTGAAGACCATTTCATAGCGGCCCAGATAGAAGCTGGCTGCGAGGCCCAGAAGAAAAATCGCCAGCGCTCCTCGCACCACCAGCGATTCCAATCCGCCGTGCAGCCGGAGCAGCGACACGTCGATCTCACCGGTCTCCTTCCACTCCGGGACGCGATACCGCAAATCCCACGCCCGGGCCACCGCCCAGAAGACGATTGCCGTGACCAGCGCCAGGGTGGTGATGAACGATCGCACCGATTGGTAGAACGGCAGGTCGAAGAGATAGAACTTGAGGGGCTGGGCGAACACCGGGTCGAGCCACGTTCCGGTTTCCGGGGGAAGCCCGCGCGCGCCGAAGTAGCGGATGATGGTCCACGTATCGAGCGCGATGCCCGAGACGATGAAGCCGAGGGCGAGCGCGCCGAGAGTGGCGAGGCGGGCGTAGCGGGGATGCTCCCGCAGTCCCGTGCCGGCGAACTTGAGAGCGCGGGCGTGGGCGATCCACAGCACGAGGGCCGCCAGCAGCGTCGCTCCGGCGCGGGGAAGCATGGTGTAGAACAGAACGCTCAGCCACGTATCAACCTGGCCCAGTTCGGTCCACCATTGATAGTCGATGACATAGCCGGCGATGGATCGCGAGAGCGAGAAGAGAATCGCGATGACAATCAGGACGATCACGAGGCCGGGGTTTGGCCGGGCCGGGGCTTGGTCCGAATCAGGATGGCGCGCCATGTCCCCACTGTAGCAGCCGGTCTCCGGCGCGAGTGGCCGATTCCGGGATCAGCGCGCGCAAACCGCAGTGAGGTAGCGGCCGTCGGGGCTCGGATATTCGCGCAGAATGTGAAGCCCGGACCGATCGCACAGCAGCCAGCGGAACGCTTCCGGTGTGTAGATGTAGTTGAAGTTGAGGTTAATGCGCTCGCCCCGCTGCACGGCGATTTCGCGTTCGGGCAGACGCAGGCGCAGGTCGCGCTGGGTATGGAAAAAGCGAGTCACCAGCTCGAGGCCGTTGTGGCGTTCGTCCTTGTGGAGTTCGAAGAACAGATCGCCATCGTCGTCGGTGAGGCCGATCGATTGAAGAGGCGCGAAGGCGAAGCGGCGTCCCACCGGATGATCCCGGGAGGGCAGCGCGGAACCGTCGGCGATTTCGGCATCGAGGATCAGGCGGTCCCCCGGGTGCATGCAACTGGCCAGTTGCATCAACTCGTCGAGCGGATCGAACCCTCCGAGCGTGTTGCCGCTCAACACGTACAGGCGTGGGTTCCGCGTGGTGTCCGAGATCAGCACGAGGTGCATCGGACTGGAAATGTCCGCCTTCAAACCGAGAGTCTCGATGTCGGCATCCTCGGCGGCGGCGCAGGCCAGTTCGAGCAAGGTCAGGCTGGCATCCACGGGAAGGTAGTCTACCTGTCTGCCGGCCTTGGCGAGCGCGGTCACGAGCTGAAGGTCTTTGGCGCCGGAACCTGAACCCAGGCTCACCACCGACACGATCGAGTTGAACTCCCGTGCCAGCGACTCCGCGTCGTGAACCAGCAGATTCCAGGAGTGCAGGCAGCTTTCGTACGCCAGATCGCGGGAAAGGGCCATCCAGGCGCGGACGGACAACGGAGACCAATAGAAGAACTTCTCGGGAAGATCGCGGGCTTCCAAGGCCTCCGCGAATTCTTCGGCGATCTCCGTTTCCGTAAGTAGAGACTCGATCCTCATGAACCTTCAGCATATGTCAAATTCGCGTCGCGACATAGGGCGGGCGCGCGGACGCCGGGGACTGAAGTCCCCGTGCTCGGGTTTCTACATTTTCGGCTGACCGCCAGTGACCCATAAGCGCCAGTTTGCCCGCGCTGTCAACGGTAGGGGCCGCTCTCGTTAAGTTTCCGGCAATCGGGTCATCACCCCGCCACCGCTCGCTGACGGGTCTGTGAAAAAACCTCCCGAACGGACACCGAGCGCGGGGCGGCGAGAAAAAGTGACCCTGGCGTGCCCTGTACGCGATCGCAGATGGCTGGGGATACATTTTTGATCCCCCCCAAAGAAGTGCGTTTTGTTGGCAAATAGGTTTTTTCACAGACCCTGACGCTCGCGGCTCGGAAGAAACGTAACCCCACGGATCAGCCGTAGTGTTTGCTTCGGAGCCGCGACCGTCAGGGAGCGGTGGCGGGTGGAACATTTCGAATTCCATACACCTTCTTACGCCGTGGGGGCCGGGGACTCAAGTCCCTGTGCACGCTGAAGCGTGCGCTACGAGGCTCGAACTTCGCCCGGAGGCAGCGGCAGCGCGCATCCGGCAATGCCACCACAAGCGCACGCCCCGTCCGCGGCCTTCCGGCCGCGGTTCGGTTGGCAACAATCGGCCGGCAGTCAGACCGCCACAATCCGGTCCATTTCCAGGAACTCCACAATGTGCGGATGGTCGGACAGTTCAAGATCCTGGACCGGGCCAAAGAAGATCACCCGGCCCTCGTGCAGGAACACCACTTTGTCGGCCACTGTGCGCATCAGGCCAAGATCGTGAGTGACCACCACCGAGGTCAGCTTCAACTGCTGCTTGAGCTTGAGCATCAGGCCGGCCAGGTGTGTCGACATCAGCGGATCCACCATCGTGGTGGGCTCGTCGTAGAGGACACACTGGGGTTGTGCGGCCAGCGCCCGAGCGATGGCGACCGCCCTCTTGTAGCCGGTGGAGAGGTCGGCCGGAAACGCGTCCGCGGCTTCGGAGATATCCACGATGTGGAGCAAGCCGTTCACGACGTCTTCCTTGTTCTTCGCGTCGTAGTCCTCGCGAAGTTCCAGCGAAAACAGGATGTTTTCGGCCACGGTCAGGGAGTCAAACAGGGCCCCGGACTGGAAGACCATGGTCACCTTCCTTCGAATCCGGCGCATTTCGGCTTCGTCGTAGGCGGTAACGTCTTCGTGCGCAACGATCACTTGGCCCGAGTCCGGCTTCAGAAACCCCATGATGTGGCCGAGGGTCACGGATTTGCCCACACCGCTCCGGCCGATGATGGCGACGGTCTCGCCCGGATCCACGCAGAAGCTGCAATCGACCAAAACCGGCTTGTCAAACGTCTTATACACATGGCGGAACTCGATGTAGTGGGGGAATTGCTCGCTCATGGCCGGTAAGTGTCCCAATCTGAGGGGGTGTTCACGTTTTCAAAGAGAAGAGAGTCTTCCACTTTGTGACGGGTGACATGCAAGCCGTCAAGAGCGGTGGTGACCTTGCGGACGCCGGAATCGAACATCAAGCGAAGATGGGGAAGGCTGCGGGAATGATATACCGCGCACAAGGGCTCCGGCTGGCCGGTTGGCCCCAGCGGGAGCAGACAGTCGCAGTCCGCAACCGACGCTGCACGCAACAACTCCACCAGACGCGGCGCCGAAACTCCCGGCATGTCGCAAGCGACGATCAGGTTCCAGTCGCCCTTTCCGGACTCGAGAGCGGCGAGAATTCCGGCCAGCGGACCGCATCCGGGTTGACGGTCCGGGATCACCGGGAAACCCAGATGGGCATATCGCTCGGCGGGGCCGAGCAAGGTCACCGCGCCCACAGCGGTCCGAACCTGTTCAGCCACTTGTTCGAGCAGAGTACGGCCGTGAAACGGCAGGAGGGCTTTGTCGGTTCCCATGCGCGAACTGAGGCCGCCGCACATCACGAATCCGGCCCGGGTCATGCCCGTAGGATAACAGGGCCGGTCCCGTGGTCCGTTATAATGGATCAGTTTAAGTCAGGTAACAAAAACAAAAGAATGCATTCTTGTTTTACGTATGCAATCATGATTCTGGTGTCCCTTGGGGTGATCCCGGTCTGCGCACAGCCGATCCGCATCTCGTCCAGCGTCCGGGCTGACAGCCGGAGCGGGCGATTGATCCGGACGGAAACCGTCACGCCGAAGGTCATTGCAGCCAAGCCTGCGCCGGCCGGACAAACGACCCGGCCGGGCACGGATGGGGCGGAGCGGCGGGCAGGGGGGGCGTTGCGCGATCTGGTGGACAGCGTGGCCCTCAAGCATGAAGTGGAGCCTGCACTGGTGCACTCGGTGATCCGCGTCGAGAGCAACTACAATTCGAGCGCGGTATCGAATAAAGGGGCGCGCGGACTGATGCAATTGATCCCGTCGACGGCTCGCCGCTACGGCGTGAGAGATTCGTTTAACGCTTCGGAAAACCTGGAAGGCGGAGTCCAATACCTGAAATATCTGCTGGAGTTGTACGCAGGCGATGAACGGCTGGCACTGGCCGCGTACAATGCCGGGGAAGGCGCGGTGGCTCGTTGGGGCGGCATTCCTCCTTATCCGGAAACACGAAATTACGTGTATGAAGTCGGCCGGAGGCTGGGTGAGGTGCGCCGGACGGCGCGGGTCCAAACCGCCACCAGCGTCCCCGCAAAGCGTGAATACCCGTCGATTCGGAAAAAGGTGGACGAAGAGGGACGCGAGTACTACACGGCGCGATAGACGATGAGACGCATGGCCCAGGCGTTGCTGGTATCTCTAGCGGCGGTCGCGAGCCTCGCCGCGCAGGGGCAGTTGCGCCTGAAGAGCGTCAAGCACACATCCTCCTCCGAAGTTACCCGCGTGATCGTCGAAACGACCGGCGCGCCGAAGTACCGCTCCCAGACTCTGGCCGATCCGGAGCGGCTCTTGTTCGACTTTCTGAACACGACTCCCGACGATGGCAAACCCGGGATCCGTACGGTTCTGGTACGCGATTCCCGGCTGCGGCAGATTCGCATCGCTGAAACAAAACCAGGGCGCACACGGGTTGTTCTGGACCTGAAGGAGACGCTGGAATACCGCATTGGGCGGGACAGCCGCCCGGGCAAGTTGATCATAGAGTTGAGGTCGGACAAAAACGAAGATGCGCCGGAACCACCCGCGATCTCGTCGGCGGCCAAGCTGGAGAAGCCGGCCACGGCCATCGAGAAGCCGCTGCCAACGCCGGAACAGCCCAAGCCCGCCGCGAGACCGGAGACTCGCGCCGAGCGCGAGAAGACGGCGGCTCAGAAGTTGGCCGAGGAAGAACAGAGGTCTAAAGAAACGGGACCGAAGCCGGCAGCACGATCGGAGTCTCCGGCCGAGCGCGAGAAGACGGTGGCTGAGAAGTTGGCCGAGGAAGAACAGCGGCCTCAAGAAACGGGACCGAAGCTGGCGGCACGATTTGAGTCCCGCGCCGAGCGCGAGAAGACGGTAGGACAAAAGCCTATCGAGGAGGAACCGAGGCCGGAACAGAAGGCGCCTCGCCTTCGCGCCCCGGAGGAATCGCGTCCTCCCAGGGCCCTTCCGGCCAGGGGAAGCAGTTCGATGATTCGAGCGCTTGGGCTGAAAATGGGTCGGGTCGTCATCGATCCCGGCCACGGCGGCCACGATCAGGGCACGAGCAGCAGGAACGGGCTTCTGGAAAAGGAACTGGTGCTTGACATCTCGAAGCGCCTGGGGGCACTGCTGGAAGAACGGTTGGGCGTCGAGGTGCTCTACACACGGACGGACGACACGTTTGTGCCGCTCGAGACGCGCACGGAACTCGCTAATCAGAAGCGTGCCGATCTGTTTCTGTCGATTCACGCGAACTCCTCGCCGTACCGCGGCGCGGCCGGGGTCGAGACGTATTACCTGAATCTGACCTCGTCCCGCGAGGCGCTGGAAATCGCCGCGCGGGAGAACGCCGCCTCCAGCCGTTCGGTTCACGAACTCACTGGCATTATCCAGGACATCGCGACCAACGACAAAATCCTCGAGTCGCGCGATTTCGCCCAGAAGATGCAGACGGCTCTGTTTCCCGTATCCTCGCGATATAACCCCAACGCGCACAATCGCGGAGCGAAGAAAGCCCCGTTCGTCGTTCTGCTGGGAGCGGCAATGCCGTCGGTTCTCACCGAGATCGGATTCCTCAGCAACCCGCGCGAAGAAGCGCTGCTGAAGAAGCCCGAGCATCGGCAGAGAATTGCCGAAGCCTTGTTCACCGGCGTCAAGCGGTATGCCGAGACGCTGTCGCATTTCCAGATCGCGACCAAGGATTGATGCCGCGCGTTCTGGTCTTTCGCCACGTTCCCCACGAACACCTGGGCTATATCGCCACGTCGCTGGAACTCCACGGAATCGACTACTTCTATGTGGACCTGGCTCTCGACGCGGAGCAGGAATTGCCGTTCCCGGTTCAGGAATGCGACGGCGTCATCTCGATGGGCGGGCCGATGTCGGCGAACGATCCCGACGCCTGGGTGCGGCAGGAGATGCGGTACCTGGCGCAGGCGATGACCCGGTCGAAACCGATTCTCGGCGTCTGTCTCGGTTCGCAAATCATCGCCCGGACTGCCGGCGCCCGAGTCTACCGCAACGGCGAGAAGGAGATCGGGTGGTTCCCGGTATACCCTCGTCCGGAGGCGGCGCAAGATCCCCTATTGGCCGGCTTCGGCGAGTCTGAACCGGTGTTTCACTGGCACGGCGAGACGTTCGATCTGCCGGCCGGCGCGGTGTGGCTGGCCTCGAGCGACCGTTGCGCCCACCAGGCTTACCGGATCGGCCGCAACATCTACGCGCTACAATTCCACCTCGAGGTCAGTCCCGAGATGATCGCGGGCTGGCTGATGGAAGATCTGAACCAAGGCGACTTGCGCGAGGTCAACGAACCCATTCATCCCCAGCTCCATGCCGCCAGATTAAAGGAGCTTTCGAGCGGGGTCTTTGACGGCTGGTGTCGGCTGGCATCCCGTGGTTGCGGGCAGTGATCCGGCACTAGTACATTTTGTGACGTGATTTCGAGCTTTCCCCCTTGCGGCCCAAGCACCCGCACACGGATAATACATAGCCATGCTCTATTCGCGCTCGGCCGAGTACGCCATCCGCGCCTTGGTGTACATGGCCCGCATCCCAGAGGGCAAGTACGCCATGACGCGGGTGATCGCCCAGGAAGAGCAGATCCCGGTGCACTTCCTGGCAAAGATCCTGCAGGAACTGGCGCGCAAAGGGCTGCTGAAGTCGAACAAGGGGCCCTCGGGAGGATTCACGCTGAAGGTTCCCGCCGACGAGATCTACCTGCTGCAGATCGTGGAGGCGATGGACGGGCCGAGCCTCTCCCAGTCATCCGACCAGGTCCCCTGGATTCTCGATTCCTGGAAGGCTCTGCACTCGCGTATCATGGAGTCATTGGGGCAAAGCACCGTGGCCGGCGTGGCCCAGGCTCTTGCCGAGTCGCGCGAATCCATGAAAGCGAAGCGAAGCCGTCGCTCCCCCAGGAAGTGACCGCCGCTACAAAAAAGGGGAAAGGATCGAATGGAGCCATCTTCCGTTCTGGTGCCGATGGTGGTCGAGCAGACGTCGCGAGGCGAGCGCGCCTTTGACATCTACTCGCGCCTGTTGAAGGAAAACATTATCTTTCTGGGCACGCCGATCGACGACAATGTCGCCAACCTGGTGATCGCGCAACTTCTGTTTCTGGAAGCCGAGGATCCGGAGAAGGACATTTCCATCTACGTCAACTCGCCGGGCGGTTCGATCACGGCGGGCCTGGCGATTCTGGACACGATGCGGTTCGTCAAGCCCGACATCGTCACCATCTGCGTGGGACAGGCCGCATCCATGGCGGCCGTGCTGCTGGCGGCGGGGACCAAGAAGAAACGCTTCAGCCTTCCGAACTCGCGCATCATGATTCACCAACCGTCGATGCACGGCCTGGCCGGCCAGGCGGCGGATATCGACATCTACGCGCGGGAGATCCTGCGCATGCGCGAGACGTTGAATCAAATCCTGGCGGAATCCACTGGCCAGACGGTGGACCGGGTGGCGCGCGACGTGGATCGCGACTACATCATGAATCCCGAGCAGGCAGTCGAGTACGGCATGGTCGACCGCGTGATCGCCAGCCGGGAACACTCCCTATCGTCGTAGGCGCCTCCGGCGGGATGCGGCTTGAATAGGACCTACTGACCCAAAAACTCTAGTACCAAGCTCCCCACCTGGGATTTGTTGTCAGAAGTCCATCTGTGTTCAAATAAGACATCCCGCCGAGAGCAGGTCCGGGATCGGAGGAGCATCGTGGTGTCGCGGTGGGCGGTATTTGCGCTGTCGGCCTTGTTCGCCTCGGTCTTCTTCATCGATTTCTGCAACCTCGTCTTCCGTTGCGGGTGTAGATCGCTTTGGGCGGGCGCCGATGTGCATTGCAACATTCATCGCGAGGACAGCAGGCACTGTCCCTGGTGTGAATCCAACCCCGCTCCGGCATACGTCTCGGTTGTTGGAGCTCAAGCGTTTGTGAGCTTCCGGCGGGTTCGTCCGGGTCTCGAAACCGGCAGACGCCTGGGGCTGAGGTTGATTGGGGCGGTCTCTGCGCTTCCCTTGGTTGGGGGTGCTTGGGCCCTGTGGTTTGGATGGCGGTCAGGCTATTGGAACTAACTATGTCGGACGTGAGCTTCCTTTTGTTCATGGCGCTGGTTGTGGTGGTTGCCGTTCTTTTTGACGGCGATTCGAGCGGCGGCCGACGCGCACGCATTCCCGCTTCCGGGTAAGCGTGGAATTCCCGCCGGTCCGACCCGATGCGCGAGGTTTTGATCCTGGGTGGCGGCCTGGCCGGACTTTCGACCGCGGCCGCACTTGGTTCGCAAGGGTTTGCGGTCCGCCTCTTCGAATCACGAGGATTCCTGGGCGGCCGGGCGACGTCCTATCCGCTCAATCCCGCCGACCCCGATTCGGAGGTAATCGACAATTGCCAGCACGTCCTCCTGCGCTGCTGCGCCAACCTCCTCGACTTCTATCGCCGGCTGAACGTCACCGAAAGCGTAAGGTTCCACGACCGTTTCTTTTTTCTAGAGCCGGGGGGACGTGTCTCCGAATTAGCAGCAGGGTGGCTGCCGGCGCCCCTGCATTTCAGCGGGCCCTTCCTCCGCATGGCCTGCTTCGATTTCTCCGATAAGCGGTCCATCGCCCGCGCCATCCTGGCGATTCGGGCCGAAGGGGACCGCCGGCAGAACCTCGACCAGATCAGCATGCTGGAGTGGCTGATGGAGAAACGTCAAACCCCCAGGGCGATTGAACGTTTCTGGCGGCCGGTGCTGGTGAGCGCCATCAACGAAGAACTCGATCGGATGGCAGCATGCCACGGCTTCCAGGTGTTTCGTCTGGGATTCCTCGCGAGCCGCGATGCCTACCACATGGGCGTGCCGTCGGTCCCGCTGGGCGAGCTGTATTCAGCCGCCGCATGGCGGCAATGGCCAAACGTCGAGATCAAACTCCGCAGCCCAATCGAGGAAATCGGGCACGATGCAACCTCCGTCACCGGAGTCCGCTGTGCGGGCAGGATCGATAAGGGCGATTTTTATGTCAGCGCTCTTCCGCTGGATCGGCTGGCCGCGATCGCCCCCGGACTGGCGCCGGATTCGTCGTGGTTGGAGCATTCGCCCATCACCGGAATCCATCTGTGGTTCGATCGGCCGGTGACGGATTTGCCGCACGCGACATTACTCGACCGCACGATTCAATGGATGTTCAATAAAGACCGCGGCCGGTATATCCAGTTGGTGGTGAGCGCCTCGCGCAGCCTCTTGCCCCTCGGCCGAGCCGATATCCTCGATCTGGCGGTGAAAGAATTCTCGGAGTTCTTTCCCGCCGCGCGCCAAGCGCAATTAATCAAGGGACACGTCGTGAAGGAAGTTCGCGCTACGTTTTCCGCTAAGCCCGGCATCGAGTCGCTCCGGCCCGAGCCCGTCACGCGTTGGAACAATTTCTTCCTTGCCGGCGACTGGACTTGTTCCGGTTGGCCCGCCACGATGGAAGGCGCGGTGCGCAGCGGGTATCGCGCGGCGGAAGCCGTCTGCCGTGCCGCGGGCTCTTCCGTTGGTCTTCTGCTCAGCGCTGGGCGTTAGCTCACCCCTCCCCCGTCTGAACAGCTTGGGTTCCTCCTGTTCTGTGTTTGGAAATTGTAAGGTATTTCACTGAATTCCTCGCTCTTTGGGGGTAACTTGGCAGCTGGAGGTTGTACCCATCATGAAACGTTTCTTTTTTGCCCTTTGCCTGGCCGTGGCGCTCCTGTCGCCGGTAACTTTAACGGACGATCCTCAACCCGGTTGCGAGACCAACCCGGACAATTGCAAAGTGTTGTGATAAGCTTGCCACAGAGTGACGACGACGCTCTGGGCGCTGTCCGTAATCACACAGGCGGGCTTGGTTGCCCGCCTGTGGAAACTGGGCCTCATCCGACGGTATCCTTGGTTTTCCCTCTTTCTCTGCACGTCAGTATTACGTTCTGTTTGCCTGGCTCCCCTTGACCCGATGAAAGGGGAGTATTTGCGTTTCTACACGGCCACTGAACCGATATTGGTCTTTGCGCTAATCGCGTTCAGCATCGAAGCGTACTGGAGATCGATGGAGGCGTATCCGCTCCTCGGCTCATTCGGCGCGTGGTTTCTGCTGGCGACCATCGTTTTGGCCGTCGTTCTGAATCTGCAGTTCAACGGCGACCTGGAATTGACCGCCTGGAAATGGCCCAAGCTCTACGTCCTGAACATCACGAGGCGTTGGACGCTGTTGATCGTCAGCATAGCTCTCTGGCTAACGCTTATCTTCTTAAGATGGCTGCCGGCTCCGGCGCGGCGCAATGTGGTGACCCACCAGTACACGTCCACCGCCTACCTGACAATCAAGGCGCTGACGCTCCTGATGATGAATTTCACCAGCTGGCGAGGCGGTCCGGTGAATCTGTTGGAACTGGGAGGTTCGAGCGCGTGTTATGTGGCATGGGCAGTGCTGCTTAAGCGCGAAGGAGAGGTTCAGCCGAAAATCGAGCAGTTGACGCCCCTGCAGGCTGGCGAGCTCGCTCAGATCGAAGGAGCCCTCAAGCGGTTGTCGGAATCTCGATAAGGTTGGGCGGACGCAGGAAAGCGGCTAGTTGATTGAGCGCGCGGTTTGCCTCCCGGGCGCTGCCAGGCAGCTCGAGGACAAAGCCAGCAGCCACAAAGCGAAGGCGCAGTCCGAGGCCGACCAGTTGAAGCTTTCCACGGGTCACATCCCACACGGGTTCGGTGGCCAGCTTCCGCGCTTGCAGTTCGAAGGCTCGCTTCTCCATCTGGCGGACATACCTCAGAAAGAGCGTGGCCCGCTGCCGGCGGAACTTTCGGACGTTTAGCCCGTTACGGGAGAGAAACTCACAATCAGCCTCCGAAAGGAGGCGAAAAGCCGGTCCGTACCAATAACAGGACGGCGCTGGCTCCAACGGTCCCGGCGGATTCGGCCATGACAGGACGGACCGCCTTCCATTTGCCTGATCCATAGCGGCTAGAAGAAGAGTAGCACGATCGGCGTCTGGCTCAAATGGCCCGTTTGGGGGTGTTTTCCTAAGGTATTCCCTAGTACCCCAAGCGGAGAAGAAAAAACAAAAGGCCCGAACCACGAGATGGTTCGGGCCTTGTTTTCACGCACCTGACCCTCACGCCACCTGCTGTCTCCGGTAGCGGCTCAGGATTGCCTCCATTTGGTCTTTGCAATGCAGCTTCAGCTTCTTCAGACGATGCTCCTCGATTTCGTCGTCTGGCGTCACATGAGCATGGGATTCGATCTCGTCGATCTTTCGGGCGTACTCCGCATGTTGGGTCGCCAGGCGGCGGAACTCCTCGTCACTCGTGATCAGGTGCGTTCTCAGTTCTTCCGTGTTGGTCCATTCCATATTAGGCAGTTCCTCCTTCAGTGAGGTTGCCCCGCCGAGCTCTCGCAGGCAGGCTGGACTCGGTGGGGAATCCCACTTCATTCGAAGTGGCGGAAGCAGCCTCTGCCGGGCCTTCCGTCTGCCCACACGTTATCACGATTGCAGAGTCATGACAACAGCCGTTTCGATTGGCTCGCTATAGTACTGGGGTCGTACGCCCGTGATCTGAAAACCGAACAACTCATATAATCGCTGCGCCGCCGGGTTGGAGCGGCGCACTTCGAGAAAGACCCGCCCTGGGAAGTCGGGAAGGGTGCCTCGGAGAAGGTCGCTCGCAACCCCTCGCCGCCGGCAGTCGGGGTCGACGGCCAGATTGAGAATCTCGGCTTCACCTGGCCCCAGGCGGCGGAAGACCGCAAAACCTGCCACGCGCCCATCCAACTCGGCCACGCGGCAATCGCAGCGAAGGTAGTCGCCCGGCGGCCATTGAGCGGCCTCCGGGCAACCGGCTTGAATCCGGGCGATCGCTTCGAGATCCTCCGGCGTCGCCCGGCGAATCATGGATGACGGTTTCGAGCGGCTCCTTTCCGGAATCACCGGATGGCCACGGTGGTCACCAGAAGGCTGGATGCCGTACCCACGCGGATTGTGATCGGCACCGCGCTCCCGGGAGTGACACCTTGCGGTACCTGTACGTTGACCTGCATCACCCCGGCAACGAAGGTTGGCGCGGCGCCCGCGTAGCGGACCGGGGCTTCGACGCCGCCGATAAACGCACGAACCTCCTGTATCGGGGCGGGAAAGGGCGCCCGGCTGTTGACGCCGCCGTCCACACCGGAAGGATTGGTTTGACCTTCGCCTGTGCAATAAAGCGCGATGACGGTGCCGCGGTCCGCCGGATTCGAGGCGGAGTTGACTGAGTTGTTCTGGTTCAAGATAGCTCCTTGACCGGAGCCGGTCTGTGTGACGGTAAAGATGCCCGGCGACGCGGGCGCGATCCGAACGTCCACGGTGGTGGAGCGCACGGCGAAATATTCCACCCGGAGCCGCGCGCCGAACCGGTTGGCGACACCGTACGGCACGATGGCGTTGATCTGATCGGCCTGCGCATAGAGAATCGCCGAAGGTGTGTCGTCAAAGAACACTCGGACGTTGGCCAGAGTCGTGCTGACGCGGCCATCCGTTCCCACGGTAAACACCTCTCCCCGTAAGGGGCCGAGACCCGTACCTTTAATGGTGAAGATCAGGCCCGCCGACAAATCTGCGGCTTGCAGCGACGCGCCGTTCAGCACCTCTCGGATGACGGGCGTAGACGTCGGCGCACTGACATTCAGAGTGACCTGAATCTGGCGCGGAGAATTGGCCGCGGCCTGGGCTGTTACCGTGATCACGGCGGTGTAGACTCCAGGCTGTAAACCCGCTGGATTGGCGGTGACGGTCAGGACTCCCGGGGTCACGCCCCCGGTGGGCGTCACCTGGAGCCACGTTCCTCCGCTGGGAACGCTGGTGGTCACCGCGTAGTTCAGCGAGCCCGAATTGGACGAGACGTTGAGCTGCTGGGCCGCCGGGGCGGCGCTGCCCGCGGCGTAGTTGAACGCCAGAGCCGCCGGTGTGACGGTCACAATTGTACCGGTGACGGTCAGGGTCACCGTGGCCGTCTGGGGCGAATTGGTCGCGCCCTCGGAGGTGACGGTGATCGAGCCGCGATAGGTTCCCGGCTGCAGGCCTGTCGGATTCACCGTCACGTTCAGCGTTCCCGGAGTCGCACCCGACGCCGGCGCCACTCCCAGCCAGTTCTCGCCCGACTCCAGGGTGACTCTCACGGTGAAGCTCACCGGCGCTGGTGTGGATGTCACCGAGATCGTCTGGGGACCCGGGACGGTTCCTCCCAGGGCGTGCGTGAAGCTCAGCGCGTTCGGAGTCAATGCAAGGGTCCGCTGGCTGGTCACCACAAGCGAGACCGGAATGCTAAGCGGGCTGTTCGCCGCGCCACTCGAGGTGACGACAATCGACCCGTTGTACGTGCCGGCCGACAAAGTGGCCCCGTTGGCGGTAACGCGAATCGCTCCCGGAGTGTTGCCGGCGTTCGGCGTCACCGATAGCCAGGCTCCTCCCGTGATCGTGGCTGCCGAAACCAGATAGGACAGACTTCCACCCGAGGCAGCGGCGATCTGTATCGTCTGCTCAGCGGGCGCGGTCCCACCCACAATCTGTGTGAAACTCAGCGTTGCCGGCGTGGCCGCCAGGTTGTCTGTCGGCTGGATCACCATCACGACGCTCACCCGCTGCGGGCTGTTGGCGACATTGGACGACGCGATCTCGACGGTTCCGGTATAGCGGCCCGCGCCCAAACCGGCCGGATTGACCGTGACTCCGACATTTCGGGGCGTCGCGCCTCCCTGAGTGTCGGTCAACAGCCACGCCAGCCCGTTGGCCGTAGTGGCCGCGACCGTGAAATTAAGCGCGCTTCCGTCGGTGCTGGCAACCCCGATCTGCTGCAGCGGCTGGATGGAGCCACCCAGCGGGGCCCGGAATTCGAGCGAGCCCGGACTGACGGAAAGCAGAACATTGTTGCTGACCACCAGCCGCACCGGTATCGTGATCGGAGCGTTTTGTGTGCTTGGGGCGGTGACGGTCAGCGTCGCTTCGTAGCTGCCGGGATCCAACCCGGCGGTGTTCACGCCGACGAAGAAATTTGCGGGTGTCGTGCCCGATGGCTGGGTCAGCACGAGCCAGTTGGTGTTGTCACTCTTTGCCACCTGGAAGGCGAGGGGTGTTCCTGAACTGGTGACGACGATCGGCACGGTCGCCGGCACACCCTTACCGGTCTGGAACGCAAAGTTGATCGCCGTCTGGTTCAGGATCAACGTAGGATCATTGGAGATGGTCAGCGTCACCGCGATCGATGGCGGCGTCCCGATTCCACCCGTAGAGATCAACGTGACGTTCCCGCGATAGGTGCCCGGCGCGAGGCCCGCGGGATTGACGCCGACGACCAACGGCTGCGCGGTGGTGGGAGTCTGGGTCCGTACCAGCAGCCAGTTGCCTCCGTTCTGGGTGGTCACCTGCGCGGTGAACGACTGCGCGGCGCCGGTGCTCGAGACCGTTACATTCTGGTCGGCGGGCAGAGCCGCATTTAACTGGTAGCGGAAGGTCAGCGAGTTCGGCGACACGTTCAGGAACGGAGTGGTGCCGACGTTCACCGTCACGGGAATGGACTGGGCCGCTCCACTTCCGAGCGGGGTGATGGTAATCGTGCCGTTGTAGACGCCGGCCACGGGCAGCAATCCGATCTGCACGCTGACGGTGAGCACCGCGGGCGTGGTGGCCGCCGCGGGCGTAACCACGAGCCAGTTGGTGTTTGAGGCCGCGGTGAATCCGATCACGGGGCCATTCGACACCAGTTCCACCGTCTGGGACGGCGGCGCCGTCCCTCCCAGTTGGTGGTTGAAGACCAGGGAGGACGGATTGATCGTCAACTGGGGAGTGGCCGTCACCGTCAAGGTCACGGTGGCCTGGAACGGGGTATTCCCCTGTCCTTGCGGCGTCAGCGTGATTGTCCCCTGATACGAGCCGGCGACCAGGTTACCGGGATCGATGCCGACACTCACCGCGCCCGGCGTAGACCCCTGCGTGGGATTCGCCAGCAGCCAGGCCACATTATTCTGTGTCGTTACCGTCACGTTGTAGGTAAGCGGCGAGGTGCTCGTGATATTCAGATTCTGGCTTGCCGGCAGCGGCGATCCGATCTGGTGGCTGAACGACAAGGTGGCGGGAGTCACCGTCAGCGGCGATTGGCTGGTGACGTTGAACGTCACCGGCACCTGAACGACGTTGGGCGCTGAAATGAAGACGATAGCGGAGTAGTTGCCCGGTTGAAGTTGGGCTGGGTTCACCGTTACCGAGATCGTCCCCGGCGTCGACGTGCCGCTTTGCAGCAGCGACATCCACTGGACGGTGCCTCCTGACGGGTAAACCGGTGTTGCCAGAAACGAGATTCCCGCCTGCGTTCCGGTCACGGAAAGGACCTGCACGGCCGGCGAAGCCCCGCCCGCCTGCGCGGTGAATGTCAATTGGGTCGGACTGACCGAGATGGTATTTTGGGCCCGGGCCGTGTCCAAGTAACTCACAGACACCGCCAGCATCAACCCGGCAATCGAGGTAAACTCTTTGATTCTTCTCACGTTCACGTTCTCCCGTGCACGCGCGGACCGCGGCTCTCGTTCTGGGTACTGCAAGGGGAATGCCAATAAAGAAGGATTATTTGGCCGGCGGGGCGGCCGGCTTCGACAACAGCGCCTTCACGTCGGAAGGGAAGTCGAATCGTGTTTCCGGTATTGCTGAATTCAGTGTGACACTCTCGATCCGGCTCATCAACGTCTGGCTGAACAACGATTGATTGAAACTATGCGGCCAGCTGATCCCATCCACCAAACGGTAATTGGCGTAGCGGCCTTCCGACTGAAACTCTCCCATCTGGGTCGTGACAATGCGTGTCACCCGCAGCAGGATGCCGGAGAACTGATCGTAATAGCGTGTCTCCGGTTTTCCCACCATGGGCGTCATCACCACACGGAAGCAGTTGATGCTGTCCACCGCCTCGACGCCGGTACACTCGGCCGATCGATAATACTTGCGCCAGTTCAGGCGCGCCTGCGGATCGGCCTCTCGCAGCGCGGCCGCCAGTTCCTCGCCCGCCTTCAGGCGAAGGCCGCGGCGCTGCGTTCTCTCCCAGGCGACGCCGTCCTTGGTGCCGGTCTCCACCTTGTCCATCCCTGGCAGAACCATGATCGAGTAGCTCTTGTCGGGCGCGGCCTGAAAAACGTGGAAGGTCCCGCGATTGGGACGCCCTGCGTACTCGACGACGGCCACCGCGGTGTAGGTCTTGATCCGGGCATAGGCGTCGCGGCCGCCCGTGGCCTCGATATATCGGTCGACAACTTCGGCGCCGTTGGGCAAATCCTGGGCGAGAGCCGACGCGGCGAGCAATCCGGCAATGACGGGAATCAGGCGCACTCGTGACTCAGTGTACCGCGTCTGGGTGGGGCCGGTCTCCGACCGGCCGAACAGAGCCGCGAGCGGGAAGCGAGCGGTGGCTTCAGCCTCAAAGAATGACACGCCACAGGCCCGGGCCACCGCTCCCTTACGGTCGCGGCTTCCGACATAGGCAACTGTAGAAACTCGAGGAGCCCGGTCTCCGGCCTTGTCTCCGGCCGGCGCCCTAGTCCGCCCAGTGAAGAACGACCTTTCCCGATTTGCCGGTCGCCATCACCTCGAGCCCGCGCTCATAGTCGAGATAGGGCATCTCGTGCGTGATCACGGGATGGATGTCCAACCCCGACTCGATCATCACCGTCATCTGGTACCAGGTTTCGTACATTTCGCGGCCGTAGATGCCGCGGATCGTCAGCATGTTGAAGATGATGGTGTTCCAGTCGACCGACATCTCTTTCGGGGGAATGCCCAGCATGGCGATCCGTCCGCCGTGGCACATGTTGCCGAGCATCTCGCGGAAGGCGCCCTGATTCCCGGACATCTCGAGACCGACATCAAAGCCTTCCTTCATGCCGAGTTTCTTCTGTACGTCCTTCAGCGGAGTCTCGGCCGTGTTGACGGCGAGCGTGACCCCGACTTTGCGGGCCAGTTCCAGGCGGTAGGGGTTCACATCCGTGATGACGACGTGACGCGCGGCGGCGTGCCGGACGACCGCGGCGGCCATGATGCCGATGGGACCGGCGCCCGTGATCAGGACATCTTCGCCCAGGACATCGAAGGCCAGGGCGGTATGAACCGCGTTTCCGAAAGGATCGAAAATGGCGGCGACGCTGCGGTCCATTCCGGGATCGTGCCGCCAGATATTGGTCATGGGCAGGCAGATGTACTCGGCGAAAGCGCCCGCGCGATTCACGCCGACGCCCGAGGTGAAGGCGCAAAGGTGACGGCGGCCGGCCATACAGTTGCGGCAGCGCCCGCACACGACGTGGCCCTCCCCGCTGACGATGTCCCCGGGTTTGAAGTCCGCGACATTCGATCCCACCTCGGTAACTTTTCCCACAAACTCGTGCCCGATCACGAGGGGAACGGGAATCGTCTTCTGCGCCCATTCATCCCAGTTATAAATGTGGAGGTCCGTGCCGCAAATCCCGGTACGCAGGACGCGGATCAGGACGTCGTTAATGCCCATGGTGGGCTCGGGAACATCCTGAAGCCATAACCCAGGACGCGATTCGCTTTTGACGAGGGCTTTCATGAGTGCGAGTATCCTCAAACAGTATTTCAGAGACGGGGCTCCGTGTCGCGCATCGGCGGGGGTTTGTTCGTCTGAGGCCATGGGGTTGCCGGCACTTTTCACCACTCCCGATGGCCCGCACCATCAGAGGCCCGACCGCAAGGGAGGGCTGGGGTTGCCGGCACTCTTCACTACTCCCGATGGCCCGCACCATCAGAGGCCCGACCGCAAGGGAGGGCTGGGGTTGCCGGCACTCTTCACCACTCCCGATGGCCCGCACCATCAGAGGCCCGACCGCAAGGGAGGGCTGGGGTTGCCGGCACCCTTCACTACTCCCGATGGCCCACACCATCAGAGTCCCGACCGCAAGGGAGGGTTGGCGCTGGCACTCGATTCCCGCACACGTTCCGAGACTGGGGGTTCGAGTTGGCTCTTTCAGGTGGTGCCGATCGACCCTCCCCTGTGGGGTCAGCCGCGACGGAAAGG
>JBJXGR010000421.1:0-3485 GCA_046160045.1 Bryobacteraceae bacterium
ATTGAACAACTCGGTCCGGAACTGCAGCTTCGTATTCTCGCGGATCTGGAAATTCTTGAAAATCGAAAAATCCAGGTTCCGCTGCCCCGGCGACTCGAGGATCCCAACGCCGGAGTTGCCGAAGTGACAGAGATCCTGCCGGCTCGGGATGTTGCAGGTCGTACGCCGAAAGGCCGAGGGGTCGAACCACCGGCGGCGGCTCTGGTCCGAGCCCAGCCTGCCATCGGCGATGCGATCGGGACGAAGATCGCCCCCGCCTGTATTCAGGTCGCCGCCGATCACCGTAAACGGGAAACCGGAGCGCAGCGTCACGATCCCGTTGGTCTGCCATCCTTCGAGAAATGCCGCGGGAACCCCATGGAGCTTCGATCCGAAGGGCAGCTCATAGACGAAGTGAGCCACCGCGCTCTGCCGCTGGTCGAAGAAATACCGGCCGCGCGAGTTGCCGCGGTCGCGCGGGTCCTGGAATCCGCTGTTTTCGTTGCCGCCCGCCGGTCCGTCGCCGTGCGCTTTGCTGAAAGAGTACGCCAGACCATACGACAACCCTCGCGAGTACCGCTTCTCCACGGTCGCCTGCAATCCGTGGTAAAACCCATTCGCGTAGCTGTCGAGATAACGGATGGTGCCGAGATCCTGGATGCGGCCGTCGTCGTAGAACTGTTGGAACGGCCGGCGCCGCTGGAAGTTCGTGTCCGGCGACGGCGGGCCCGTGTTGAAGTTGTTAATGCTGTTCGGAACGTGGGTAGTCTTGCTGCCGACGTAGGCGACGGTCAGCGCGGTCGACAGGGGCAGTTCGCGCTGGATGTCGAAGCTCCACTGCCAGTGATCGCTGCTTTTGTGGTCCGGCTGGATGTGAATCAGGTTAAACGGCCGCACGCCCGCGGATCCGGCGAAAGGATTGTCCAGCGTCAGCACCGTGCTGCCCGGCCGGAACCGCCGTGTCGTGATGGTGAACGACTGGTTATTCAGCGAGACCGGAATCGTCCGCGCCGGGTCCGTGACCGAATTGAATTGAAAGCTGCCCGACTGCGGCGGCGCCAGTTGCATGATGGCGAAGTTGTTCATGTGCTCGACATTCGCGAACCAGCCCGCGCCCGTGCGGATCACCCATTGGTTCGTAGGCCGGAATGCGATGCCGAGGCGAGGCTGAAAGAACCGGTACTCCTGTTCCCACAGCTTGATGTTGCCGCCGGGCCCCAGGGGTGGATTGAGGGTCGGGATCTGGAGGCCGGCGGGAGTCGTGAACGTGCGCCGGAAATCGACCGATCGCCATAATCCGTCCGCGTCGACCGGCACGCCGAAATAGTCCCAGCGCAGGCCGAAATTCACGGTCAGGCGCGGAGTGGCTTTCCAGTCGTCCAGAACATAAGCGCCCCAACGATTGGCCCTGGGGACGGTCAGGGACCTGCCCTCCGGCGTGCTGGACGAGTTCGGATATCCGAGCAGCAGGGATGCAAAATCGAACCCGGTTTCCGCCGCGCTGAAGCCGACCGTCCCGCGTGTGCTATTGCCAGCCCGGCGTTCGAGCCGGACATAGCGGTATTCACCGCCCATCTTCAAGTTGTGTTTGGAGCGTGAGAGAGAGAGATTGTCGGCGAACTGAAACGTTTTCAAATTCTCGAGACCGGTGCCGGCATCGCGATCTCCGAGCGTGAAGCCGAAGAAGGGTACGCCGGCCTCGTCGTTGCGAAGCTTGCGGTTGCCGTCGACCGCCACCGGATACTGTCCAACGCCAAGCGCGTCCGCGTCGAAGTCCGTATTCGATCGCGGATTGGTGAGGTTGCTCAACGCCCAGTTCAGTCCGAAACGCAGCTCATTGAGCAGATTCTGGTTGAACATGTGGATCCACTGGGTGGCCAGGTTGGTCCCGCGGGAGGGCAGCAGAGTGGGGAAATTCGGATTGATGAATTCATCGTCCCGGCGCGAACGGTCCGCGGCGAAACGGGCGAACACGCGGTCGGTGTCGCGAAAATTATGGTCGACGCGCCAGAAGTACTGGTTCTGCGCGATGATCTGCGGCACGGCGGCGCGGTTCGTGAAATCCAGAAGGTCCGGTTGCTGGAACTGGGGCGCCGGCAGGAATTTGAGCAGGTTCTGTGCGCCCTGGTGAAGGCGCGAGCGCGGAACTACGTTGTTGGAGAACGGCTCGCCGGTGAGCGGATCGTAAATCAGGATGGGGGCTCGAACCAGCCGGCTGGTGGCCGCATTGATGGCCGGAGTGAGCAGCGCCGAGAAGTCTCCGTTTCGAAAGTTCTGGTTCGGGAACCACGCGGTCTGGACCCTTTCGAGGGTCTCGCGCCTCGCTTCATAATCGAAGGCCCAGAAAGTCCGGTTCCGCCCGTTGTAGCCGGGTACGACCACCGGTCCGCTGATCACCGCGCCGAACTGATTGCGGCGCAGACGGTCCTTGGACAGGCGGGGAGCGCCGGCCGGACGCTCGAAGTTGAGAAAGTAGCTCTCGGCGTCCAGTTTGTCGTTGCGCAGGAACTCGAAGAGAGTTCCGCGGAGCTGGTTGGTACCCGACTTCATGGAAATCTGGATGATCGCGCCGCCGCCCTGGCCATACTCGGCCGAGTAGGAGCTGGTTTGCACTTTGAATTCCTCGACGGCTTCGATGGACGGTGTGAATACGGTGATGTGCGTGCGAGGCTCTTTGGCGTCCACGCCGTCGAGCGTCACCGTTTGGGTGATCTCGCGCTTGCCGTTGGCGATCACGGACACGGACGCACCGGGAATCGGGAAACCGCCCTGCCCATCCGCCAACCCCGTCCGGGCGCCGAACTGCACGCCCGCGACGAGCACCGCCAATTGGTTGAGATTCCTCCCGTTGAGCGGTAGCTCGATGATCCGCTTGTTGTCGATCACCTGTCCCACCGCGGCGTTCTCGGTCTGAAGCGCCACGGCAAGCGCCGACACGATGATCGTTTCGGTCACCTGACCGACTTCGAGCGTAAAATTCACGCGCGCCTTCTCCTGAATGTTCACGTGCAGATTGGGCACTCTCTGCGATTTGAACCCCGGCTTCTCCACCTGGACGAGGTAGTCGCCGATCTCGATCAGCGGAAAGCTGTACTCGCCGGCGTCGTTCGTGAAGGCGGTGCGCGTCTCCGTAGTGGCTTTGCGAGTAATGGTGACGAGTGCCCTGGGGACGGCAGCGGGGCTGGTGTCGGTCACCAGACCGAGGATTTCAGTCGAGCTGGTTTGCGCCGCAGCGGCCGGCGTGAACATGCTGACGATCAGCGGTAGCACCCACAACGGCTCCCGGAACCATCTCATGGCCGCCTCCTAACCTGGCATAGCGGAACCAAACAGGATATAGGCTATGGTCCAGGATTTCCGTTTGGCCATCCTGGGCAGTATTGATTCTACATCCGACCCCCCTCCGTTGGAACAGTCTTTCTTCATCTCTTTCTATGCCGAGTCTCTCCCGAATGGGGAAATCAAGGTTGCACCGGCCTGATTTCTGCGATTACTCGAACAATCGC
>JBJXGR010000422.1:0-20689 GCA_046160045.1 Bryobacteraceae bacterium
AGCACCTGCTGGTTGGGCAGCTTTTCCGTTTTGCCTTCAAAGCCGAGGGAGTAGTTGATGCTGTGGCGCGGCTGATTGGCAGCCCAGCAGATCTGCTCGGCCCCGTCGATGGAAGTCGACACGGTGACGCACATGCCGAGGTCGGCCTCCTTCACCGCCTTGACGAACCCTTCGGCGGAGAGCCGATTGTCGAAGACCACGGAAACCGTGGTGGGGGCGTCCAGGCCATCGATGACAGTGCGAAAGTCCGCCTTGTGCTCGCGCGTCCAGTGGTTGGTGGGGTCCATCGACCGGCAGGGGCGCAAGGCGCCGCCATTGCGGGCGTCGCCGAGGTTGATGGGCTTGAAGGGCAGGGCCATTTCCAGGAACTGCTTGAGCCTGGGGAGACTGCCGGCGTCGTTCTTGCCCTTGGCCGGAATCGCAAAGACGATGTAATCGTCGTGGAAGCTCTCCGAATCGCCGAAGCGGTGCAGTGTATTTGTCATCGTTCGAGTCTCCTTTGCGATTACCGCGTGACGGCCGCGGACTGTTCGAGCTTCGGCTCGGCGGCGCCGGTCCGGCCGAGGCCTATATTGGTCTTGCCGCGATGCACCTTGTAGCCCAGCCGCTCGAGGACGGGCATCACGACGTTGTCCTCTCCCTTGTCGTCGCAGCGGACGCCGACGCCGAGAGAAACCACGGTGTCCAACTGCGGCTCGACCTCTTTCACCACCGCCACCACCTCTTCCAGTTTGTCCACCGTCGACTTGATCTCGACGATGGCGGAGAGCACCTTCTCGTTGAGAATGTCCTCACGCAGCGTGCCGGTGGCCACGTCGGACATCAGGCTGGTGACCGGATTCTTCTTCTCGAAATGGAGACCGTCGATCCTGGCGAGAGCCCAGGTCATCTTCTGGATGTCGCGGAACCAGACGCCGACGCCGGGGCGGCCGAACTCGACTGTCATTCCGAATTCACCCAGTTTCACCCGGCCGGTGACGTCGTTCGTTTTCACCTCTTCGGTGCCGCGGCCGACCACGCCGGTGGACTCGTGAGGGACGCGGGGGTCGGAAAACGCACGCCGGACCAGGCGCGGCCATTCCAGTTTGTCCGGCTCGAAGGCCGCCGTCGGACAGACGTCGGGTTCCGGGTCAAAGCGGAGACGGCCGAGCTGAAAGATCTTGCGGATGGTCCGGACGAGCGTAGGATTCAGGTGTTCCTGGCTCAGGCCGTTATAGCAGCCGTAGCACTCCACGCATTCGTTCCGGTCGACGGTGGCGCGCTTGATGGCGGGATCGATGTAGATCGCGCCCATCGGGCAAACATAGGTGCAGTTACCACAGGCGACGCACTTGTTCGGATTGATGTACATAGACCGTTCACTCCCCAGCGAAGACGATGTTTCTGGTCGAATCGATCTTCAGATACAGGATAGCGGCAATCAGGCACATCGCGGCGGCGACCACAAAGGGCACCTCCCAGCCGTAGCTCTGGACCAGATAGGCGAGCAGGGTGGGAGAGATCGCTCCGCCGATGTTGCCGCACGTGTTCATCACGGCGGAAACCGAACCGGCGAAGTCGCCCCCAATGTCGAGCGGGATGGCCCAGGAAACGCCGATCGTCAGTTCCAGGCCGAAGAGCGCCACGCAGGTGTACCAGACGCAAGCCACGGGATCCGCGGTGAAGGTGGCGGGAAGAATAGCCACAGCGGCGGTCAGGAAACCGGTGATGGCCACGCCCCGCCGAGCCATCTTCAGATTCCCCGATTTCTTGGCCCAGATATCGGAGATCCATCCGCCGGCCAGATCGCCGAGCGTTCCGGCCAGCAGCGGAAGGCTGGCGTACAAGCCCATCTGTTTGAGGTTGAACCCACGATGGTCGTTGAGATACTTGGGGAACCAGTCCAGGTACACCGCAATGCAGTAGGCATAACAGAAGTACATCAGCGACAAAGTCCAGAGCGTCGAACTGCCGAGAATCTTCCGCCACGGAACATGGTGGGATACCCGCGACCGCGCGCCGCCCAAATGGGATTGGATGAGCTCGAGTTCGGCGGCGTTGACGGAGCGGTGCTCGCCGGGTGTGTCGCGATAGTACCAGTGCCAGACCGCCGCCCATACCAGCCCCAGCATGCCGAAGATGACGAACGTCAGCCGCCAATTGTAGTGGGTGATGAGCCAGACGACCAGGACGGGGGTTACGGCCGCGCCGAGACGGGAACCCGCGTGCGTGATGCCTTGCGCGAAGCCGCGCTCCTCCGGTAGCATCCAGCGCGAAAGCGAGCGCGTCGCAATCGGGAACGCCCCGGCTTCGCCCATTCCGAACAGGAACCGGAAGGACGCCATCGAGGCCGCGCCCCATGCCGCCGCCGTCAGCGACGTGAAGATCGACCACCACGTGACGATCAAGGTCAAGGCGCGACGGGGTCCGATGCGATCTCCCAGCCACCCGCCGGGAATCTGAAACAACGCGTAGCCCCAGCGAAAGGAGCTGAGGATCCAGCCCATGGTGACGAGCGAGAATCCGAACTCCTTCTGGATGACGGGTACCGCCGAGGAGATCACCACGCGGTCCATGTAGGTGATCATGTAGGCCGCCACGGTGAGCCAGAGAACGGCATGCCGTACGCGTGTCGGTCGCGCTGTGGAGGTTGGCGCCATGAAGGACGAACGGCGATTGTCCGTCAGTCGAGGGGCGCCTGTCAAATCGTCAATACGCCCAGCGCCACAGGCTGGCGCCCGCGGTGTAGCCCGCTCCCACGGCGATAAACAACACGAGGTCGCCCTTTTTCAGCCTTCCCTCCGCGACGGCATCGTTGGTTGCCAGCGGAATGGTAGCCGACGTGGTGTTGCCGAACTTGCCGATGTTGATGACCACACGGTCCGAGGGCAGGCCGATGCGGTCGGCGGTGGCACAGATGATGCGTTTGTTCGCCTGGTGGGGAATCAGGACGGCGACGTCTTTAGCCGTCAGGTGATTGCGCTTGAGAATTTCCTCACACAACTCGTACATCTTGCGCACCGCGTACCGGAAGACCTGCTGACCGTCCTGATGAACATAGTGCAGCCGCTGGTCGATCGTCTCGTGCGAGGACGGCAGGCGGCTGCCGCCCGCGGGCATTTTGAGATACTGCCCGCCCGAGCCATCGATCTCGCCGACAAAATCGATGAAGCCGACCCCTTCGCCTTCGTCCGCCGGTTCGATCAGCATCGCTCCGGCGCCGTCTCCGAAGAGAACGCACGTGTTGCGGTCCGTGTAGTCGATGATGCGGCTCATCGTGTCCGCCCCGATCACGAGCACCCGCTTGTGTCTTCCGCTCTCGACGAATTGCGCCGCGGTGACCATTCCGTAGACGAAACTCGAACAGGCGGCAATCAGGTCGAAACCCCAGGCCCGCGCCGCGCCCAGGTTGTTCTGAATCAGGCACGCCGTCGACGGGAAAAACATATCCGGCGTGACGGTGCAGAGGAGAATCGCATCGAGCGTCGACGGCTCGATGCCGCTCCGTGCCAGTGCGTCGCGGGCGGCTGCCGTTCCCATGTCCGACGTCGCAACGTCCGGGTCCGCAATGTGCCGCTCGGAGATTCCAGTGCGGTCGAGAATCCATTCGTTGCTGGTCTCGACCATCTGTTCCAGCTCCTTGTTGGTTAGAACGCGCGGCGGAGTATACGTACCAAGTGCAGTGATCTTGGCTTTGGGCAAACGATCCTCGTTTCTGAGAGTGGAAAAAGGCTTAACTTACTTTGTTATGTTAAATTCGAAGGAAATGCAAGCGCAACAGCAGCGATTCGAGTGGATGCCGGAAGCCGTTTCGGTCGAGTCGTCTTTGTTGTTCGAAAGTCCCGCCGAGATTTTCACCCGGGTTTTCCGCACCCTGCGGCCACGGACGGCCCTTCCAGCGGTGTCGGTCGAATTCCGGCGGTACGCAAACGCGAACAGTTCCGTCCGCCTTCAGGAGGGCCAGATGGTGGTTTGGCTGGCGGATGTGCTGGATGGCGCCCCGGCTCCGGTGCTTGAGGCGTTGGCATTCATTCTGATTTGCAAGTTGTACCGGCGCCCGGTACCTCGAGCGTACGGTCACCGGTACCGGCTGTTTCTCAACCGGAAGGATGTTCGCGGCAGGCTGACGCTGCTGCGGCAAATCCGGGGACGAAAAGTGGTGAGCGGACCGCAGGGAGAGCACTACAATCTGGAGGAGATCTTCGAGCGAACGAACCGCCAGTTCTTTGAAGGTCTGCTGGCCTGCCCGTCTTTGGGATGGAGCCGGGCGGCCTCCCGCAGCCTGCTGGGGCACTACGATCCGGCGCACAACGCCATCATCATCAGCTCGGTGTTCGATCGCAAGGACTCGCCTCCGCTGGGGCTCGAATATGTGATGTTCCATGAGATGCTGCATCTGCGCTTTCCGGTAGATCATCATGGTGTTCGCCGGCGGGTCCACACACGCGAGTTCCGTGCCGCGGAGAAAGCATTCCCGCGCCTGGCCGAGGCTAAAGAACTTCTCAAACGTCTGTGATTCGAAATCCGGCGCCGCCATCAGCCCGCAAGTCCTGGCAGGCCGCCCAACGATTTCGCGAAAAGGACCGCGCGAACAATCGACTGCGCCAGCGATTCAGCGGCGGCGAGACCGAGTGCATCCAGCTCCGCGCGCTCCTTGCCCAGTGAGATGGCGAAGACGATATCGCCATCCGACATCGTGTTGACCGGCGAAATCGCGCGGGCCATGCCCAGGTTCGCCAGTTGCGCCAGTTTGGTGACCTCCACTTTGTTGAGCGCTGCGTTGGTGGCAACCACGGCGAGCGTCGTGTTCTCGCGCCGGAACCCGATCTTTCGCCCACTCTTGACGACCCCGTTGGCATCGGCGAATTCACGGCTCTGCGGCGAGGTCCGCACTCCGGCAAGAATCTTGCCCGTTGAGGGATCCCGTACATCGCCGACCGCGTTCACCGCCGCCAGGCTCGAAACCAGCACGCGATCCGTCAGTCGAACCGTCGACGAGCCAATCCCCGATTTCATGGCGTGAGCCATCCCCAGTACTTTGCCTACTGTCGCACCTGTGCCCGCGCCGACGCAGCCTTCCTCAACCGGTTTGTCGGCGGCGGCTTTCGCGGCCACTTCTCCCATTTCGCGCGTCGGCCGCACGTCCGCCCGCCCGATCCCCAGATCGTACAGAATCGCCGACGGTACCAGGGGCACTCGCGCGGCGCCCGTCTGAAACCCGATTCCAGCCCGCTCCAGAAAACGGCGCACTCCGGAGGCGGCTTCGAGACCGAACGCGCTGCCTCCGGCCAGCACAATCGCGTGAATCTGGGAGGTGATATGCCCCGGACTCAGCACATCCAATTCCTGGCTGCCGGTGGCGGATCCGCGCACGTCGACACCGCCGACCGCGCCGTCGCACACAATCACTGTGCAGCCCGTCAGCGCCTGGAAATCGGAAGCGTGACCGACACGAATACCGGCGATGTCCGTCAGTCCGCTCATGCTCGGGGAGGTTCCAGGTGGTATCGTAGCATCGTGGGGTGGGAGACGCCGGTTGCTTGATTTCCTCAAGGGTCCAATCCAGGACACGCAGGAGTTCTTTCTCCTCAGCGGTCGGGCGTTGCGCAATGTTTTCCGCCGCCCCCACTACGGCGACGACATCATCCTCCAGATGGATCAGATCGGCGTCGGAAGTCTGCCCATCGCCATCCTGACCGGATTCTTCAGCGGCGCCGTGATGGCTCTGCAAATGTCCCGCGCGCTCGCCCAATACGGACAGGTGGGACGGACCGGCACGGTGGTTGCCATCACCATCGTGCGCGAACTCGGTCCCGTGCTGACCGCGTTGATGGTGGCCGGCAGGAACTCCTCCGGCATGGCCAGTGAAATCGGCTCCATGAAGGTGAGCGAACAGATCGACGCCATGCGCGCTCTGGGAACAGACCCGATCCAAAAGCTCGTGACACCGCGCGTCATCGCTACGGCTGTGGTTCTGCCGCTCCTCACCATCATCGCGGACTTCACCGCGATGTTCGGCGGATTTCTGGTGGCCTACTACCAGCTGAATCTAACGCCGAGCCTGTACTGGCACACCGTGTGGACGGCCATTGAGTGGAGGGACGTCGCGCAGGGCCTGATCAAGCCTTTTGTCTTTGCTTTTGCCGTGTCCCTGGTCGGCTGCTTCTACGGCCTCCGGACCAGCGGCGGCACTCAGGGCGTGGGCCGCGCCACCACTCAGGCCGTCGTGGCCGCCTCTTTGCTGGTCTTTATTCTCACCTTTTTCATTACCAAGGCTTTTGTGGGGAATGTGGTCCAGTGATGCCCGCGAACAGTTCCGGAATCGCGATCGAGTTCGACAACGTCGCTGTTTCGTTCGATGGCGAGATCGCCATTCAGAACGTGTCCTTCAAAGTCCCCAGGGGCGAAACCCGCATCCTGTTCGGCGCGGCGGGGTCCGGAAAGACCGTCACGCTTAAGACGGCTCTGGGACTGGTACGACCGGACTCGGGACGTGTACTGCTCTTCGGCGAAGACATTTCGCAAATGAGCGAGCAACACCTGTTCGATCTCCGGAGCAAAATCGGGATGCTTTTCCAGGAGGGCGCGTTGTTCGACTCGCTGACCATCGAGGAGAACGTCGCCTACCCCCTGTTGAACCAGAAGGCCATTCGCTGCGCGCCCGAGGAAGCATCACGCCGCGTCCGGGAAGCGCTCCGTTTCGTGGAACTCGAGCACACACTCGAGAAGTTTCCCTCGGAGCTTTCCGGCGGAATGCGCCGGCGCGTCGCCATCGCCCGCGCCGTTGTCACCGAACCGCCCCTGCTGCTCTACGACTCGCCCACCGCGGGCCTGGATCCGATCACCGCCAACACCATCTGTACGCTGATCGTCAAGCAGCGCGACATTAGCCACACCACAACGTTGATGGTGACGCACCGTTACCAGAACGGCCATGTTCTGGCCAACTACTGCTACGATCCGGAATCTGGAAGGCTCGAACCGGCGCGAGGGGCCAACCGTCCCGCTGTCGCCACGTTGTTCCTCGGGTTCCGGGAAGGACGCCTGATTTTTGAAGGCCCTCAGTCGGAGATGGAAGCGTCCACCGATCCGTATGTGGCAAAATTTGTGAAGCACAACGGATAACTCATGCCGTCCGCCGCCAAAGTATCGTGGGCACAATTGAGAGTCGGCATCATGGCGGTCGTCGCCTTGGTGATCCTCGCCGTACTGATTTTTCTTCTTACCGGCAGCGGTTCCCTGTTTGAAAGCACGGCCACCCTCAAGACCTTCATGCAGGATTCGGCCGCCATGTCGGAGGCTTCGCCCGTTCGGCTCAACGGAATTCTCATCGGCGAGATCTCCCGTATCCTGTTCACCGGCTCGAGCGAGCCTGGCAAAGTGGTGGAAATTGAGATGAAGGTGAAGAGGAACTACCTGGCCCAGATCCCGGAGGACTCCAACGCCGGCGTCAGCGCCGCCAACCTGCTCGGCGACAAGTTCATCAACATCACCAAGGGCCGTAGCCGGCAGCCGATCAAGGATGGAGGCATTCTGGTCTCGGAGCCGGTCCAGGATATTCCACAACTCATGACGCGGGCCGGGGACCTGATTGGGGGATTGCAGGTATCGCTCAAGCGCATCGATTCGCTACTGGCCGACATCGAGGCCGGAAAGGGAAATGTCGGCAAGATTCTTCGTGACGAAGAACTCTACAAGCGGCTCAACGGAACCCTGGCGGAAGCACACAAAGCCATGGCTTCGGTGAACACCGGCAAGGGCACCATCAGCAGGCTCTTGCATGACGATGCGCTCTACGAGGAGGTCCGCAAGCCCATCGCAAAGATCAACGACCTGCTCGCCGCGCTCGAACGGGGAGAAGGCACGGCCGGCAAGCTGCTGAAAGACCAGGCCGTGTATGACGAAGCCAGGAAGGCCATCGTGGATCTCCGGGGAATTCTTGCCGGCGTCAGCGCGGGCAAAGGAACGGCCGGCAAACTGCTTAACGACGAGACGCTGTACCGCCAGATCTCGCAGTTGATCGCGAGGCTGGATACCAGCATCGAGAAGGTCAATACCGGACAAGGCACGCTGGGGCAGTTGATGGTGAATCCGCAGTTGTACGAGTCCCTCAACGGGACCACGCGCGAGCTCCGCGACCTCCTGAAAGACATGCGGGCGAATCCAAAGAAATTCCTGCGGATCAAGCTCGCGATTTTCTGACTTGCTGCCTGAACTTGCGATTCAGATTCGAAAGCGACTGATCGTCAACGCCGACGATTTCGGGTTCACCGCGGACGTCAACGAAGGCATTCTCGAGGCGCACACGGCGGGCATCCTGACGTCGACTACCTTGATGGCCAACGGCGAGGCGTTTGACGACGCCGTCCGGCTGGCAAAAGAGCATCCGGGCCTCGACGTCGGCTGCCACCTGGCGCTGGTCGGCGGCAAGTCCGTCCTTGCCCCGGACCGCGCTTTGCCCGCCACCGTCCCGCAGTTGCTGGGGGCGATCGTGTCCCGCCGCATGCAGATTCACGAGGAGTTGGCCGCGCAGGTGAATCGCATCCTGGCCGCCGGCATCCGGCCGTCCCATCTGGACACGCACAAGCACACCCATCTCGCTCCGCCGGTGCTGGACGCGGTGGCCCGGTTGTCGGAGGAGTTCCGGATTCCCTGGGTGCGCAGGCCGTTCGATCTTCCGCGAACCGCCGCCCGCGGCGCCGCGCCGTGGCTGAAGCGCGCCACCAGCGACGGGCTTCGCTTCCTGTCCGCGCGCTTTGAGCGGGTGTTGCGCAGCCACCACTGCCGCACGACCGACTACTTCGCCGGATTCCAGCTCACCGGGCGCTTTCGCGCCGCCGAACTGGTCCGGTTGATCCGGGCACTTCCGCCGGGGCTCACCGAGTTCATGTGCCATCCGGGGAAGTGCGGGCCCGCTCTTCGCGGCGCCCGGACCCGCCTGAAGGACTCGCGCGCCGATGAGTTGGCCGCGCTCGTCGCGCCGGAAGTCCGCCGCGCGCTGGAAGTCGCTGAGATCGAGTTGGTGAACTTTCGGATCGCTTAGTGCGTGCGATAATAAGAGCACAGTCGCTCCTGGCTCCCAAGCTGAAAGCGACCCGCCCTGTAAGGCCGCACACCTTGCAGGGCTTCTCTTCATAAAAGGCCCCTGTGGAACTGGAAAAGACACTCCTGCGCAAGGTCGGCGAAGCGGTCCATCGCTTCCGCATGATCCGGGATGGCGACCGTGTCGCCGTCGCGCTGTCCGGGGGCAAGGATTCGCTGACTCTGCTGGAGGTGCTCATCCGTCTTTCGCGGCGCGCTCCCGTCGATTTCTCCGTTTGCGCGTTCACGGTGGAACAAGGCAAGTTCCTGCGGCCGATCGCGCCGCTGGGAGAGTGGCTGCGCTTGAGGAGCATCGACTGGACCTATTTCCACGACAACCCGTCGGTGCGCCTCCTCGATGAGCAACCGGACCACGGCTGCGACCTTTGTAGCCGCTACCGGCGGCGCGCAGTCTATGAAGTCGCTCGCGGCCTGGGCGCCAACGTCATCGCTTTCGGCCATACCGCCGATGATTTCTGTGAAGCTCTCCTGCGGAATGCAATGTTCACCGGGAAGCTGAGCGCGCTGCCTCCGGTGACCGTTTCACGGGAGAATGATTTCCGGCTTATCCGCCCGCTCGTCTTCGTTACGGAGAAGTTGACCACCGCATTCGCCGAATCGCTCGGCGCCCCGTTGATCCCGTGTGGCTGTTCCCAGAAGACGGGGACCGTCCGCCGCTCGCTCCGCGACGTCTTTGCCTCCCTGGAACTCGACCATCCTCACCTGAAAGAAAACCTTCTCTCCGCCATGGGCAATCTGGACCCTGGGCGCCTGCTTGACACCCGCTACCTGAACCTGGAGGATCAAAGAAGGACGGGGATCTCCGCGCCGGCGGAACTCTTCCCGATCGTAACGGATTTGTAACACCGTGGACTGCTACAATAACGAGTCTTTGTTGCCCTTCCCATGAGTCTGCAGCACTGCGAGCGTTTATGAGACTACTTCCGCGCGAAGAGCGGTTTTACGCCCTCTTCCTCGACCAGGTGACCAAGATCCGCCAGTCTTCGCAGTTGCTCCTGGACGGAGTCAGGAAAGGCAATTCCGCGGTCGTGCACTCGGCGGAAAAGATCCGGGTGCTGGAAGAGGAGGGAGACGAAATCATCCACGATGTTTTTACCCGCCTCAACCAGACGTTCATCACGCCGCTCGATCCCGAGGACATTCACTCGCTGGCGTCTCACCTGGACGACGTGCTGGACGGCATCGAGGATGCGGCATACCGCATCGCCGCGTACCGGCTGGAGCCCATTCCCGTCACGGTCGTGCGGCTGTGTGAAATCATCGACCAATGCGCGGCGTGCCTGGAAAAGGCCTTCCAGGCCTTGAGCGGCGACCATGCTGTCTTGCCACATTGTATTGAAATCAATCGCCTGGAGGACGAAGCTGACTCGATTCTAAGGCAAGTGGTTTCCGATTTGTTTCGAAACACAAGTGATGCCATCGCTTTGATCAAGCAGAAGGAAGTCCACGAGTATCTCGAGCAGACGACCGACCGTTGTGAAGACGTTGCCGATGTCCTGCAAACGGTGGTCGTCAAGAACAGTTGATCTCCAATGGACCCGACGCTGGCTCTGGCGATCCTGATCATCGCCATCGCACTTGTTTTTGACTACATCAACGGCTTCCATGACGCCGCCAACTCCATTGCGACGATCGTGGCGACCCGGGTGCTGAGTCCTCTGCAGGCCGTGGTGTGGGCGGCTTTCTTCAACTTCGTTTCCGCCTTCAGTTTCGGCACTGGCGTCGCGACCACGGTGGGAGCCGGATTCGTCGACCTGAACATCGTCACGCCGTGGGTGATTCTCGCCGGCCTCATCGGCGCGATCGCCTGGGATCTGTTGACCTGGTGGCTGGGTCTGCCTACGAGTTCGTCGCACGCGCTGATCGGCGGCTACGCCGGAGCGGCGATTGCTCGCTCGGGCTTTGAGGCGCTCATCGTCGGAAAGTGGCCCATGACGCTGATCTTCATCGTCCTGGCTCCTCTGATCGGTCTGCTGTCGGCTTATATATTAATGATTCTGGTGCACTGGATCTTTCGAAATGCAACTCCTAAGAAGATGGATGTTTGGTTTCGAAAGTTGCAGTTGGTTTCGGCCGCCGCGTTCAGTTATTCCCACGGCACCAACGACGCCCAGAAGACGATGGGAATCATCGCCGGGGTCCTGTTCACTTCCGGGTATCTGGACACGTTCAGGGTGCCGGTCTGGGTGATCTTCGCGGCCCACGCTGCGATCGGCCTGGGAACACTCAGCGGCGGCTGGCGGATCGTGCGGACCATGGGCTCCCGCCTCACGCGCCTCAAGCCGAGGAGCGGATTCTGCGCGGAGACCGGCGCCGCCATCGCCGTCCTGACCGCGACGGAACTGCATCTGCCTGTGTCGACGACTCACGCCATCGCGGGATCGATCGCGGGCGTCGGGTCGATCCACCGCTTGAAGGCGGTGCGGTGGGGCGTCGCCGCCAATATCATGTGGGCCTGGATTCTGACGATTCCCGCCTCGGCGGCTGTCGCCTGGGTGACGTTTCAGATCTTGAAGCTGTTGGTCGCCAACGCATAGAGGCGCTGGTTCGGCCGGGAGGGGAGGTCCGCTCCCTTCCGGTCGCGGCTCCGAGAAGTCGCGGATCTGAGAAAACGCCACCCCACGGCGCGGCTGTGCTTCAGGACCGGGCAAAGTACAGATTCACCGCTCGCTCGATGCTCTCCCGGTTCAACACGATCGCCTTCTTCTCGTACCGGCTGATGGAGTGCAGGATGTTGCAGATATCGACCGGATAACAGGCGCGCAGATCGGTGCGGCCGTCATTCAAGCACAACCGGCGCAGTTCTTCGCAGGCTTGCGGTGACACCGGGATATTTCGCGACGTGGCGACGCGCCTCAGGATCTCGTCGAACGTCGCGGCGGTCACGGGCTCAATGTAGATCTTGTTGTGAATCCGGCGCAGGAACGCCTCGTCCGCAAGGTCGTTCGGATCCAGGTTCGTCGCGAAGACCACCAGCACTTCGAAAGGAATCTGGAATTTCACCCCATACCGCAGCGACAGGTAGTCGACGCGGCGGTCGAGAGGCACGATCCAGCGGTTCAGCAGGTCGCGAGGTGAGATCAATTGCCGCCCGAAGTCGTCGATGATGAAGATGCCGTTATTGGCCTTCATCTGCAGCGGCGCCGAGTAGATTCCCGACGACTCGTCCAGGCGCAACTCCACCATCCCTGGAACCAGTTCGCCGCCCACCAGGATGCAGGGACGCCGGCACAACACCCAGCGCGGGTCGATGTCCGCATCCTGCGTTTCAATGCGGTGGTGAACCACCGGGTCGTAAAGGGCAATGATCTGGTTGTCCACCTCGACGGCGTAGGGCATCAGGATGGCGTCGTGGTACACGCGCAACAGCCGTTCAGCCAGGCTGGTCTTACCGTTTCCGGTAGGCCCGTAAAGAAAGATGGAGGTTTGCGAGATGACCGCCGGCCCGAGTTGGTCCAGCAATTCATCCGTGGTCACCAGGTCCGACAACGCGTTTCGCAGGACTCGCCGGTTGATGTCCACCTCCGCTGCCTGGGCCTTCACGGCGGCATGGTATTCCTTCAGCGAGACGGGCGCGGGACCGGCGTAGTGACAGAGCGAAAAGCGCTCCGTGGCCAGCGCCCGTCCGGCGCCGGACAAAGACACCCAGTAGTCGTTGCCGAGCATGCCCTTCACTTCGATCATCTGCTGCTGCCGCATCATGCGGAACAGGTAGTCCACGATGCCCGGCGACAGCTTGAGGCTCTGGCTGAGCCCCGTCAGGTTGTTGGTCCCATCGAGGGAAAGGCGGCGCGCCATGAGGTCGACGAGCAGGTTCTGGCTGATTCCGACGTCCTCGATGCGTTCCGGACTCGGGGGGGCAAAGGCGGGACGGACATCACTGATCGCGGGCATGGATCTCCTTACTGGGGCGCAGACACCCCAAGTACTAGGGATTATCGGTAGATAGACGGGAGAAGTTTATGGGGACCCGGCGATTCGCGGGGCCTGAAAGCGGGCCCGGCCGTGCACTGACAGGGCTGGGCGGGCGCCCCACTACCGTCGGGACCCGCTGGGGTTCGGACGTGGAGTGGATTTGGCCGCACAGAACAAGTGTCGTGGCGGGCTCGACCGGCAGGCGGCGGAATGGGTATGATTCGTCTAATGCAGCGACGCGAATTCCTCTCCCTGGCTCTGGCCGCGCCTACGCTGGCCGCCGAGTTTCCCGTCCGCCGTGTCAAGGTCGAGACGGCTTTCAAATCGCCTGGACCCAAACCGAACGGCCTCCAGGCCACCAGCGACGGCCTGTGGATCCTCGATCAGGGCGACAACCGCGCTTATCTGGTTTCCTATGATGGCGGCAAAGTCCTGAGGGGGCTCGACACGGACTCCAAAGCCGGCAGCGGCATCACGTTCGACGGAGCGGCGATCTGGCTGGCTTCCACCTATAGCCGGGAGATCATTCAGGCCGACGCGAAGACCGGCAAGACGAGAAAGAAGTTCGACACCCCGGGGGCAGGCGCCGTGGACTGGCCAAATCCCAGGCGCAGCCCGCTGGCTCCGAAGGAAGAAGCGAAGCCGGCGGCTGCGGCCCAACCCGCGGCCCCGCCGGAGGAGCGGGTCAAAACCGGCGCGCACGGTCTCGAATGGCGCGGCGGCAAGCTCTGGTTGGCCGTTCCGCCGGCCAAGACCATCTACCGGATGGACCCTGTGGCGTGGAAGATCGAGTTCCAGTTCCCCACCGCCGGCGACCGGCCTCATGGATTGGGATGGGACGGGCAATGGCTGTGGTGCGCCGATTCCAACGCCAACGCGTTTCACCGCTACGATCCAAAAACCGGCAAGGTCTCGGCCCAGATCCAACTTGCCGATTCCGATCCACTGCCCCATGGCATGACGATCTGGAAGGGTTGGATGTGGTACTGCGACGACGTCGGCGTCGTCTGCCGGTTTAAGCTCTAACGCTGATCGACGGGGATCACCATCTTCAGCGCGGTGTGCGTGTCCGAGAAGCTGCAAACCTTGGTATCGACCAGTTCCGACAGCCGGCTGGCCGCCATCACGTCGAACTCGCTGACCGATTGAGTTTTTCCTTTTGCCCAAACGCCCCAAATGGCGCCGTTCGGCTTGAGGTGCTTCTTGTACTTCGGCAAATGGTTCAAATCGGTGACCTTCGCGAAACCGGCGAAGATGAAGTCTGAATCCTTAGCCAGTTTGTCCCGCGTGATGTCGGAGGTCCGTGCTTCTAGCTGTTTCCAGAACGCGGCGTCGTCGATTCCAATCACGGAGACACGGGAATTCGGTTTCACGCCTAACTTATCGATCAGACCTTTGGGATTCGTGATCTTTTCCGCCCACTTGGGGGCCAGTTTGCCCAGTTCGAAGCGCGCCGTGCTTCGTCCGTAGCGAACCTCGAGGACCCCTTCGCGGGCTTCTGCCCGTGTGACCTGGGCGAGCGGGATCTCCAGCCGGAAATCCCCGCGAAACAACAAGGTACCGGTTTCAAGTTGGGCCGTGCCATCACCGGACTTGCGCCCGGCATGGGCACGGCACGTCGCTTCCAGACCCATCCAACCCTCCTTGATGCCGCCTTCATGGTAATCCAACGAACTCGAATTCCCAAGCAAACTGGTACTACTTTATCCGGCTGGCGGTATCTCCTCCCATGCGCGACGCTGTGTGGCCTCGCCGTTGGTACTCTTGAAGAGATGAATCGACTGCTCGAGCGCGTTGCAATCGACCCGAATATCTGTTTTGGAAAGCCCTGCATCCGGGGAACGCGAATTTGGGTCTCGCTGATTCTGGACTTTCTATCTACCGGGGCGACCTTTGACGAGCTGCTGGCGGAATACCCGCAACTGGCCCGGGAGGATGTGCTTGCGGCAATCGCATATGGAGCAGAGATGAGCCGGGAGCGCTTTGTCGACCTGCCCGGGTCAAGCGCCGCATGAAGTTCAAGACGCACCAGCCTTAACACGCTACTCGGCCTGAAGCACCAAACCCGACGGCAACTCTTCTCCGAAAATCCGGCCCAGCGCGGCTTCGTCGCCTTCGTCCTCGCCGCCGAAGGACTGGAGCATGCCGTCCGCGTTCGGCATCGCCTGTAACCGCCGCTGGACGGCGTCGCGCACCGGTTGCGCCAGGTCGCGCATCGGGTCGCCGGTCAAACGGGCCATTGCCGCCAGCGCCTCGCCCAGGGTGGCGCGGTCGTCCTTCACGCCCACCAGGATTTCCACCCATCGCGCGACGGTCGATGGCGGCAGAACCTGGTTCATCGGGCCGTAAAGCAGCTTTCGCGCGCCCAGACGGGAGAGGCACCACAACTCGCTGTCCCGGTAGTCCCCCGATTTCACCCGCCTGGCGAGCGTGTCGCCCAGTTCGGACTTGGTTTGCAGGGGCAGCAATTCCAGGCTGCAGGCCGTTCGCCACATCTCGCGGAGAAGGCTGGAATTGACACGCACCGGCTTGGCCGGCTTGCCGCCCTTGGGTAATTTGGGAAGCAGGATCTGGGCGCCTCGCTGGAACAGGTCGATTTGCTGATTACGGTTGAATCCGCCGGCGACGCGCCCCCAGTAGATCCACCAGTCGATCTCGCATTGGACCTGGCTGGAAAACGTCAGGCCGCCGGCAAAGACGCGGCGCACCTGCTCGATGCGGAAGTCGTCGCCGGGATACCCCAGCCCGGGCCGCAGGCAAAGGCCGCACAGGTTCAGCCACCGGGCTTCATGGCCCGCGCTGCGTTTCCGGCCCTCGGCAAGTTCCAGGAAGTAGTCGGCCATGCGGCGGATCGCACTGAGCGGCCATGAGTTGCGGCCCAGGCCCAGGGCCGCTTCGAGCCGGGCAGGCAGTTCCTCGGGCGCGAGAGAACCCTGGGCGAAAACCGCCCGAATCAGGTCGAGGCCCCGGTCGAGGGCTTCGTCGCTGACGACAGCCGCCGGCCTGCGGGCTGCCGCCTGCGCTGCCGTCTTGCGGAGTTCGAACTGCAGCCGCCAGCGATTGTCGCTGATCTTGGAGTCGCACCAGGTTTCCAGCGTGCCGATCTCGGTCAGCCGCGCTCCGAGTTTCACCGGCACCAGACGGTCGCCCGTCTTCTTACCGAAGCGGATCACCGCCACCAGCGGGGCGTGCGTGTGGAGAGACTCGTCGTCGGGAGCGAACTCCACCACATCGCCGAGTTGATCTTCCGTGCGGGTCAGAGAGCTGTAGAGGCGAAAGGAGACCGGCCGGTTCGCGACCAGTTGCAGGCTCTCGCGATCGAGTTCGATGGTCGCGCCTTCCTCGGTGCCGCGAGGCACCAGGCACAGCGTCGAGATCTTGTCCGGCGCTGGATCGCCGATGCCCACGAAATACGCGCGCGGCAGGCCGCCGCGAACCAGGATACCGCTGCCGGTCGAACGGACGTAGCTGTAGTAGGCGGCGCCCGCCGCCACCGCCAGGTCGAGATCGCGGTTGTCGAAGACCTCCGGCCGTTTGCCGTACCAGGACTCGACCACATCCGCGACGCGCTGCCGAAGCAGATCGGGGATGAAGAATCCGCCGTTGAACAGAATGGCGTCCGGTGCCTGGCCGGCGGACTCGAGAAACTGATTGAGATGCTTGGTGATCGCCGGATCCGTGACGTACGGCAGGCCAAGCTCCCGGAACAGGCTGCGCTTTTCGTCTTTGGGGAACTCGCCGCGATGGGAGAAGGGCAGAAACCCGTCCAGCGCCAGTTCCAGCGCCTCTTCCCGCAGGATCTGCGTACGGAGCGTCCCGCCGATCAGCGAAGTGCCCGCGCCTGTCACGGTGATGTCGACGCTGGGCAGCGTGGGGTCGCACAGAAGGCGTTCCTTGGCGGCCGAGCACTGCCGCCGCAGACCGCTGCGCTGGCGCACCGATAGCTGGGAGCCGAGCTTGGTTTCGACCAGCCAGGCGAGCGTCAGGTCGAGATTGTCGCCGCCAAGCAAGAGATGTTTGCCGACGGCCGTGCGGGTGAAGTCGATGCGGTCGCCCTCGCGGCTGACGCGGATCAGGCTGAAGTCGCTGGTTCCGCCGCCAACGTCGCACACCAGCACCACCTGGCCGTCGAACAGCAGCTTGCGGGACCGGACGAAGTTGTTCGCGATCCACGAATAGAAAGCGGCCGCCGGCTCTTCCAGCAGTGTCAGCTTGTCGATGCCGGCCTGCCCGGCGCTCATCACCGTTAGCTCACGAGCCTCCTCGTCAAACGACGCCGGAACCGTCAGCACGACATCGTGATCGGCCAGCGGCGTCCCGGACGACTGCTCCCAGGCCTTGCGGATGGTTTCGAGCAGGCGCGCGGAGACCTCCACCGGGGAGAGCACTCTGCCGCCTTCCGGCGAATCCCAGGGCAGGATCTTCGCCGTGCGGTCGACGTCGGGATTCGAAAGCCAACTCTTGGCCGAATGGACCAGCTTGGTCGGCACCAGCGAGCCCTGATCCCGGGCGAACGTTCCCACCGGCTGGTCGCCCTCCAGGTAGAGAAAGGACGGCAGAGTCTTTCGCGGTTCCACGCGGGCAGGCGCTACTGCCTGCGGGATATCGAGGATGTGAATGGGCGGAAAGTCGGAATCCTCGCCCTCGCGCGGATCGATAAAGGCCAGTGCGGAATTGGTGGTGCCGAGGTCGATTCCGATCTTCATGCCGTTACCCGACCCGTTCACGGACATTGAATTCGAGTTTCCACCGCCGGCCGTCGCGGGCCACGCACCATAACTGCAGCACGCCGGTCTCCGTCACCGCGGTCTCGAAAGAAACCGGCACCATCTGCCCGGCGCCTTCATTGGCGGGCAACGTCACTTCGATGGGAGAAAGCTCTTCGATGTCCGGACCCACTTCGTCGATCATGTCGCCGGCCTGGTCGTTCTTACGGGAGGCCGAGCTGAAGAAGCGGAATTCGGCCGGCTCGCCGACGATCAGGCCGAACTCCCGGTCTGGCACATGGGCCTCCGTTCCTTCCTCCATGCCGAACTGCGCCACCGTCAGCGCCTTCAACGGATTCGGAAGGCCGGGCACGGCGGGCATGGCGCTTTCGATGCCGACGTAGTAGGTGCGCGGCACTCCGCCGCGGATCCGCACTCCCTTGCCGCGCCGCGCCAGGCCGTAATAGGCCGCACCCCGAGCGACGGCCTGCATCAGGTCTTCGCCTTCCAGCAACTGTGCCGGCGCAATGTTCTCCTCGGCCAGCCAGGCGTTGAGCACCGACATTACCCGATCCCGGACCAGGCGCGCGTGGAGTACGCCTCCGTTGAACAGCACGTGAGTGGGTGCGGCCAAGCCGCTGGCGGCGCGCCGGACGGAGCCGTGCTCGGTGTTCGATGCCTGCTGCCGGAGGAACTGCGCCAGATGCCGGGTGATCGCCGGGTCCGCCGCGTAGGGCAAGCCGATCTCCTGCAAGGCCACTCGTCTCGCCCGCTGCGGCAGATCGTGGCTGGTCACCTGGGGGAAGAAGCCATCCAGCAGAATCCGGTCGATGTCCTCGCGCTTGAGCGTTGCCTTGATCGCGCCGCCCACCAGTCCTGTGCCGCGGCCCAGGATCGTCACCGGTTCCTTGGCGGCTTTCGCGTCCGGCGCCAGCAGTTTCTCCTTCGCCAGGCGGCAATTCAGCCACAGCGACTGAAGCTGCATACTGTCGAGCTTGCGGCCGCCTTCGGCCAGTTGCCCTTCGATCAGCCGGGCCAGGGCGAGATCCATGTTGTCGCCGCCCAGCAGAATGTGATCTCCCACGGCGACCCGCTCGAGCGCCAGTTCGCCGCCGCGCTCGGTAACGGCGATCAGCGTGAAATCCGTCGTGCCGCCGCCGATATCGGCCACCAGGACCAGGTCTCCGACCTTCACCCGATCGCGCCAATCGGGATGGCGCTCGATCCAGGCGTAGAAGGCGGCCTGCGGCTCCTCGAGCAGCGTGACATTGCGAAAGCCGGCCTGCCCGGCCGCGCTCTCGGTCAGGTCGCGGGCCACCGCGTCGAACGACGCAGGCACCGTCACCAGCACCTGTTGCTCCGTGAACGGCGCGTCCGGCCTTCCGTGGTTCCAGGCTTCCCGCAGGTACTCGAGAAAGCGGCGCGATGCCTCCACGGGCGAGACTTTGTCGACTCCCTGTGCCGCCGTCCACGGCAGGATGGCGGCCGTCCGGTCGACGCCGGCATGGCACAACCACGACTTGGCGGAGACGACGAGTTTGCCGGCCACTTCCGCACCGCGTCTCTGCGCCAGCCGTCCGATCACCTGACCGGCCGGGGATTCCCAGGGCAGCGCCAGCGATCCCTCGGGGAAGTCCATCGCGCCCGGCAGGAAGAGGGATGAAGACAGCAGGGCCTCGTCCCTCACTTCGCCCGGATTGGTCAACTGCGGGATGGGGAAGACGGACACGGGAGGCAGGGACAACGGGTCCTCCGCCCCTGCCGCCTCGGCGAAGGCCAGGGCGCAGTTGGTCGTCCCGAGATCAATTCCGATGACGTAACGGGTATCCAAGGCGGGTTACTCGATTTCAATCTCCGCCGGAGCAACTATGGCGGTGGCCGCCCTGGCTCCGAGCGGGGGCAGGTCGGCCTTGACGCATTTCCACCCTCGATGGCGCAAGGTGCCGCCCGCCGGCGGCTGCGGAGGAACGTTGCCCACCAGCTTGACCGAGGCCATTTCGACCGAGGCGAGTTTGGTGAAGGTGCCCTCCACCCCGTCGATGACCGGTGCCAGCTTGACGTACCGGTTCAACGCGTCGCGGCTCTGCTGGTGCATCGCCCGCACGGCGGCTCCCACCTGGTCGTCGGAATAGCCCGAGATGTCTTCCATGAGGAAGTCAATCAGCCGGGAGTCGCGCTGCAGGATGCCGAGGATCTGCAGCGCGCCATCGATGGCGGTCGCGCTCGCGGCCGGCGCCGGCGGGGGAGCGGCAGGCGTCTTGGCGCCACGATGGGAAAATCCCAGTGCTTTCACCAGGTCGTCAGGCAGGGAGCCGCGTAACAGGATCGCAAAAAAGCTGCGGATAGCGAGGATCAAGCGTCCCAATGATGGATCTCCAGGAAGGCGGACCGGCCGGCGGTCCGGTGAATGGCTTACCGTATCAGGATATCAGGTGCCGGACTCCGGCTGCCGGATCACGGTGATCTCTCGCAGGCGGTCCAGTTGCCGGCGGGCGATGTCCGCCCACTGGCTTGCCGGATCGATCTTCAAATAGGCCTTCCAGTGGCGGGTGGCGCGGAGGTAGTCGCCTTTGCGCTCACAGGCCAGGGCCATATTGTAGTGAGCGTCCGCATAGTTCGGATCCAGCTTGAGCGCGGCCTGATAGTGTTCCCGGGCGCGGTCGAGTTGTCCGCACTCATCGCACAGATTGCCGAGGTTGAAATGCGCGAGCGAGTATTTGGGGTCGACCTCGATCGAGCGCTCATAGAAATGCCGCGCTTCCTTGAAGCGGCGGAGATGGTAGTGGATCGTACCGAGGTTCACCAGCGCGCCCGCGGCGTTGGGATTCAGCTCGATCGCCTTTTCGTAGGCATCGATGGCATCGGTGAGCGGCGCGCCGCGCTCTTCCAGGTCCAGCGCGCGCTGGAACCACAACTCGGCCTGGCGTTCCCTTTCCAGGCGTGAGGTCTTCGGCGTGGGCGGCGCGAATGACCGCAGGTTGTTCAAC
>JBJXGR010000423.1:0-3014 GCA_046160045.1 Bryobacteraceae bacterium
CTCGGGCCCCTCGCTCGTGTGCACGGTCGACGACAGGGCGGGTCCGGGATCCCATTCGACGCGTGCGATCGCCGGATCCGTGGCGATCACCGAAGCAAAGATCGTGCTCCCGCAGGTCCGGCGCAGCAGGACCAGGCTGTGTTCGAGGTGTGGAGGAGTCCCGGGAGCCCGCGCAGCGATGCACTCGGTGCCGGGTTCCGGTCTGGGCCAGATCCTGAGCGCGGCGCCGCCCGCGCGCCAGACCAGAGGAGAAGCCGTCAACCGCCGCGGCGACGACAGATGCTGGTAGCCGTCGCCGGCCAGTGGAGCGACCGGTTCGGACGCTCCGTCCGGATCGAGTTCTCCGGCGGCCCGCCAGATCCAATCGGCGACACATTGCCTCTCCGCATCCACGACGAACAGGTCAAGGAAGTAGCCCGGCCTCGCCAGAATCACCCGGCGCAAGCGCGCACCGTCGAACTCCACCTCCGCATCGGCGATCTGAAACGGGCCTTCTCTACGAAACCGCCTCAGCCGGCCCGTCGCCGGCGGTTGCGACCGGCCGTCGAGAATCACGGTGTTGTGACTGATGGTCTGGCGATACCAGCTTTCGAAGAGGCTGAACCCGTAACCCGGCGTCCCGAGATCCGGGCTCCAGGGGATACCGCCGGCAAAGACCGCCAGGCTCAGCTTGTCCGGATGTCCATGCCCGCCCCCGTGGGGACCATACTTGAGGACCAACTGCCTGTCGTTCGCGCGGAGAACCGAGAGCCCTGAGTCCGGCAGCAGAACACTCGCGGCCGCAGATGCAGGCTGGGGCTCGATTTCATCCACACCGAACAGGAGCGCGGTCAGACTGTCCCTGGCCGACTTCGCGTAGTTTCGTTCCAGCACCTCACCGAAGCGATCGCCGCCGTACCACGCAAAGGCAAGTTCATAGAACTCCGCCGACGGCGGAACGCCGTGGCAACAATCCCCGAGCAGGCTCGAGAAGTACCAGCAATCGTTGGTGGCGGGCAGAGAGCCATCCGGGAACGCGAGATCGATGGGGGCTTCGAACATCCGGCGGAGCGCGAGGTGAGGCCGCAAGTCGACTGCGGTACGTTGGCGCGCCGTCAGAGCCAGCGACGCGATGGCCCAGAGCGAGTAGAAGTGGTAGCTGAGGGAGCCCTCGTACCAAAGGCCATCGCCGAGCACGCCTTGCTCCAGTTGAACTTTTTGTCCGTCGAACGCAAACTCCGCGAGTTCCTGATTGCCGAGCACGACGGCGATGGTGCCGATGGCGGCATTGTGCCAGCAGGAGAAGTTATGAATCTTCCCGTAGTGCCGCTCCCGCAGATGTTCCGCCGCCGGCCGCAACAAACGGTCAGCAATCCGCTGCGCGTCCCCGATTTCCGGGCGAACCGCATCGAAAGCCCATGCCAGCGGGATGACCCACACGGACTCGTCCAGGGTGGTGTAGGTGGCGATTCCCGGGTTGATGTGATAGTGCTCGCCGCCGCGATAGCCCTCGTAACGCCGGGCGTAGCCGTCCAGAATCGACCGCACGAGGTCGAGCAGGTGGGGTTCCGCGGTGATGACCCAGAGCACGGCAGCGTCTCGAGCCGCCTCCGAGAGACGATGATTCGCCGTCCAGCGCCAGGCCGCTTCGAACTTCGCGCCGGTGAACTCTCGTCCATCTACCGGACAACGGTGTTCCTCGGGCCGGTCCCATCGAAAGTAGAGTTCGCAGCCGTGGTCCGGGCAAAAGTAGTCGTGATAGTAGCCGCCGGGCAGGGAAGGGACGGCAATCGGCTCGGCCAGGCGCCGTTCGACCCTCTGGCGGAGGCGATCGATCGACGGGCGGAATCGCGGGTCGGCCGCGCGGCGGCGCAGTTGATCGCGGTCCGCGGTGGTGAGGAGGTTCATGCCCGGTACGCGTCCAGCGTCTTGCGGGCGATTCCGTCCCAGTGCAACTCCCGCATCAAGGCAATCGCGGCCGAACGGCAGGATTCCAGGTCGCGGCCGCGGACGTCCTTCATCGATTGCAACAGGGCCTCCGGGTCGGAAGGATCGTAGAGCCATCCGACACGTTCGTCGACCACCTCCGGCAGGCAGCCGATCGCCGGTACCAGCACCGGACAACCGAGCGATAGCGCCGTAATCACCGAACCGGACGTCATAATCTCCGTGAAGGGCAGGACGGCGATGTCCGCCGCCGAATAGTAAAGCGGGAACTCCTCGTTCGCGAAAAAAGAAGATCGGATGACACGAATCCGCGGATCTGCCTTTTCGGCGGCATTCACGATTCTTGCGCCATAGTCGCTGGCGATGCGTGCGGCGAACAGCAGCGTGCAGTCCGGGCCGGGCAGTTTGGAGAAAGCATCGAGGAGCGCCTCCGGACCTTTGTTGGAGCGCACGGTACCGAAAAACAGGTAGACGAAGCTCTTCTCATCGATGCCCAGGCGGGCTCGGGCCTCCTGGCGGGTGACCGTGCCAGGATAGGCGTCCATGAAGTTGCCGTGAGGGATAGTGAACACACGCTCGGTGCGGTGAAAGTGGCTGGCCAGTTGGCGGCGGCCGTATTCGCAGTGGACGATGACGGAGTCGGCCAAGGACGTCAACGCCAGGCGGACCAGGCGGTCGAGATCCGGCAAGTCGCTCGAATGAGGGTAGAGGTTGTGCATCGTCCACACCACTTTTGAGCCGCGAGACCGTGCGTACGCGAGGCCGTTCACCAGGTGGGCTGCCCGGGCCATTGCGACCCGCGGGTCGGGATCGGTGTACAAATGCGAAGGCCAGTTCTGATGGAGGACGTCGATGCGATTCGATTCGAGGAAGCTACGCTCCAGGTGATGAGCGAAACCAGCTTCGAAGCCGATGCCGAGGCGCTCCATCGCGGCGCCCAAGAGTCCGCCATACGGATTGGATTTTTCCAGAGAGAGCCCTGGCGGTTCCCAGAAAAACAGGACCTTCACACCGTCTCCATCGTCCCGTTCTCCGCGCGGGCGCCGGCCGCATCAATGGCCGGCATCATTTGTTCCAGCCGGGCGCAC
>JBJXGR010000424.1:0-7110 GCA_046160045.1 Bryobacteraceae bacterium
GCTCGCCAGCAGAGCCCGTCTCCGCTTCACCGGCACCCGCAGACTAACATGCACTCCCCAGACAGGCAGGCAAAAGGCGACATTTCTACTTTGCCAGGGAGGCGACATTTCTACTTTGCCTTGACACGACTCATCTCAGGTGTTGACCTTACGATTTCGTCTAAGGTACCATTGGGCCTTATGCCTCCGTGGACCCCGACAGCGATTCGTGTGTGTTGCCGGGGTGGCGTTGCTTTCTTGGCCCTGTTGAGTCTCTTTGATTCGATCCTTCCGGCTCAGCCCCCCGAACCGCTCCGCATCACGACCAGTTCTCCTTTGCCCGAGGCAACGGTAGGCGTGGCGTATAGCGCGTCGCTCTCGGCGGCGGGCGGGGTACCGGGTTATACGTATTCGATTACCGGCGGTTCCCTGCCGGCGGGCCTGTCGCTGAGTGCGGCGGGTGTGGTCGGTGGGACACCCTTGCCGGGCGGCCGCAGCAACTCCACAATCCAGGTCAAGGTGACCGACAGCGTGTCCGCCACGGCTTCCAGGGCTTTCACGCTGACGCTCAGGCCCGCGCCGCCCAGCATCACGACCGGTTCTCCTTTACCCGACGGAACCGTGGGGGTGGGGTATAACCTCGCTCTTTCGGCGACGGGCGGGACGCCGGGGTACACCTATCTCGTTACGGGCGGCGCCACGCCGGCGGGCCTGTCGCTGAGCGCGGCGGGCGTGCTCAGCGGGACCCCCTCGGCGGCCGGCGGCAGCAGTTTCACCGTCCAGGTCACCGACAGCGCTTCCGCCACGGCCCCGAAGATTTTCTCCCTCACCATCAAGCCTGCGCCCAGCATCACGACCAGTTCTTCTTTACCCGACGGAACCGTGGGGGTGGCGTACAACCTCGCTCTTTCGGCGACGGGCGGGACGCCGGGGTACAGCTATCTCGTTACCGGCGGCGCCACGCCGGCGGGCCTGTCGCTGAGCGCGGCGGGTGTGCTCAGCGGGACCCCCTTGTCGGCCGGCGGCAGCAGTTTTACCGTCCAGGTGACCGACAGCGCCTCCGCCACGGCCCCGAAGATTTTCTCGCTGACCATCAAGCTTGCGCCGACACCACTCAGCGTCACGACCAGTTCCCCTTTGCCCCAGGGTACCGTGGGCGTGGCGTATAGCGTGGCTCTCGCGGCGACCGGGGGCGCGCCAGGCTACACGTTTGCGATCGCAGGCGGTTCATCGCCGCCGCCGGGTCTCTCTCTTTCCTCGAGCGGGTTGCTCACCGGAACACCGACAACAGCGGGCACGTTCAGTTTTTCGGTCGCAGCCAGCGATACCCAATCCTCCGTCTCTCCGGCCAAGCCGCTCGACGTGACGATTGTCCCGGCACTGACGATTACCTCGCCACCTTCGCTTCCGGGCGGCACGGCCACGCAGCCGTACTCCTATTCCTTCGTGCCTTCGGGAGGAACCGGTCCCTACACCTGGTCGATTTCCAAAGGTACACTGCCCGCCGGGATCACCCTCAACCCGGCGGACGGCACACTGAAGGGGACTCCCACCGAGGGAGGGACGTTCCAAATCGAGGTCCGTGTGACGGACTCGCTGTCTCAGACAGCAGCGTCCCCGTTCACGCTGAACATCATCCTTCCGCCCACCATCAGCACCAAGGCGATACCGGGCGGCACGATCAGCCAGCCCTACCGGTTCACCTTCGCCGCGACCAACGGAACCCCGCCATACCGGTGGCAAATCACGGCAGGGGTCCCCCCCGGGGGAATATCTCTATCGAGCGCCGGAGTTCTGGAAGGGACGCCCTCGAGCGCCGGACCTTCGACGCTCACCATCCGGGTCACCGATGCCGCAGGCGTAACGGACTCGGTCACAGTCTCGTTCACGATTTCGTCCGCTCCGCTGACCGTCACCACTTCCGCAGTGTTGCCGGAGGCGATCATCAACCGGCCCTATTCGGCGTCGCTCAGCGCAAAGGGAGGCACGCCGCCGTTCTCGTGGTCGCTGGCTTCGGGATCGTTGCCGGGTGGACTGACGTTGACCTCGCCGGGCGAGATCCGCGGAACCCCGACGGCCCTCGGCAACTTTGACTTCACCGTCCAACTCACGGATAGCAATCCTCTGGCTCCGGTGACCACCGCCCCCTTCCCCTTCCGCCTGGCAGTCAGTCCGCCGCCGCTCGAGATCATCACCTCTTCGCAATTGCCTGAAGGGGCCGCTCGAGTTGCCTACACCTTTGCTTTGACCGCCACGGGCGGGAGGTCGACCATCGTTTGGAGTGTGATCTCGGGATCTTTGCCTCCCGGGTTCGGTTTGAACTCGGCAACGGGCGTCATTACGGGCAACTCGACCGTCGCCGGTACCTACAACTTCAGCGTGCAGGCTCGCGACGACGGCGGCCCGTCGTCGGTGCGGGCATTCGTTCTGGTGATTCGCGCGGGAGCCGGCGCGGGCACGGCGATTTCCGTCACGACGCCCGCGCTGTTGCCCGAAGCGACGATCAATCGCCCCTATTCGGTATCATTCAGCGCAGAGGGCGGCATCCCCCCGTACGTGTGGTCGCTCGATTCCGGATCATTGCCAAGCGGGCTGGCTCTCACTTCTCCGGGCGAAATCCGCGGAATCCCTACCGCGCTCGGCGCATTCGACTTCACGGTCCGAATCGCGGACAGCACTCCGCCGGCGGCAACGACGACCGCGAGAGCTGCCGAATCCGGGGCGAACCGGCCGGCCGCGATCGCCGGACCGTTTCCTTTCCGGCTGGCGGTGATTCCGCCCCCGGTCGAAATCACCACCGCGTCGCCGCTGCCCGCAGCCGGGGTAGGCGTCCCCTACAGCATTGTTCTGGTCGCCACCGGCAGCCAGACGGGCATCGTTTTTGCGATTGTCTCCGGCGCGCTGCCTCCCGGGTTGAGTTTGAACTCATCGACCGGCGCGATCTCCGGCACCGCAACCCTTGCGGGCACGTACGAGTTCACGGTGCAGGCCCGGGACAACAGCGGCCCCTCCTCGCTCGAGCGATTCGTCCTGTCTGTGCCTGGAGAGGCCGACCTGGTACTGTCGGCGTACTCAGCGGTGTTCAATGCGGCTGCGGGCGGGGCGGCCCCTCCCGCGCAGTCGATTTCAGTGGCGTCGCGGCTGAATTCCCTGACGGCCTACCGGGTCACGGCCGACGCCGCGCCGTGGTTGCGGGTGATCTCCGGCGCCGAAGCCTCCACGCCCGGACGCATTATTCTGGGCGTCAACGCCGCGTCCCTGGATCCGGGCTCCTACCGCGCAACCATCCGTGTCGAGTCCGTCACCACGCGCCAGGTGATCGCCGTTCCTATCTCGCTCGAAGTGACCGCGACCCGGCCGAGTCTGGAGATCTCGCCCAGCTATCTACGTCTCGATCGAGGCACGCCTGGAGACAATCCGGCACCGCTGGTGCAAGTGCGAAACACGGGCATCGTGTCGCTCGACTTCACCGCGACGGTTGTCGAGGGCGCTTCCTACATCACGGTGCAGCCCACGCAAGGGACTTTGCGCCCGGGTGACACCTCGGCGGTGCGGATCCTCTACGGCCCGACAATCCCCAGCGGTTTTACGCGGGCGGTGATCCGTTTTCGTTCAGACCTGGGAACGACCGATATCCCTGTCTCGATTGCCAATCCCTCGACGCCGCGCATGCTGCGTCTGGAGCCGGAGGGGACACTGGTCAATGCGCGCCAGGACAATGGCGCCTCCCGCGGGACACGTTCGTTCAGCGTCCTGAATCAGGGGAGCGTGCCGGTGGATTACACGACTCAAGTCGTCTCGGAGTCGCCCTGGCTGAGGGTGGACAAGTCCTCGGGCTCGATTCCGGCCGCGGGCGCGGATGCCATCGACTTCACCGCCGATCCCGGTTCCTTGCGCCCCGGCGCCTATTACGGCCGCATTCGGGTCAACGCACCCTCTGCCCCGAACACTCCGCTCGACTTCATCGTCGTGCTGCGGGTGGTGTCCTCCGACCAGCCGCCGCTACCGGAACTGGATCCCTCCGGCCTGGTCTTTACGGCGCCGGAAGGCGGATCGGCTCCCCGGAACCAGTCGGTTCAGATTTACACCAGCAGTCTCGCGGGCGTTCCCTACCAGGCCTCCGTCTATACGGAAGACCGCGGCGACTGGCTGTCGGTGAGCCCGGCTACCGGCGTTACTTCCACACGCACTCCCGCAACCCTCACCCTTCGCGTCGACGGGTCGCGCCTGAAGCGCGGTGTTTACACGGGAAGGGTCAACGTCTCGCTCTCCTCGACGGCAGTGCGCTCGGTCCAGGTGACGTACGTGGTGACCCCCGCCGCCGGCAGAACCGCGGCCAGCGAGAACTCCCTGGCCGGCTGCACTCCCAACCGGCTGGTGGCCACCCATACCGGCCTCGCCGGCAATTTCTCTTCGCCCGTTGCCTGGCCGTCCCCGATTTCCGTGCGCCTGACGGATGATTGCGGCGACGCGGTGGCGTCGGCTCAGGTGATTGCCAACTTCTCGAATGGCGATCCGCCGCTGCCGCTCCGTTTGTCCAATGCACAGACCGGTACGTACTCGGCCACCTGGGTTCCGGCGGTTGCTTCGAACCAACTCACGGTGACGGCGAACGCCACCGCGCCGAGCCTGGCCTCCACCACAACCGATATCATCGGCGCGGCCGAGGCAAACAGCGCGCCCATCATCGGCCGCGGCGCCGTGCTGCACAATTACTTCCGACAGGTACTGGGACCGCTCGCGCCTGGCAATCTGGTGGAGATCCTTGGCCAGGAACTTGCTGGCAGTGTCGCGACCGCGACCTTCCCCGCACCCAAGACCCTGAACGGGGTTACGGTGCTGATCAGCGGCCGCCCGGCGCCGTTGCTGTACGTCAGCCCCACTCAGATCAATGCGCAAATCCCCTTCGGCCTGGCCACCGAGACCACATATTCGGTTCTTGTCTCCACCGGGCAGGCCCTGGCCATGCCACAGCCGTTGGATCTGAATGCAGTGAAGCCCGGGATCGCGGCAAATCCCGACGCGATCGCAATCGCTCAGTTCGCCGACGGAAGCCCGGTGAAAGCCGGCGCGCCCGCCAAGGCCGGGGATGTCATCACGCTCTTTCTGGCGGGGCTTGGCGCCACGACCGTGGATGTTCCGGCGGGTTCCGTCTCTCCTGCCGACCCACCCGCTTTGGCGGTTACACCTGTTTCTGTCACGATCGGCGGCCAGGTGGCCGAGGTCGCGTTTGCGGGACTGACCCCCGGCCTGGTCGGGGTTTACCAGGTGGACCTGCGCATTCCCGAGGGTCTTCCTCCTGGTGTTGCCGAGGTCATTCTGACCCAAGGCAACACCCTCGCCAACATTGTCCGAATCCCAATCGGACGGTAAAGACCGCGCTGGCTCGGGATGAAACCATTTCGAGGTTGGGTGAAATCACTGCTGCGGCAACCTGCTGAGAGGACCGCTCGCTCACGCTCGCGGCACGGTTTGGTCGCAGCAGGGCGTCACTGAAAATCAGCGCGTGGTTGTCCGGACCGGTTGCGCTTCGCCGCGTCCCGCGGCCCACTCGATCGAGTTCCACACCAGTTGCCGGAATTGCGGGTGGCGATGAGAATCGCTCGAGTGGCCTAACTGGATCACGACCACCCGCGACTTCCTGTAGCCGCTGATCCAGGCGAGCGGCCCGTCGGCCGTCGCTTCATCCGTCTTCAACAGCACCTGGATGTCGGGCGAGAACCACATGCCCTTGTAGGTCTCATCCAGGATGTACATCGGCGGGATCCCTTTAAGGATCGGATGCTTCACCACCGGCTTGCCTACCAGCGGGACGTCGTGTTTGAAGGTCGACGCCGGTTGCCCGTCGATGGGCTTGAGAAGGTACCGCGCGCCGACCACATCCTTCCACCACCACTCCCAGTCGTTGAAGTTCGCCACGGCGTGGTGCAGGACTACAATTCCCTTCCCGCTCTCGGCGAAGCGCACCAGCATCTGTTTCTGGTCGTCCGGAAGGGACTGGTTCATGTCGTAGAACACCAGCACATCGTACTTTTTTATCGTGTCGGGAGGGAGAGCGCGGGGGTGAGGATTCATGGTGGCGCGAATGCGCGGCTGAGCGTCGAACAGGGTGGCGAACGATGGATCGTAGCCGTGCCCGCCGGTGATCACGGATATCCGCACTGCGTCGTCGTTGATCCTGTCGAGTTCGATGACCGGCGGCAGGGTGACCGCACCGGTGGCAGCCCATTCGACGCCGCGCGTGAAGGAAGCCACGTACCCCGGCGCGTTCATGGCGGCGAGGTCATGTCCCAGGGCCGAATAGAAAGTGCGCCCCTTGGCGTAGGAAACCGTCCAGAGGAGCGGCTCTTCCTTGCCAGTCCCCTTGGTTTCAGGGTCGGAATAGGCGGTAGCCAGAACATGAATATCCGGCTGGGTCCGGAGCGCGTGATACAACTCGTCACCGATCAGGAAGGATTCATCCAGCCCGGCGGCGATCGGGTGCCGGCGATCCTGCCACTTGACGTGAAACACGTGCCGGAACCCATGGCCGGTCGAGGGGCTGTCCAGAGCCCACCAGCCTCCCAGCATTTTGGCGTATTCCGGCCACGGCGGTTCTTTGATTCCGGTGCCGGTTTGATAGGGTCCCAGCACCGCGGGCGTGCCGAACGAATAGGCCGCCGCGTGCAGCGACACCAGCCCTTTGCCGGACCGGACAAAGGACTCGACGGCCTGCTCGGACGCGGCGCCCCAACGTGGTCCGCAATAGTCCGAAACCAGGACATGGTAGGGGGCCAGCGCCGCCTCGTTCAAACCCGCCGGCTCTTCGGTTACGTGAACATCGAATCGGCCGGTGGCATCGAGGATCTGACGCAGGCGCGGGGTCGTGGCCCGCCAGTCGTGGTTGTTGCGGCCGGAGAGGATCAGGACGCGGATGGCACCGGAGCGGAACATCTTCTCCATCACCTGGGCCGGAGCGAGGTTCATGAACAAAAACAGAGAGAGGGCGATTTGCCACGTTCCTCGTCGCCGCGGCGGCGCTCGGCGCCGGCGCCTGCGCGCCCATGGCCGGCGCCATCCCCATCGGCACCATGCAAGGCGGCGCGACGCTGGCGCCGGAGCAGCAGCGCGTCGCCGTGGCCGCGGGCCTGG
>JBJXGR010000425.1:0-7421 GCA_046160045.1 Bryobacteraceae bacterium
CACCGGTTCCGGATGCCACTGGTAGGCTCGGAGCAGGAAGAGAACCAATTGGGCGAGTTCGGGCGCCGACGCGATTTCGTTCTTCCTCTGGACGCTGGGCCGTACGAGATTGGTGGTCGGATTCCGCCTGTCCCAGAAGAGATCGGCCATTTTCTTGGCCCAGTCCAGGTATTTCCGCTCGCCGGTCTTCACGTGAGCCAGGGAAAATGCGTGCGCGAACAATCCGGAGTGCTTGATGAACGTCAGCGTATCGGAGGTCTGGCGGCCGCCGTAGTAGCTCGAGTGCCGGTTGTTGACGAAGGTCTTGTAGTCGTGGATCTTGTACTCGTGAATTCCTTCAATTTCGATCAGGGTCTTGGCGGGATCTTTGTCCCAGAAGACGTCATAGATCGTGGTCCAGCGTTCGAGTTCGTGGCTGAACGAGAAGTTGCGATTGCCGCGGACCGTGAAGCCCCCGCCGATCATGTAGTCGAGGAAGACGTTGTAGAAGATGTGCTCGCCCCAGCCGAAGATTCCGGTCTGTTCGCTCACCATATTCTCGAGGAAAAACTTCAAGTAGGCGTCGGCCGCGCGGCGGTACTTCGGGTCCTTCCAGGAGTCCGAGAGCGCGTAGAGCGCTCGGATGGCGCCCTGGTCGTAAATCAAGCCGGAGCTGTGCAGGTGGCTCTTCCAGTAGTATCCGTAATCGCGGTAAAGGTACTCGAAGGAGATCGCGTACTGGCGGTCGATCTTCTCGGGAGGTCGCGGGGGAGAGTGCGTCTCGGGGTCGAGGGAGAGGCAAAACACGGGGGTGTGCTTGCGGCCGTACCGGTCCGTGCCCTTGGTGATCAGGGTGTCCAGAAACTCGCGCGACGCCTCGATGTATTTTCCCGAGGCGGCCGGCTTGGCGGCCAGGAGCGATCCGCCGCATCCGGCCGCGGTGATTGCGAGCATTTCTCTTCTGCTGAGCGACTCTGGCATGAATTGACTCTCGATGTCTCCGGTCCGCCCGGCTGAAGCGGGGACAAGGACACCTGCAAGAATAGAACAAAACGTGACACGCGGGAATTGACAGCGGCCTGGCGCGGAAACCACAATATCGGTCGTGACAACCGACGCCCCCCAGAATCCGACACGCCGGCGCATGCTTGCCGGCGCGGCCGCGGCGCCCATGCTGGCCAATCCGCCGGCGCGACTGATCAAAGGAATCTGCTGGGCGATCTTCCCGGACGGGACGCCGGTGGTTGAGTGCGTACGCAGGGCCCGTAACGCGGGGTTCGACGCGCTGGAGGTCCGGGTGCACACGGAGGGGGACATCAGTCTTCACTCCACGGCCGAGGACATGAAGCGTCTGAGGGACGCAGCCGAGTCCAACCGCATCCAGATCGCCAGCCTGTGGGTGCTGACGCCCAGCTCGCCTTCGCTGGCAAGTCCCGATCCGGCGGTGCGGAAGGTTGCGATGGAGCGCCTCAAGAAGGGCATCGAACTGGCGCCCGCGCTGGGTTGCGACGCGCTGCTCGCGGTTCCAGGGGTTACCGGACGGGGACCGAAGTTCGAAGTCAACAGCGAGGAGGCGTGGACGCGCGCGACGGCCGCATTCCGGGCAGTGCTGCCGGCGGCGGGGCGGGCCAAGGTAATGCTGACGCCGGAAAACGTCTGGAGCAAGTTCCTGGTGAGCCCCCTCGACATGAAACGGTTCATCGATCAATTCCGCAGCCCGTGGGTGAAGGCTCATTTCGACACAGGCAATGTGATGCAGTTCGGCTATCCGCAGGATTGGATCGAGGTACTCGGTTCGCGTATCCGGCGGGTTCACCTGAAGGACTACAAACTCGCGTCGGGCGGCACACAGGGCCGGTTTGTTCCGCTGCTGGAAGGGGATGTCCAGTGGCGCGAGGTCGTGGCCAGCCTGATAAAGACCGGCTACCGGGGATTCGTGAGCGCGGAAGTAGGCCCGAACCCGCGCGATCCGGAGCATATCCAAAAAGTCTCGCGGGCGGTGGACCGGATTCTGGAGATGGCCTGAATTCGCGGGAAACCGACTCCGCCGGGGAATACGGAATGACACGGCCGGAGTTGCTTGGGCTTCCGCGGTTTGATATACGGGTACCGAAGGAAGGGCACACGACGATGGCGAGATACAGCCTTGTTCTGCTGTTCTGCGTGGCATCGGCCGCATCGATGTACGCTCAGTCGACCTTCGGCGCCATCACCGGCACCGTCACCGACCCGGCCGGCGCAGCCGTTCCCAACGCCTCCCTGCAAGTGAAGAATCAACTCACCGGCCTGGTCAAGCCGGTCACCAGCGATGCGTTGGGCAACTACGAAGTCACTCATCTCAATCCCGGTCAATACTCGGTGGCCGCGACGGCCTCAGGGTTCAAGAAGTTCGAGCACCGCGACATTCTGGTGGAGACGCTGCGGTCGGTGCGGATCGACGTCCGGCTGGAAGTGGGCGATCTGGCCGCGGAGGTAACTGTGACGGGAGGCACTCCGGTCGTGGAAACGGAGTCGTCGACCATCGCCGACGTGAAGACGGCGCGCGAAATGCGAGACCTTCCGATGAATTTTGTCGCTACCAGCGGCCTGCTGACGACGTTCACGTCCTTGGTTCCGACAGGTTATATCTCGCTGGGGGCGAAGTTCGCGATGGGAGGCGCGCGCGGCACACAGCTTTACTACGCCATCGACGGCGTAAGCGCCAACTCGCCGCTGTTCGGCGTACAGAACTCGTTCGCCGAGCCTTCGCTGGGATCCGTGCAGGAGATGCGGTTCGACATGGTCAACAACCGGGCCGAGTTCGGCCAGGTGACCAACGCGACCGTGATCACTCAGTCCGGTCAAAACACGGTCCATGGCCGCCTGATCTGGATAAACACAACCAGCGCCCTGAACGCCCGCCCCTATTTTTCTCCGAGCCTGGCGAAGAACATCATCAACGACGGCAGCGTTTCGATCGGCGGCCCGATCATCCGTAACAAGACGTTTGCGTTCGGAACGTTCGAGGCGCTCCGGCAGCGCACGTCGGCGATCGTCACGCCGAGCTTGCCCACGCTCCGGATGCGGCGCGGGGATTTCTCGGAACTGCTGGCGCTGAGCCCGGCCACGCTGGTGCGAGATCCGCTGACGAACCAGCCGTTCTCGGGGAACCTGATACCCTCGTCGCGATTTAACAGCGCGTCGTTGAAGTGGCAGGACAAGTTCTTCCCCGATCCGAATTTCGGCCCCCCAAATCTGTTGGTCCAGAATTTCCGGGCGGCGTATCCTTCGGGCAACCGCCAGGATCAGTTCGACATCCGGGTGGATCATTACTTTTCACCCAAGAACACGTTTTACACCCGTGTCAGTTATCGCCGGAACGAGCCTCGCGCGCTCGACAGCGGTCTGCCGCCGGACATCACCGGGTACCGCTGGCAGGTTCGCAACGGACGCCTGGCGGCGATTTCGGACACGTGGACCCTTTCACCGCGTTTGGTGAACGAGTTCAAAGCCGGGTTCTCGCGAAACAGCAACCCGCGGGGAGGCGTTCTGAGCGGCCAGGACCTGATCGACTACCTCGGAATTCAGGGGCTGCCGCCCCAACCGCGCGATATTGTCAACATCCCAATCGTGCAGATCCAGGGATTCCACCAGGTGGCTCAAGTGGCCGGACAGATTCCCACGGAAACCACCTACCAGCTCATCGATCAGGTCACGCATATTCGGGGCCGCCACACCATCAAGACAGGCGTCGAGTTCCGGCCGCAGCAGACGAACGATTACATCTTTCCGCAGTTCGGAACTTACAGTTTCACGAACCGGTTTTCGGGGTACGGCTATGCCGACTTCATCCTGGGCCTGCCGCAGACGACGCAGCGGACGCTTCCGCGGACCGGACAGTCGTCCCGCTTCTGGTCGACGAGCGCGTTCGTACAGGACGACTTCAAGGTGTCCCGTACCCTGACGCTCAACTACGGGTTGCGATACGACTACGACAGGCCGGCAGTGGACAAGTACGACACGGTGTTCAACTTCGATCTCAAGACCGGAAGCCTTGTGGTGCCCACGGAAAAGGTGCGGCGGGAGAATATCAACCCGGCATTCCCCGCGGCGATTCCGATCATTACAGCGGAGCAGGCGGGATTCCCCACGCGGTCGCTACGGAATTCGGATCGTAACAACTTCCAGCCCCGGCTCGGGTTTGCCTGGCGGGCGTTCGGTACGAGTACCTCGGTGGTGCGCGGCGGCTACGGCATGTTTGTCGACGACCTGACCGGTGACATCTTCTCCCGGCAATACGGCGGGCCGTTCCGCGTGACCGAGAACTTCATCAACAACCTGGTGAACAACGCACCTCTACTTACGTTCACGAATCCGTTCCTGCAACTGGGCGCTCCCGGCGCGGTGAGCATCGAGGCGCTGGCGTTGAACATGATCAACCCGCAGGTGAAGCAGTGGAACCTGAGCTACGAACGCGAGGTGAAATTCTCGACCGGCTTCCGGATTTCCTACATCGGCACCAGAAGTTCCCAGGTGATTTACCGCCGCAACATCAACCAGCCGGCGGCGAGCACGGTCGCCTTCAACCAAAGCCGGAGGCCCTACCCGCTGTATCAAAACATCAACATGAACGAGAACGGCGGGAACCAGATCTACCACGCGTTGTCGACCGAGGTCCACCGGAAGTGGAGCCGCGGACTGTCATTTCAAAGTGCGTGGACGTGGGCCAAGAACATCGCCGACGTGGATGAGCAGGGTAATACGGAAGGCGGTCCGGTGATCGAGAACACGTTCAACCGCGCTCGGGAGCGGAGCGACGTGCAGTTCAGCCCGCGCCATCGGTTCTACGCGAATGCGGTCTGGGAGATCCCGGTCGGCAAAGGGCGGCACTACAGGACGAGCGGCGCCGCGGACTGGGTTCTGGGAGGATGGCAATTCTCCGGCGTCTACATCGCGCAAACCGGCGAATTCCTAACGCCGACGTTCGCCGGCGTCGATCCATCCAACACGCAAACCGTGGGAGGCATTCCGGACCGGGTGGGCAACGGGAATTTACCTTCGTCGCAGCGGACCTTGGTCAAGTGGTTCGATGGCTCCGCCTTTGTAGCGCCTCCGGCCAACAGCGGCCGCTTCGGCAACTCGGGTAAGGGAGTGATCGCCGGCCCCGGGCGCAGTGTGTTCAGCGCGTCGCTGGCGAAGACATTCAAGCCCATCGAGAGAGTATCGGTGCGCTTTCAGGCTCAGTATCAGAACCTGTTCAATCATCCCAACTGGGGCAATCCGAACCTGAACATTTCGGCAGCGGGGACGGTCGGCACGATCACGTCGATGGGGAACCGCGAAGGCAGCGGCCAGCGGTACGGGCTGTTGAGCATCTTCGTGGATTTCTGAGCAGACTCGAAGTGCACGTCGACAACAAGTGACGCCGCGGCTCACTCGGAGGGGCGCTGCCCGGAAGCGGGTTCCAGCAGACTGACCGAATAGGCGGTGTGCAGCGCGAAGAGTACAGGGCGAACCGGGGCCGTCCAATGCGTTTCCCGATTTCCGCGTCGATACCTCGAATCCGTTCAACCAACTTGCATACCAGACAACGAGGCGCGCGCGGGCGCCTGTGTCCCTGGTTTCCGTTCAGAGACGTATGCCGTGTTTTCCACTTGCCTTCTGTCAAGAGCCATACGCCCTCCTGAAATGAGGGACGGCAAAGCGGTGGCTGAATGACATGCAGTTCGCGGTAAGCCCTCCCTTACGGTCGGGCCTCGGATCAACAGCTCGACGGCGATTGCTTCGGCCGGCCAGGGTGCCGACGCCCAATGCCGGGTTTTCGCGTCGGGCCCCAGCGAGTACCGCGTGGCCGGCAACAGGCTTCCGGTCCGGTATGTTAGTGTGATCGAAACGGGTGAGCGGTATGTGGCGATTGTGTCTCTTGCTGGCCGGCGCGGCGTCCTTCTGCATGGCAGGGGAGTCCGTGGTCAAGCCCGCCCCAGCCAACCAAGACCCCTCCGCCGGATGCCCATCATCCGGCCCCGAAACCGGACCGTTTGCGCGAAGCGGAACGGCTCACCCGCGAACAGTCGGGCCGGCCTCCGGGTGACTCGACAGAAACACCGGCCGCGCGGAACTTTGTCGACGAACACCTGTTCCGGCGCCCGCGCTCAACGCAGGGCAGGCGTTTGCCAACGTGGGCAACGAGACGTTCTTCTGGTACAGCCCGTGGTACGGCGGCAGCGTCTGCGTGGCCCGGTGGCCTCGCGACTGCATGGGCTACTTCGAAGCGGTGACCAAACCCAAGCCGAACGTCTACACAATGGAGGACACGCACTCGGTGAAGTGGCGCGAGGAGATCAAGTTCGGTCCGGTAATGACCAACCCGCACTTCATTTCGTGTCCGCTACGTCTGGGGGGCACATCGCCGCGAGTGTATGTGAACGCGGAAGGTTTGTCGGAACAGAGCCACGTGACAGTGGAGGTAACGGACGGGCAGATGCGGCCGTTGCCGGGCTATTCGGGCAGCGACGCGATTCCGTTGACCCTGGGTGGCCTGCGGCGGCCGCTGGTCTGACGCAACCGGCAGGTGTTGGCGGTGGTAACGCAACCGGTGCGGTTGAAGGTGAGTTGGGGAGGGAACCGGCCGGAAGACGCGTATGTTTTTGCGGTGTACGTGAGCGCCAAGGGGTAGCAGGGTCTCCGCCGGGCGGGCCGTACGGCAGATGCACCGGGCGACCAAAAACGTCGACCGGTGCCACTACCCGTAGATCCGGTCGAGCCGGTCGAGCTTGCGAAAACTGCCCGCGTCGGTCTGATCGCTGTCGCGCTGGAGACGGAGGAGATTGAGAGCCAACCACCCCGCGCCGGCGCGAGCATCATAGACGCGCGTGCGCAGGGATTTGTCTCCCTCCGGCTGCAGCTTCATCGAACTCACAAAAAGACCCCGGTAGAGGAATCTTTTGATTGCATCATCAGCCAGAGCCTTTGCCTTGCCCAGATAGCTGCGATCGGCGGTCACCTCATAGAGGTCGAGCAGAGTCGCCAGCGAGCAGTCCCGGGCCTCAATCTCGTCGGAAACCATGGATCGCTGGACAATGGTGTCGAAGGTGAGCGCGGGAGTCAGACGCTCCGCCACCATCTGAGCTAGTTCCAGCGCCTGCTTGTCTCCACTCAGCGAATAAGCGAGGACCGCCGCCCGCGCCATCCGGATCGGTCCCTCCCAATACAGCGCCTGCACGCCCGGTTTGCGGTCGACTCCGTCGGTTCCCACCTCTTCCCGAAAATCGCCACGGTCGTCAACCCGGAAATACCTCTGGTAGGCCTTCAAATAGGCCAGCGAGCGTTCGAGGAACACCGGTTCCGGATGCCACTGGTAGGCTCGGAGCAGGAAGAGAACCAATTGGGCGAGTTCGGGCGCCGACGCGATTTCGTTCTTCCTCTGGACGCTGGGCCGTACGAGATTGGTGGTCGGATTCCGC
>JBJXGR010000426.1:0-3574 GCA_046160045.1 Bryobacteraceae bacterium
AAACGCGCTCCCACGTCCGCTGCCTGGGAGAGCCAACGGTCACCAGCGCGTCGGCGCGGTCCAGATACTTCAATGCCGAGTCCTTGAAGTCCTCGACGCCGAAATCGAGGACCGGCAGGTAGAGGTCAGGCTGGAAGTATTGGAGGACGCTATTCGACTCCGCCAGGAGGTTCTGACTCGACTCGAGCAGGCGGCGCGGGGCGCGAACCGCGTGGCCCAACTGGCCCATAGGCTCGTGCAGCCGCCTAACCCGCTGGAAGAGGAAGTCCGGCGCCAACTGGATGAGAAGTGCCACGCGGAGGCGTTTGAGAGCGTGGTGGCACAGTACCAGAGGAAGGTCTTCCGGCTGGCTGTCACCATGCGGCGGGACCGCGCATTGGCCGAAGAAACGGCGCAGGAGATCTTCATCCGGAAAGCACTGCTTTCGGTTTCAAGAATAGCGGGTTCCGCCGGTGATATCAGGGTTCGAGGAATACCGTTCGTGGCTACCGTTTGGCTTGAGCCGCGCTCCGGTCGGGAGGGTACACGCTTTCGGCCAGCGCAACGAGCGCCCGCGCTTTTAACAGAGCATTGTCCATCTGCCGGATTCGCGTCGCGGTCGCCAACTGTAGGGAGGGTGACGACGAGCGCATCCGCGCCAATTGCAGAACCTCGTCGAAGCCGTTGGACGCGTACGCCATCTTTCCCGGATTCGCCCTCTGATCCTGCGAAAACAACTCTTCGCCCAAGTCGAACGCCTGATCCCAGTACTGGACGCCATCCTGTTCGCGGCCCGTCGCGAAGCAGGCGCCGGCCAGCCCCACCAGGATCTTCAACTTTGCCGGCGTCGGCTTCATGTGCTCGAGCCGCCTGTCGAGGTCCGAGATCGAGCCGGGAGCATCCGCAGCCTTGGTCTTGGCGTACGCCGGAAGAATCGCCGCCTGCCCCAGCAGCCTGTGCTCAGGGTCGTCGAGCGAGTTCACCAGCTTCCAGGCTGCTTCAGGGTCGTTCTCCGCCAGTAGCGTTGCCTGAAAGGTGCGGTGCTCGTTCAGGGCCGACCGGACCCTCGTTTCGGTGGTTCCGGGTTCGACACTGGCCGCCGCCGCGATCCGGACGCCTTCATCCTCCGCCGGAAGAGTCCGGGACTTCCAGCCGCTGTCTTTCTTCAGGAGTTGGTCGGCCCACGCCAGGTCGATCTCTCGCACCACATGGAACAGGCGGGCCCGCAGGAAATCGGCCTCGGAACTGAAGGTCGCCGAGCGGCCGGCCCACGAGACATCATATCGCATCCGATGCCGGTTGGGGTCCTTCTCGATCTTGTCCAGGGAGGCCCACGCCTGTTGGACGGCCGCGCCGGCGACCGCCCGGTCCGGAATTTTCCAGGTTCTCCGCAAGAAATTGATGTATTCCCGTGGCGCGATGAAAAAGCCCGGGTCGCGTTCATAAAAATAGGAGGCCAGACCGAACAACTCGCTGGCTTTATCGCGATCCCGTTCGGCGATTTTTGGGATCAGATCGGCCATTGCGGCGTAGGGGAACTGGCCGGTGGACCCGAGCCACGTCGCAATTTGCTGAATCCGCTCCACCGAAGCGGGACCCTGGAGGACCCACAGGCGCGGAAACAGCAGGCGGGTTCCGAATGCTCGAAAATCCTCGTTGGGCAGGGGCTTGGCCGGTGGATCCTGGAACTCGTACAGATCGGCGGCCCGCAAGGGGTTCACCGCGGAAAGCGCCGTGAGGGCGTTCTTCTGCATGGCCCTGCGGTACAAGCTATCGTCTAGCTGCCGTGTCGAGATCTGGAATAGGTCCAGCGCCCAAGCCTCGGTGCGCTTGCGTTCCCTGGTTCCGCTGGCATTGGCCAAGCTTAAGAGCAGGTCGGCGCGCTCCGCCGGTGAAAAGTGCGCGGCAACCAGATCCGCTTCCTCCAGTAGTTCAATGGGCTTGAGTGGTTCCTCCGCCGCCGGTGCCTCGGGGCGTTGCGCGTGCAACAGTGCGGACAAAATCGACAATGTGCCGATCGTGCGTACAAAGAGTAAGAGCGCCACGATATGCAACCTCACTCAGCCGAGTCGGTCACGACCTCGGGCACCTGATCGCGTTTACTCAAAACAACAAGATCGATGATCCTGCTGATCGACCGGAAAGCCAACTCGACCGATTGCTCGGCTTGACCGCGAAGGACCTGCAGTGAAAGCGTTCGCCGGTGATCGGCAGACTCCAAATCGCGCGGCGCGCGTAAAGGCGTGAGAACAACGTCCCCTGGTGAAAGCCCTTGTTCCGAAGCCGGTGTGAACGGTATCACCTCGCGCACCATAGCCCGGCCGCCAGCGCTCTCTATGACAAGGCCGGACAAGAACTGTCCCTCTGGGATTCTATGCGGCGGAGAGTTGTTCTCTGGCCCCCACAAGGCGCGCCCCAGCACGACACGTTGTTTCTCGGGCGTGATCTTCAAATTCACCAGGCGTGTCCCTCGCAAGACCGTGACGGAGTGTGGCCCGCGTTCCCGCCAGATTTTATGACACGCATAATCGACCAAGGGGAGACGAAAGCCGTCTAGCGCCCAGAACAGGTCACCTTCGCGAATGCCCGCAATGTCCGCTGGTGAACTTGGCAGTACAGCGTTAATTACAAACCCGTTTCTTCCTTGGTGCACCATGAAGCCTGGAATTCGTGGGTCTAATGTGTCCATCCGTGAGGACGGCATGGCGCATAGCTCGCCGCAAGAAGAGTCAACACACGACCCTGAGCGGTCAGTGCCGAGCGTGAAGCAACCGCTGCTACCGGCAGACAAAGTGAAGGCCAAACATGCGCCCAACGGCGCCACGATCAATACCCTGTGGTAACCAGCAAACATTCGGGACCTCCTCAAGGACTCTGTTTTGTGGCTATGGTGGCGAGTCGGAGGGCACGGAAGCGAAACCCACTGACTCAGAAACGGAGGACGTGCACCGTGCCTCTCGGCCCCGCACGGGATAGCGGAAATATAGCGCGGGAAACCGAAGCTGTCAAGGATATTCTTTGATGTTCTTGATATTCTTTATAATTCTTTATGTTGCCGAATCGAGCTAATAATTTGATTAGATCAACTATGCAGTAGTTCCAACTCTCATTGTTTAGGGAGCCAGATCAATCAGCCACGGCTAGGTTCAAAGCGCCAGGCGCCCCAAACGCAGGTCCGCAATGCGTTGCTTGCCAGGCGGGATACAGACGATCACCGGGTGCGAAGGCATGCTCCAGAATCGGCGCCCGCCAAGGCACATGACCCCGCCGCCCCGCCTTCGCTCCTGAAGTATCAGAATCTTAAGCTGAGAAGAAATCCCACCGTGGCCTTTTCCCGATTGGCCGCCAAATCAGTTCTCGTCGGCGAGTGTATCAGAGCGGCGCGCCGCGAGATAGGCGTTGCCGCACGAACTCGACCAGCGCCGGCGACGAGAAACCGGGCGGCGAAGCGGAAAAGCGGATCTTGTCCCGCCACAGTTTGCCCGAAACGCGCTCCCACGTCCGCTGCCTGGGAGAGCCAACGGTCACCAGCGCGTCGGCGCGGTCCAGATACTTCAATGCCGAGTCCTTGAAGTCCTCGACGCCGAAATCGAGG
>JBJXGR010000427.1:0-13475 GCA_046160045.1 Bryobacteraceae bacterium
ACCACCCCCGACGGCATCTCCAACCTGATGCGCGACATGCAGTCGCAGACCTCCAAATATATGAATGCCAAGTACAAGCACCGGCCGTGGAAGTTCTTTGTTCCCTTGGGGACCGATGACCACAACGGTCGAAAGTGGTGGCGCCGGCAGGGTGACTTCCCAAAGGGTGGGGTCAATTGGTCCCCAAGGTTCTTCGCCACCGAACTGGAACCGGTCGAGTATCTGGCGATTCGCGCCTACCTCTATAACGGGCCTGTTCGAGCGGGAGTGTGCCTGAATCCGGCGCATTACCGTTGGTCCGGCACAGGCTTATGTACAATGCATCCAGAGAGTTGGAAGCTGCTGGAACCGGGCCCCTGGACACCGGTGAACGTGTTCGTGCCGCCCGAGAGACCCGGACCCGGTCAGGTCGACCTGGAGAGGATCTTCAGCAAGGCCTCGCGAAGCCGGGTGGCGTTTGGCAAGCTGGTGGCGCGTATTGGAATGAAACGTCCGCTGGCCGCTCCGTGCCGGATTGAACCAGCCGGACGGATCACAATGGAACACGTTCCCAACCAGGCTTCGTTGCCGAGCGGCCCGTAAGGACTGGGTCTGGCCATGGTGGAGAATCTTGCGGAGAGAAGGCGATGGATCCGATGGCCTGGATGTCAGCGATCACGTGGAAAACTAAAGGTCCCCTGCGAGCTTTGAATCTGGTGCCACCGGGGTACAATGGCCGAACTGCAGAGGCCGCATGGATGCGCCCCTACAATCGACGCGCCAAGTGCCGATCGCCATAAGCGCGGTGAAAGCGCGCGTCACCGCTCGATGCTCCTCACGTGGATAGCCTGAAAATGTAGAAACTCAAGGGGCGCGCTGAAGCGCGCCGCGGACTGAAAGTCCGCCCAACAATGGAAGGCCTGCGGCGGGCGTTTACCGGGTTGTCTCTATCGCAACTTCGCGACCGGCGGCTTGGGATCGCCTTCAAGCGTGCATGGCCGTTTGGCCTCGTCGGGCTTACGCCATCCGCACGGCGGCGGCGTTGGCTCAGGACGCGCCTGGAGTTGAGGTTCCTGCGCCGTTGGTGGCCGATCGGACGCCCGCGGGGCCTCAGTCTCGGCGGTTGGGACAGAGCGCACTCGCGGACCTTCCGGCAGAGGATCCACCATGGGCCGGCGCCGGCTGGGCGTGCGAGACACAACCGGCCGGTCCGGATCGTCGGCCGGGCTGGTACGCCTTTCCGTGATCGGACTTTCACCGCCGGCGAGCCCTTCAGGAGCCATATAGACCCGCCGGTACCGGACCTCCGCGTCGGGATACCGCCTCCTCCCTTTGGCGGAGAGGTCTACCTCAATGTTGCGTTCCTGTCCCGGCCGGACGCCGTTGGGCAGGTAAAAGTGCAGAGCGTAGCGCTGGCGGATGCGCATCAGCGTTGTTTCGAGCGCCTGAGCATCGTCGACGGGCATGCTGTCGCCGCCGCTCCATCGAGCAATCTCGGCCGTTCCCGCCGAGTGAGTGCGCGAGCCGACCGAACCGCCGGGAAAGCGGCCCGGATATTGGCTCGGATCCTGGCCGGGATAGGGGCTACGCCGGCCCCAGATCACACCGCCAGGGTTTCCATTCGGCCACGATCCGCCGCCCCCACCCCCGCGTCCGCCGCCGAAGACCGGACGATTGCCCATCGCATCCGGCGCCAGCAGGGCGCTCACCACGGCGTCCGCTCGAGTCATGGCCCGGAGAACACCGTCCACGTCCTTATCTCGCTCCGTCTGGTCGTCGGTCAGAATCACAACCGCTTTGCGCGCGTCCCGTCTGCCGGAGCGCGAGAGGTAGGTGGCGGCTTCGTACAATGCCCGTGTGATATCGGTCCCGCCGTTGAACGTCTCCTGCCGCAGCAATTGCTGGAGTTCGTACTCGACCGCTTCCATGCTATCGCGGAATGGCAATCGCAGCCGCGCCGCCCGGTCAAAGACCATGACGGCCACGCGGTCGTCGTTGCCAAGCGCCCGCAGGGCTTGATGAGCCGCCGTTGCCACGCGCTCGACATGGGGCCGCATGCTCCCGCTCACGTCCAGCAGCAGCACGACGTCGACCGGCATTTCTTCCCGGCTGAAGTTGCGGATCTCCTGTTCCTTGCCTTCTTCGCGCAAGACAAAGTCCTCTTTGGTCAGCACGGTGATGGCGCGATTCGAGCGATCGACCACCTGCGCGTCCACACGGACCAGGGACACGTCGCTGCGGAACGTGATGGTCTCTTCGGCCTTGGTTTCCTGTTGGGCGGAAAGCGCGGCGCCCGTCGCCAACAAGGCGACGAGCCCAATCAGGTGGGCAGTGAATAGGAGTGCCGGCGGCGCGGCGGATCTCATGTCGAACGGATTCCCCCTCTCCACCGGCGGCCGTCTGGCGATCGGGAACCGCGCACACGCCGCACGGAAAACGCGTTCACCCCTCTCTACGCCGCCGGGGCGACCGGGGTTTCGACAAGTTAGCGGCCCGCCATCAGGGCCCCCAGCAGGTTTCTGCTGGAATCGACCTCGGAGAGAGCACTGGGCTTGATCTCCATAGAACCTTCTTACCGTCTTCGAGTGTAGCGACTCTGTTCCCGGCCAGAGCGTTTTTCGATATAGTCTGTCCCGCTTTTCAGTCGAAGCTTGACGGAGCGCCGAGCTATCTCTCGACCCGTCCTCCGGCACGGGATGTGCTCATGGTGGCATCCCGCACAACGACAAGCAGCCCGGGCCAGGTCGCCCTCGGCGACCTGCTCCATCGCATACATCACAGACTGGTGGATCTTGAGCCGGTTGGGCTGGCGCAGCCGGACAACGGGGACACTGGCGTCAGCACCCGTGAGGGTGCACCAAGTCGACTACATTAGGAACTCCAGCACGTTCATCGGCACGGCGCCCTGCTCCAGCGCCTTCCGGTGGAACTCGCTGAGCCGGAACTGCGAGCCCTTCGCTTTCTGATACCGCTGCCGGACCTGCCGCCACTCCCGCCACCCCACCAGATAGGTCGGCAATTGACACGAGGATAGTTTGGCCCGCTGCAGCTTCGCCGTCGCTTCCTCCCGCTCCTGGAAGGTCTCCTCCATCATGAGCTTCAACGCTTCCTCGTCCGTCATGCCCTTGGAGTGAAGTCTGATGTCGAGGATCGCGTTGGCCAGCACCCGCAGTTCCTCTTTCAGGAACGTCAGCCGCAACTCCGGCGAGCCGCCCAGGTAGCCCTCATCCAGTATCACCTCCGTGATGTACTGCGCCCATCCCTCGATGTACGGTCCGTTGCCAAAAATGGAGCGCAGCACGCGCCGCGGCTTCGGCTGGACGTCGTTTGCGTATTCGAATTGGACGTAGTGACCAGGCATCGCCTCGTGGATCGTCAATAGTTTGAGCTTGTAGAAGTTGTACTCCCTCAGTTTCGATTCGACGCGCTGCGGTGGCCAGTCCTTCGGAATCGGCGTGAGCCAGTAGAAGGCTCCCAACTTCGGTTCCAGAGCCGGCGCCGGATTGAAACCGCCCACTGCATAGATCCCCCGCATGAACTCCGGAGTGTCAATCACCTGCAGGTTGTCGCGCGCGGGAAGCGCCAGGATATCCTTCTGGCGGGCGAACTGCCTGGCTTCGTCCAGGTCGCGCCGGGCGTCCGCCATGTAGGTTTGCGGGGTCGCGTGCCTCTGGGCGATCTTGTCGAGAGCCTTCCGGACCAGAGCTTTCGGATCTCCCGACGAGGCCTGTCCCGGAACCAGCGGCTTCGCTAACTCGGCCATCCGCGAGTGGACCGCGCGGATATCGTTTTCCGCGTCACGCAGGACCTCCCCCGGCGTCCGGTCGGGCGTGAACACCAGCGGAAATTTCTTGTTGTAGTTCGCCTCGCCCATGCGCCAGTCGTAGTTGTTCTTCCTGGCCAGATCGGTGGTCAGATACGTTTCGAAGGCGCGCAGCGAGTCCAGCGCGATCGTGGCCGCGGCTTTGTAGTCGCTCTCGAGCTCCGGTGGTACCTGGCGGCGGATCTCTTCGTCCACCAGGCTGAGATTGCCTTTGTTCTCGTCGATTGCCACCCGGGTCCAGATCTCTGGAGAGCTTTCGAGGTTCGCCTTCGCTTGATCCAACAGCCCGGGCACGAGTTTCAAGCGAGCGATGATGTGCCGGATCCGCTCGGGCTTGGGCGCGTATTCGAGCGTCAGGGGATTGAACAGGGCGTTGCCAACCAGTTCCACATACAGCGTGGGGTTATGCTTCCAGCTTTGGATCACGTCAAGCTCCAGGAGCACCAGCGCGATCTGGTTGCCAATGATCTCGAGGTCGGCCCGATCCTGGGCCGCCAACCCGTCCGTCGGGATCTTCACCAACCGCGCCCGGAACTCCTGGTAGACGGAGCGCTGCCGCGCGATCCCCGCGGGCGAGTAGTCGTCCAGCAGTTCATCCAGGTTCCTGCCGGCGTGGCGATGATACCCCGCGCCTGTGGCCGATACGGGCGACAAGTCGAGCGTCGCAAACACGAATTCTTCGACGAGGGAGGAAAACGCCTGCATAGGGGATCTGGGAGCCTGGCATCCGGCGGCCAGGAGCGCCGCGCACGCGACCACTGCGAAACGACTCCGCACTGCCTCAGTATAAGGCGCTGTTATCATGGCGTAATAGCCCCCATGCAGATGCCCGAAACACGCACGGTCAGGTTCCCGTCGATTTCCCTCGACTGTGGGGCGTCGCTCGAGCCCGTGGAGGTCGCCTACCAGGAGTACGGCGCGCCAAACGCCGATCGTTCCAACGCGATCCTGATCGTGCACGCCTTTTCGGGCGACCAGCACGCGGCTGGAGTCAACGCGGAGAACGGCAAGACAGGCTGGTGGGACAGCATGATCGGGCCGGGCAGAGCTTTCGACACGGACAAGTATTATGTTCTGTGCTCGAACGTTTTGGGAGGCTGCCGCGGAACCACCGGTCCGGCATCGCTCCACCCGGCGACCGGCAAACCGTATGCCATGTCGTTTCCGGTCATCACCATCGGGGACATGGTTCGGCTCCAGAAAATGCTGACCGATCATCTGGGCATCCGGCGCCTGCTGGCGGTGGCCGGAGGCTCGATGGGCGGCATGCAGGCCCTGGAATGGGCCGTCTCGTATCCGGACTCGGTGCTGGGGGTCATCCCGATTGCCTCGACGGCGAGGCATAGCGCGCAGCAGATCGCCTTCAACGAGGTCGGCCGGCAGGCGATCATCGCCGATCCCGATTGGAACGAGGGCAATTATTACTTGGCGGAACGGCCTCCCGCGCGAGGACTGGCCGTAGCGCGAATGGTGGGCCACATCACCTTCATGAGCGACGAATCGATGCGCGACAAGTTTGGCCGCCGCCTGCGCGCCAAGGACAAGTACGGATACGATTTCGGTGTCGAGTTCGAGGTGGAAAGCTACCTCCGCTACCGCGGCAGCGAGTTTGTCAACCGCTTTGACGCGAACTCCTACCTGTACATCACCAAGGCGATGGACTACTTCGACCTGACCGGCGGCCAGCGGTCGCTCGCCAGTGTGTTAGAGGCTTCCAAGGCCCGGTTCCTCGTCATCAGCTTCACGTCCGACTGGCTCTATCCGAGCTACCAGTCGCAGGAAATCGTGCGCGCTCTGAGGAGCCGCAATCTCGACGTCGCCTACTGCGAACTGCCTTCGCGCTACGGGCACGACGCCTTTCTGGTGGAAGTGGACGAGCAGGCCGACATTGTGCGCGGGTTTCTCGACCGCACGCTGAGGTCGCGGGCGGCGGCATGAACAGCGATATCGTGATCGAAAGCCCGCGCCCGCCGCGCAAGCACTCCGTGCGCGAACTCTTCGGGCGCTCCGACTACGCCATCATCAGCGATCTGGTGGAACCCAACTCCAAAGTGCTGGACTTGGGCTGCGGCGACGGCGCGCTGCTCGAGTGGCTGGCGGAGAACAAAAGCGTCGTCGGCCGGGGCATCGAAATCGACGGGGAGAAGGTGCAGCGGGCCATCGCCCGCGGGGTTTCCGCCTACCAGGGCGACATTGCCGAAGGGCTCGCCGACTATCCCGACGGCTGTTTCGACTACGTCATTCTCAGCCAGACCTTACAGGAGACGCGCGAGCCGCTCAAGATCCTGCGGGCCATGCTCCGCGTCGCCAGCCACGCCATTGTCGCATTCCCCAACTTCGGCCATTGGAGCGTGCGGCTGGCCATGCTCTTCTTCGGGCGAGCGCCTAAGACCAAGCTCTTTCCTTACGAGTGGTACGACTCGCCCAACATTCACTTCCTGAGTGTCAACGACTTCGACTTGCTGGTAGCGCGGGAACTCCTGACGGTGGAGCGGGCCTACTTTCTGTCGGGCCATCAGACGGTCAGCCTGATGCCCAACCTGATGGCCGAAGTTGCCGTGTACCTGCTGCGGCGGTAACGGGCGTATCCTGAGGGTGAACCATGAGGGAAGGCCGAGACTCCATTGACGACATCATCGAACTCTACAAGCGCGATGTCGATGTGACCCTGCTCGAAGAAAACCTCCGCAAGACGGTGGAGGAACGGATTCGGGCACTGGAGGAGTTCGAGCGGTTTCGAGAAGAACTGGAATACGCCCACTCGGAATCGAGTATTCTCTTTGGTAGGCGCATGACCTACAATCCCGATCTCGAGATCGATCCGGAAACGTGGCTGGCCCTGGACGAATCCCTTCGCATCGCCGCGGCCGAGACATACCACCGGAACAAGAAAATCAAGCTTCCAAATGTGAAAGTCCACGCGATCCTGCACGCGGTCGTCGAAAACCAACTGGCGCTCGGCCAACCCGACATGGTCCGCTATGTATTTGCGCGGCTCAGGAGCGAAGGTTTAACCCGCCACGAGGCGGTTCACGCGATCGGTTCCGTGGTCACCGGGCAGATGTTCAGCCTGCTGAAGGAAGGACACCAGCCGCACAACACGCCGGAAGCCTACGCCGAGAAACTCGGCCGGCTGACCGCGGAGTCCTGGCGGCAGATGGAAGAGGACTGAGGCCTTCTATGGCCGCGCGCCGGCCGCAAGCATGACCGCTTCGTAGACGAAGAGTTGGCCGATTCCCGAGGGCGGCAGGATCGCCACGTCGTAGCCCGGAAAGACGACGGCTGCGTCGCCGGCAGCCCACTGCTGATTGATGACCAGGTCGCCATGTTGGGCGAAGTCGAGCGATTGGCCTGGCTGCGGGACCAGGATCCACGCGGCCCGCCCCTTGGCCCGGCGGACGGCCTGCCATAAGTCATCCGGCACCCCGCGATAGTAGCCCAGCCAGATGAAGTAGCCATCCGTGCCCAGCGCTTTCTCCAACTCCTTCGCTCCTTTTTTGTAGGTCTGGAACCACTTTCCATCCCCCCACAATTCATCGGGCATCAGGTGCGAATGGGGCATCAGCAGCACGGGATGGGACGCGGAACGCCGGGCCATCTCTTTCCCCAGAGCCGCGATGTTGTCGAGTTCGCGGGCGCGGATGTCCCGAAGCATCCTGGCAACCGTATCGAGATACGTTCGCGAGGGCACTCCGGCCTGGACGGGTTTCATTTGCGGCTCGCCGGCAAGGTGGAACGTGCGTCCCTGGTAGCGCGGGTTGCGTTCTTTCGATTCCGGCATGTAGACGCTCTGGTAAAAGGCCAGCGTCCTTCCGCGACGCGACGTCGCGGCCGCCACTTCGCCCGTCAGCGTCCAAAGAGACAACACATTCCCCATGACGGTGAAGTTCGGCTCCGCGTCCCACGGCGTCAGGCTGTCGATCCAATGTTGGAACGCCGGCGCTCCGCTGGGCGGGCGCGGACCGAAAGCCATCACCAGGCATTTCTTCCGCTCCAATTCGGCGGCGGCTTTCGCCTGCGCCTCGTAGGTGCGCGCGGCGTAACTCAGCCACACGACATCGGCCGCATGCGCGTCGTCATTGGAGCGGAGCCCTCGGATCATCATCATCCCGCCGGCACGTCCGGAACCTTCGGAGATCCAGCCCGCGTCGCTGCCCGCGAGGTAGAAAGCGCCCCCAGCGTTCAATGCCTCGGCGACGCGCTCGGCTGGCGCGTTCAAGCGGGCCGTCGCGCGGCGATGCTGGTCCACGAGTTTCTGTGCGCGTTCCGCGTACACCTCCAGGTCTTTGGGCGCCGAGGCGAAGCAAGGAAGGCAAATCGCGAACAAAGCAATCTGAAGGTGGCGGGGGGTGCACACGAGAACTCTCCTGGCCGGCAGGCGTCCCGGCATAGCGGGAAGCATATCACGGCGAGTCACCGTGGAGGGCGGATGTTCGATCTGCAGGCCGGTCGGAGACCACATAGGCGCTACTTAAGAACAAGCGGGCCGGTTTGTGGCGGTCGCGGTACGGACAGCGGTTGCCCGCTGCCCCCCGCACAGACCCGTGCTGGCGCTCCTAACGCACATTAGGTTATGTGGCGTCCAGATTCACCGGATCACGGATTCCATGGGGCCTTCTCGCTGAACGCCACATAATTCTGGAGGCCACATAACGCACACGGCTCTTGCCTCGGATGCGAACGTCGAATCGCCCGCTGGAGTATGGAGGCAAGACTCCTGCTCCCTTTCCAGCGCCGCTCGGCGCACCCCGACCCATCCCTGGGACATGCGTTTCCCGCTCGGTGTCGGGCGCATGTTGGATCGATCGGAGTTCTCCTCGGTCTGCGGCCTTCCCTCGCCAACCTCCGCCGAAAGTTGCCCTCCCTTGTTCGGCTCGCTTCACAGGTACTACACCGCAGTCCGACTCCTCCGCCGCGTGCATGTCCGCATTACGGCCGTGCGCCTTCCCGGACCGGCCTGCCGACTTCACAGGCACGACGGAGGTCTTGCGGTTCTCGTGCATGTTGTTTCTCAGCGTGCGCTCGCGTCTCAGACTACGCGGGATTCCGTCAGCACTCGCGGTGGCGCGCCGCCGGATGTAGCCTCCCCTTACGTCCACAGGGTCGGCATCCCAGAGGCGGCTTTTCGAAGCTCAATACCCAGCCCACTGATGCCTCTGTCTACGCTTCGGCTGCCACCTCAAGGTGACCGCCGCAAGACTCGAGGTCAAGATCACCAGGCCGCGGAGAGCGTCGACGGACTGTATCCGCGTGCTCGACGGCGCCATCACAATCAGTACTGTTTTCTGAGCGCGGCGATCTTGGCACTCAGTTCCTCCCGGAAGGCGCGAACTTCGGGGTGATCGCGAAGTTGGTAGAGGCGAAAGTGTCGCCAATCCAGGAAGTGGTGCGACAGAAACCCTCGGTCGATCGCCTGGCGCAGGTATTCAATCGCTTGCCGGTTTTCGCCCAACTGCGCATGGATCTCGGCGGAATAAAAGGACGCCCATGGATCCCCTGGATTGTCCTCGAGCGCGAGCCGAATCTGGTCGCGCGCGCGTTGTTTATTTCCGATGAATGCGTAACTCAGCCCAAGGCCGATCTGGAGCCGCTCATTCCTGAGATTGGCACTTCTGTGTTGGAAAACCGGCAATCGTTCCCGCAGAATTCGCCGGGCGAGTTCCCCTTCGCCCAAGTCCCGCAAGCACAACCCGCCCAGAACGACAGAGAAGAGCGGACTCATGGGTTTCCGCATAAGCTGAAGAGCGGCGGAATGCGCCATTTCGCGGCGGCCCGTAGAGACTGCAAGATTCATTCTCGGCAACGGCGCGACCTCTGGTGGCTGGCCCTCCAGTACCCGCCGACCCAACTCGTATTGCCCCGCCCAGTAGGCCGCGAACGACAACTCTCCCAGCGTGTCACTATCCTCCGGATCCATTTCGAGCGCCTGCTTGTAAAGCGGCACGGCACGATCGGGCATCCCCGCTCGCACGTAGGCGGTCGCAATAGCCGAAAGAGCGACAGCATCGCCGGGGCTGAATTGGCGGAGTCTGGCTGCTTCCCTCAGCCCTTCTTCTGCCTGACCGGTCGTGTGGAAAATGTTGATCAGGGCGCGCCGCGCCGTCGCCACGGAGGGATCGATGGCGATTGCTTTCCGTGCATTCTCGATGCTTGCCCGCCGCACTTGATCCCCCGCGGAACCGTTCGTGAACTTGCCGGCTTGAGCTAACGCGAGCCAGGCAAGGGCTTCTGCAAAGGCTGGGTCCAGGTGGACCGCCTGGTCGAAAAGCTGTTCGGCAACGGTCAACCGATCTTCACGTTGCCCACGCATGGCGAGTTTTCCACGAAGGAAAAACTCGTATGCTTCGGCGTTGGACGTCGGCGCCCGAGCCATCATGGTACGTTCCCGGGAGGTGAGGGCGCCGCGCAGACGGCCGGCGATCGCTGTGGCAAAGACGCTCTCCGCCTCCAGCAAGTCACGGGCCTCCAGTTCGAGTCCGCCACCGGCCCACAGGATTCGGCCATCCGCTGTCCGGATCAGTTGAGCATTTACGCGTATCTTGCGTTCGGCAGTTCTCACGGAACCGATCAGAACCGCTTCGGCATTCAGACGACGGCCGGCCGACTCAGGACTCGCGCCCGCCGTACTCACGCGGCAGGCCACGTCCGGGGATATCAGCCGGAGCCCATCCAGATTCATGAGTTTGGCCGTTACCTGCTCGCTGATGCCTTCCCCGATGCGCCCCTGCCGGGCGGCGTCGTCGAGGGCACGGAACGGTAGAACCAAAAGCGAAGTGGGCGCCGTAAGGGACTCCCGCCGCGCCAGCGTTAGCAGCACGGCGGACGCAAACAGGAGCAGGGTCCCGAAGCCGGCAAACATTCCCCAGCGCCACCCGCGCTCACGAGCTGCTGGCGGCCCTCCGCCAGCCGGGTGGACCTCAACGAGAAACCGATAGCCATGCCTCGGAAGCGTCTTGATGAACCGCGGGGCGTCCGCGGAATCGCCGAGCGCCTCTCTCAGCTTCTTCACCGCATGGTTCAGGTTGTCGTCGAATTCGACGAATGTGTCGCCGCCCCAGAGCTTCTGGCGAATTTCTTCGCGTGTGACGGTTCGTCCGGGTTTGGCGGCCAGCAGGGAAAGCAGTTGGAACGGCTTCTCTTGCAGGGGGACGAGTTGATTGCCGCGCCGGAGTTCACACTGCTCCGCATCGAGGGTGAAGTCGCCAAACTGAACCAGAGGAACTCTTTGCGGTGAGGGCTGCATGGTCCGTTCCTGACGCCTAATTCTACTAAACTCATCCCCGATTCATGCCGGTACATCGGGAATTCATGTCGCGATCATTGAGCGTGCCGCACTACTTGCATACACTTCGCTGCTGGAGGGAAGAATGAGCAGACGGACAGCGCTGATGTTGATGGCCACGGGTTTGAGCGTAGCGGCCGCCTTTGGGCAGGGCCCAATCGAACCCCGGGCGGGCACATGGAGAACATGGATTCTCCGGTCTGGCAGCGAGCTACGGCTCCCGGCCCCTGACCGAGGAGCGGCGGCCGGTGAGATCGAATGGCTGAAGGAGTTCATGTCTTCAGCGGATGCAAACGCACGGGACCAGGTCTCGTACTGGGACGCGGGCTCGCCGCCGATGCGCTGGATCGAGATGGTGAATGTCAGATTCGACGATGGCAGGCTTACAACTCCCGCGTCCTGGCGTGCATACAGCCTCTTGTCCGTCGCCATGCACGACGCCATGGTGGCAGCGTGGGACTCAAAGTACGCTCATAGCCGCCCGAGGCCGAGTGCGACCGACCCTTCAGTTGTGCCTTTGCTTGCGGTGCCGAACAGCCCGTCCTACCCGGCGGAGCATGCAGTGGCCGCCGGGGCCGCAGCCGTGGTTCTCGGGTACCTGATACCCGCCGAGGCGTCATTTTTTAACGACCTGGCCGAGGAAGCCGCGAGGTCGCGCCTGTTCGCCGGCCTCCACTACCCGAGCGATGTGATTGCCGGGCTCGAGCTGGGCCGGTCCGTCGGACGAAAGGTTGTAGAGTACGCGGCCACGGATGGATTTACGACCCCATGGACCGGAACCGTACCAACGGGGCCCGGGATGTGGGTCGGCTCTAATCCCGTCTTCGCGAACGCCCCCGGTTTCAAGCCGTTTGTGCTTTCGTCGGCTTCCGAATTCCGGCCCCCGCCTCCTTCCGCGCACGACTCGGCTGAAACCAGGGCCGAGCTTGCGGAGATGAAGAGCGGTCCTGTGCCGTTCATTAACGCAGCAAAGGCGATGTTCTGGCAGACTCCTGAGGGCGTCTGGTACTGGTTCTTCAACGAGGTCACACGACGCCTGCACGAGTACCGGCTTGATCTGAACCCGCCGCGCGCTGCGCGGGCCTATGCGCTCATGGGCGTTACATTGTGGGACCAGATCATCACTAGTCACGATGCCAAGATGACGTATTGGAGGATCCGGCCGTCGCAGCTCGACGCCACGGTGCCGCTGATGTTCCCACCGCCCAATCACCCCAGTTACCCGGCAAACCACGCACTGACCGCCGCGCGGGCAAATCTTCTGGGATACCTGTTCCCGAGAGAGGCCGAGTACTATCGCCGGATCGGCGAAGAGGTCGGGCTTTCGCGGATTTGGGCGGGGATTCACTACCGCTCGGACGTTCAGGTGGGATGGGAGATGGCGCGGAAACTTCTTCAGAAGGTCGTGGAGCGAGCGGAATCGGATGGGTCGAAGTAGTCTGTGCAACAAATGGCAAACTACAGGAGGCCTCCAACCCCCTCTAATTAGCGTTTCTCTGGACTCAACGAGATTTGCAGAAATCGATAGAGCCGCTGGATCGTGTCGCCAAGCGAAATGCTTACCCGGGCGGCAAGATCGAGCAGTACTTTCGGCTTGTGCGGGACGTCTCGATCGCCCGCGGGCTCCGCCCGGCCTCAGCCGTCTGACGCGGCCTGACCTCGCGCTGCACGGGCTGAACCACCCTTCTCGATGGCAAAAGGCCGCGCCGGGTGACCAACTACGTCGCCCGGCGCCCCTCATTCTTTAGGCGCGATGCCCAGCGTCTTCATCTTGCGATACAGATTGCTGCGCTCCAACCCCAGCAATTCCGCCGTCCGGCTGACATTGCCGCTCGCCTCCTCCAGTTTCTTGAGGATGTAGTCGCGCTCCGCCGCTTCGCGAATGTCGTGCAGGCTGCCCACCTTGAGAGCCGGCGCCAGCCGCCGTGTTCCCGATACGGGGATGTGCCGTGCATCGATCCGGTTCTGTGGATTCATGATGACAATGCGCTCCATCATGTTCCGCAACTCCCGGACATTGCCCGGCCAGTGATATTCCTGAAGCGTCCGGTAGGCCTCGGAGGTCATCTCCTTCGGCTTGCGGCCATACGCCGTGGTGAATTCGCGAAGGAAGTAGTCCGCCAGAACGGGAACGTCTTCCGCGCGCTCGCGCAGCGGCGGCACGTGGAAGGGAATCACATTCAGCCGGTAAAACAGATCTTCCCGGAAATTGCCGCGGTCGATCTCCTCTTCCAGGTTCTTGTTGGTGGCCGCCACGACACGCACATCCACCTGCACGGAGCGTCCGGAAGCGACGGGTTCGAAGCGGCCTTCATCCAGCACCCGCAGCACCTTCGACTGGGTGCGCAGGCTCATGTCGCCCACTTCATCCAGAAACAGCGTCCCGCAGTG
>JBJXGR010000428.1:0-30315 GCA_046160045.1 Bryobacteraceae bacterium
GACCTGGTCGGACTCCCCCCGACTCCGGCAGAAGTCGATCTGTTCCTCAAGGACAAAAGTCCCAAGGCCTATGAGAAGCAGGTAGAACGCCTGCTCGGGTCGCCGCATTACGGCGAGCGATGGGCGCGCCACTGGCTTGACGCTGCCCGGTACGCCGATTCGGACGGTTACGAAAAAGACAAATCCCGCCAGGTATGGTTTTACCGCGACTGGGTCATCCAGGCGTTGAATCGCGACATGGGCTACGACCGCTTTGTCATCGAGCAACTGGCGGGCGACCTTCTTCCCGGCGCGACCCAGGACCAGAAGGTCGCGACCGGGTTCCTGCGCAATTCGATGATCAATGAAGAAGGCGGCATCGACCCGGAGCAGTTCCGGATGGAGGCCATGTTCGATCGCATGGATGCGATCGGCAAAAGCGTTCTCGGGATAACGATTCAATGCGCTCAGTGCCACAACCATAAATTCGATCCACTGACCCAGGAAGAGTATTACCGGATTTTCGCTTTCCTGAACAACTCGCACGAAGCGAACGTCGCGGTGTACACGCCGGACCAGCAGCGTCAGCGAGGGGAGATCTTTTCCAAGACCCGGGAGATCGAGAGCGGCCTTCAGCACCGGCATCCCGACTGGGCGCAGCGGATGGCGCAGTGGGAGCGGAAGGTCGGTGGCGATCAGCCGGAGTGGGTGGTGCTGCGGCCCTCGGTCGACGACATCTCAACCGGCGGGCAGAAGTACCTGCCACTGGACGACGGCTCGTTTCTGGCCCAGGGGTATGCCCCCACCAAGCACCGCGTGAAGTTCAGCTTGAAGACGGATCTCAGGAACATCACCGGCTTCCGTTTGGAGTTGTTGAACGACGCAAGCCTGCCGCTGGGCGGGCCGGGCCGATCCATCAAGGGCACGGGAGCGCTCACCGAATTTGAGGTCGAGGCGGCGACGGGCGAGACACCGGAGAAGACCGTGAAGGTGAAGATCGCGCTGGCGAGCGCGGACATCTCGCTGCCCGAGCGGCCGCTCGACACAATCTACAACGACAAGAACGAGAAGAAACGCGTCCTGGGGCCGATCGGGTTCGCGATCGACGGCAAGGAAGAGACGGCCTGGACCCACGACGCAGGCCCGGTCCTGCGCAATCTTCCGCGCAAGGCGGTTTTTGCGGCCGAGTCGCCGGTCTCGTTTCCGAACGGGACCGTGCTGAATATCTACCTGAGCCAGAAGCACGGCGGCTGGAACAGCGACGACAACCAGAATCACAACCTGGGACGGATGCGGCTCTCGGTGACGACCGCGCCGAACCCGTCGGCGGATCCCCTGCCGAAGCAGGTTCGTGAGATTCTCGCGGTCCCGGCCGAACAGCGGTCGCCGGCACAAGTTCAGGCGGTGTTCCGCTACTGGCGCACGACCGTGCCGGAATGGAAGGCAGTCAACGAAGAACTGGCGGCGCTGTGGTCGCAACTGCCGGAAGGCTCCTCGCAGTTGGTCCTGCAGGCGCGACAGAAGTCGCGCGAGACACACCTGTTGGCGCGCGGAGATTTCCTCAAACCCGGCAAGCCGGTCGAAACCGGAGTTCCGGCGTTCCTGAATCCCCTGCCCGCCGGCGTGACGCCGGATCGCCTGGCCTTTGCCCAGTGGCTTACCGATCGCAACGCGCCGACCACCGCGCGGGCGCTGATCAATCGAGTCTGGCAGCAATACTTTGGAACCGGACTCGTAGCCACATCGGAGGACCTGGGCTTTCAGTGCGAGCCGCCCTCGCACCCGGAACTCCTCGACTGGCTGGCGGTGGAGTTCATGGACCGTGGCTGGAGCCTGAAGGCACTTCATCGCGCCATTGTCACCTCGGCGGCGTACCGGCAATCGTCCAAGGTCACGCCGGAGTTGTACTCGCGCGACCCGTTCAACCGGTTGCTGGCGCGCGGGCCGCGCATCCGCGTCGAAGCCGAGATCGTGCGCGATATCGCGCTGGCGGCGAGTGGTCTGCTGAATCCGAAGGTAGGTGGCCCCAGCGTCTACCCGCCCGCGCCGGATTTTCTCTTCCTGCCTCCGGCCAGCTACGGCCCCAAGAACTGGTATGAAGAAAAGGGCGAAAACCGCTACCGCCGGGCGCTGTACACGTTCCGGTTCCGTTCCGTACCCTATCCGATGCTGCAGATGTTCGACGCCCCGAACGGTGACATGTCGTGCGTCCGCCGCTCGCGGTCGAACACGCCGCTGCAGGCGTTGACGACGTTGAATGAACCGTTGTTCCTCGAGACCGCGCGGGCGCTGGCTCTGCAGACGCTCACCGACGGTGGACAGACAGATGCCAAACGGATGAGATACGCGTTTCGCCGCTGCGTCTCGCGGGAACCCAGCGACCCGGAATCGGCGGCGTTGCTCGAATTGCTGGGAAAGCAGACGCAGCGGTTTTCGGACGCCAACGCGCGGCCTCTGGATCTGGCGGTGGCCGATCCCGCCAAGCCGCCTGTTCTGCCGAAGAAGGCGACTCCGGCGCAACTGGCGGCCTGGACGGCGGTGTCGCGTGTGCTGCTGAATCTGGACGAAACGATCACCAAGGAGTAAACCCAGCCGCGTGGAGCATTCATGACAAACACGAAACGGCGTTGGTTCCTTTCACAATGCGGCGTCGGGCTGGGGTCCATCGCGCTCACCCATCTGCTCGCGGAATCGGGGTATGCTGGGCCGGCGGCAGTCGCTCCGGCCGATCCCCTGGCGCCCAAGACGCCGCACTTCGAGCCAAAAGCCAAGCGGGTGATTTTCCTGTTCATGGCGGGCGCGCCGAGCCACCTGGAGTTATTCGACAATAAGCCGCAACTGGCGAAGTTCGACGGCACGCTGCCGCCGGCGGATCTGTTGAAAGGCTATCGCGCCGCGTTCATCAACCCGAACTCGAAGTTGTTGGGGCCTCGCTTCAAGTTCGTCAAGGCGCCCAACGGCACGGAGATCTCCGAGTTGCTTCCGCACACGGCGACGATTCTCGAGGACGTCGCGGTCGTGAAGTCGATGGTGACCGATGCCTTCAACCATGCGCCCGGTCAATTGCTGATGAACACCGGCAGCCAGCAATTCGGGCGGCCGAGCATGGGTGCGTGGGTGACCTACGGGCTGGGCTCGGAGTCGCGTGATCTACCGGCCTTTGTCGTGTTCAGTTCCGGGAAGAAGGGCCCGAGCGGCGGCAACTCTTGCTGGGGCAGCGGATTTCTGCCCACCGTCTATCAGGGCGTCCAGTTCCGCGGCAGCGGCGATCCGGTGTTGTACCTGTCGAATCCGAAGGGCGTGGACGAGGAACTGCAAAAGGACTCGCTCGCGACCATTCGCAAATTGAACCAGATGCGGCAGGACGTGATGGGCGATCCCGAGATCGCGACCCGCATCAACTCGTTCGAGATGGCGTTCCGCATGCAAGGCAGCGCGCCCGAGTTGATGGATCTCACCAAGGAATCCAAACAGACTCTGGAGATGTATGGAGCCGAACCCGGCAAGCCCTCGTTCGCGAACAACTGTTTGCTGGCGCGGCGGCTGGTCGAGCGGGGCGTTCGTTTTGTGCAGTTGTATCACGAGGCGTGGGATCAGCACGGCAACCTGGTCAAGGATCTGAGAAAGAACTGCGAGGATACGGACCGTGCCTGCGCGGCGCTGGTGAAAGACCTGAAGCAGCGCGGCATGCTCGACGACACGCTGGTCATCTGGGGCGGCGAGTTTGGCCGCACGCCGATGGTGCAGGGCGGGAGCGACGGCCGCGATCATCATCCCAACGCGTTCACCATGTGGCTGGCCGGGGGCGGCATCCAGCGCGGACTCGTGATGGGCGAAAGCGACGAGTTGGGGTTCAACGTGACCAAGGACAAAGTGCATGTTCACGACCTGCACGCCACCCTGCTGCACCTGCTGGGCTTTGATCATCTGAAGCTGACCTTCCGCTTCCAGGGCCGCGATTTCCGCCTCACCGACGTGCACGGGAATGTCGTGAAGCAGTTGCTCGCGTAAAGGCGCGGAGGTGCTGGCCGCGCCGGAATGCACTTCAGGAAACGGCGATCGAAGACTGGCAGCAACGATCCGGCTTGTGGCCCGCGTCACTCAGCCGCTAGAGTGAGGCCCGAATCAACTTCCGGTATATCTTGAACGCCGCCCGGCCTGCCGGCGACAACCGGCAGATCGTCCGGGGGAACTTCCCTTTGAACGTCTTCGTGATCCGGATGTAGCCTTCCTCTTCCAGCCGCGTAAGATGGCTCGACAGAGTGCCCTTGTTCATCTCCGTCGCGTTCAGCAGGTAGAGGAAGTCCGCTTCTTTGGCATGACCAACTAGTTGGCACGTCTCAGGGCCGTTGTCAATCGTGCCGATCGACAACGGCCCTCTCGACTTGCAGGGTGCTGTCCAGCCGCGCCGGAGGACATATTCCCGCATCGCCCGGTTCTGCATCGCGTGAGTCTGCTGATCGTTGGTTGAGACGATGGCATACAGCGCAGGCCGGAACATTTTCGAGGTCGCCATGCTTGGCCAAAGCGATGTCGGATTCTGCCTTTGGAGATGCCTGTTTGGCAGCCATTTCTGAGAGGTCGCTTGACCATGGCCGCCGCCTGTCCTACCGGTCATGCAAGTTCCCTCATATTACGCAGCCGACGGCGTGGTGAGCCGGGCCAGCGTGTCGCGGTTCCAACGGCATCCACTGCGACGGGCAGGTTTGGCCAACAGACCGGGACCTGGGCAGAATTCCGGCAGGAGAGACGGGATCGAGATAGACTGAAGGCAGGTGGGACCATGGCCACGGATTATGTCGAGCGCCGGGATGGGAGCTTTTATCTGATCAGGAGCCGTGTGCCTCTGGCGCGCGTCGTGTATGAGTTCCAGAATGGGGTGGCGCCTGAGGCGATCCGTCTGGACTACCCCACGCTGAGCCTTGAGCAAGTCTACGGTGCAATCACCTTCTACTTGGCGAACAAAGCAGAGGTCGAACGGGACATGGTAGAACGGCGGCGCATTGAGGAGGAGGTTATCAAGGTCCAGGAACCCCTTCCTTCGGAGCTCCAGCAGAAACTGGAACGCGCCCGCGAGCAGACGCTACCAAGGAGAAGCTGATCGAATGATCCGCTTCCTGGCGGACGCCGATCTCAATAACACGATAGTCAGCGGTTGCCGTCGGCGCGAGCCCGCAATCGACTTCTTGTCCGCAGGCGATGCAAACCTGGAGGGCGTACCAGATCCCGACGTGCTGGCGTTAGCCGCCGCCGAGGATCGCATTCTCGTCTCGCACGATTTCCAGACCATGCCTCGGCATTTTGGCACCTTTCTCCAGGCTCGCGGCTCCAGCCCGGGTCTGATCCTCGTTCCCCAACACATGCCCGTCGGAGAAGCGATCGAGGAACTGCTGCTGATCTGGGGTGCCTCAGCAGCCGCAGAATGGGAGAATCGGTGGCAGGCACTGCCCCTGCCGTACCGTGCGGGCTGACCTTTGTTCGGCATGCGCAGGCCCCACAGGTAAGCGGCCTCGAGACCGCCTCTAGACCCGGACCGTCACCAGCGCCTCCGCAATCGGACCTTGCGAGACGCCGTCGATGCGAATCTCCGCCGTCAGCAGACGCCGGACGCCGTCACCAACAACCGGCGCTGTCGCCGTCAACGTCAGATCAGCCTTTCCGTGCGCGGGGATCACAACGCTCGTGTATCCTCCACTTGCAGTCCACCCGGCGGGCGGCAACAGTCGCGCCTGGTAGGATCGTTCTTCCTCGAAATTGTTCCGCAGCAGCAGACGGTAGATTTGTTCCTCGCCAGCCGCGACCTCCGCCACGTAGGGCAGCAGGCGGGCCCAGAACAGATCGATATAGTGATCGGCGGGCTGGCCCACCAGTTTCCGGAACACGCGTTCCTTGCGCCGGATGTAATCGGCGTACTGCTGCAAGGCCCGCGGATCGCAAGGCCACACGCCCCAGTGGCCGGGACAGATCAACTGCGGCCGGATCTCCTCCATCACCTCGATGCAGCGGCGATGCATCCACAGTTGAAAGCTGTTGCGCAAGACCGTGGTCTGGAATGGAAGCGAGTCGGTCTTGCCCGCGTGAAACACATCGTGCATGAACCAGTTGTCCCCGGTGAAGGCAACCTTGCGCCCGTCGATCTCGGCGGACAGGACCGAGTGGTACTCCGTCTGGCCGGGAGCGAAGTGGATGTGGAAGGTGTACTCCTCCCACTCGAAGGTCTCGCGATCGCTCAGCACGCGGTCGACGCGGATGGGCTTCGGGAACACGCACGGCGTCGACGCCCAAGCCGCGGGTTCCTGAATCACTTGCGCCACCTCGTCGAGCGCCCAGCACTTCGTCCCGTAGAAACGCTGCAGATGCGGAATGCCGCAGGTATGGTCGTCGTGGATGTGCGTGGGCACAGCCAGGTCAAACGACGTGACCCCGTAGTCGCGCCGCAACTCCTTGAGATGGTGCTCGACGAAGCGCATCGTCTCCATCCCACCGTGGTCGGCGAAGATGTGCATGTGCGGGAAGAAGGAGTGGCCGTAGTCGAGAAACATGGCCTTCCCCGAGCGCGACAACAGGACATAGAAGAAAGAGCACGTCCACGGGCCGCCCCACAGCAGGTGCTCGGAAAGCGGTACCAACTTCGGCTCCGGCAGGAACTGTGGCTCCGGAATGCTGTCGCGGCCGGCCACCCTCATGCCCCGGCCGAGCGAGGCGAGTTCCATGATCGAACGTTCCAGCCGGTCGATGTCCTCGAGCGGTGAGTGGATCGGATCCCCGTGCGACGGCAGCAACAACGGGGCGCCGCTGTATCTCTTCCCGGCAATCTCCTCCCCCTTCAGCAGATCCCGTAGGGTCTGGATGGACTGCAGCGTGAACAACGCCCCGATCGTGTCGCTATAGGTGTACTCCATGGCGTGCAACTGATACAGCACGCCGCCGCGAGCCATCAAGTCGCCGGTGAACACGATCAGCCGGCCGTCGATCGGGGCCACCAAGGCGACCGAACCGGGCGTATGGCCTTTGGCGGGCAGCACGTAGAACCGGTAGCCGCGCCACGCGAACTCCTCATAATCGATCAGGGAAGCCGCGACGGGCAGGTTCTCGCTGGTTGTGAAAAAGGTGTTGCGGTCGTCGTAGTTGTCAAACACCCGCCGCGTCTGCCAGAACAGCTCAGCCTTTTCGAAAAGGTGCCGCTCGTGCTCGGGAACGGCCAGTTTCGCGCCCTGGCGGACCAGGTGATGATCTCCCCAGCACTGGTCGCGATGGTGATGCGTGTGCAGAACCCATTCGACGTGAGTGACGCCCAATCCGGCGAGGTGTTCCAGGGCGGCGCCGGAACCGCCGTCAATCAGCAGGGCGGCGTCGCCGTCGATGAGTGCGTAGACATTGCACGTGTCGCGTAAGCGGAAGAGGTGTTCGGAGATCGGTTCGAAGCTCATGGATAAAACCCCACCTCCGTATCGTATCTTTGCCGCGGCGGCGCTGTATTATTCTGGAGGAACACCCGGAGTCCATGGAATGAACATTACGGAAGCCCCCAGTCTCGCCGCCAAAGTGCAGCAGGCCAAAGAGCAGCTTGACGCGCACGTGCGCGACACCGTCCAGTGGCATTTCGACCCTGCGACAGGTTGCCCGTTCTGGCTGGACTTCGCCTCGAAACTCGAATGGGATCCGCGGAAAGAGATCCGCCGTTTTGAAGACCTGCGCCGCTTCCCTCCGTTCAAGGACGAGTGGCTGCGGGGCGGCCCGGTCCGGAAGTGGGTGCCGCGCGGCCTGGCCGACAAGCCGGCCTACGTCTTCGAGACGGGAGGAACCACCGGCGTGCCCAAGGCCCGCGTCCAGATGGAGGACTTCCGCATCGACTACGAGATGTTCAGCGACACGCTGCCGGAGAAGTATTTTCCTCGCGGGGCCAACTGGCTGATGCTGGGGCCTTCGGGACCGCGCCGGTTGCGTCTGGCCGTGGAGCACCTGTGCCAGCATCGCGGCGGCATCTGTTTCTGCGTCGATCTCGATCCACGCTGGGTGATCAAGCTGATCAAGGCCGGTGAGATGGAGGCGCTCCGCCAGTACAAGGCGCACGTCATCGAGCAGGCCGTGACGCTGTTGGGCGCCGGCCATGACATCCAGTGCATGTTCACGACGCCCAAATTGCTGGAAGCTTTGGCGGAAGAATTGGAGAACCGCGGAACCAGCGTTCGCGAGTCCGGCATCACCGGGATCTTCGCCGGCGGCACGGAATTCACCCCGCAGTTCACGCGGTTCGCGGTGGAGGAACTGTTGGGTGAGGGCGTCTACCTGACCCCGACTTATGGCAACACGCTGATGGGCCTGGCGTGCTCCAAGCCGGTGGGGCCCGCCGACGGCTACAAGATCTCCTACTATGCGCCACAACCGCGAGCGGTGATTGAGGTGGTCACCTTCGACGACTACGACGAAGTGGCCGGCTACGGCCAGACCGGGCGCGTGCGCCTGACCACGCTGACGAAGGAAACCTTCATTCCGGGCTTCCTCGAAAGAGACGAGGGCGAGCGGGAACCGCCGTACGAAAACTATCCGTGGGACGGGATCAGCGGAGTCCGCCCGTTCCGCCAGTTGGGCGCGACCACGGTCGTGGGGGTGTATTGATCATGTTGAACATTCCGATTTTGCGTTGGGGCCAGCCGTACACAAGTCTGGAACAAGAGCCGGTGGTCCATTTCCGGACGGCCGAAATCCTGGCCCGCGTCAGCCAGGCGAACACCGGATTGCTGGGGCGCGACATGCGCCAGGCGCAGCGCGCGCGGGACGTGCTGGCCGCAATTCCCATCCCCGATCTGATCGCGATGATGAAGCGCGCGGCGGATTTCTACCTCAGTGCCGATCTCCCCATGGGAGACGGTGTGCAATCCCCAGAAGACTTCGCCCGCCAGCAATCGGCCAGCACGGGTCTTCCGGAGCATCTATGCAAAGGCAACATGAAGAAGAACCACTTCGTGTTGTCGAACATGGACCGCATCCTGGACGCGTTGACCCGCGGCCTGGACCTCGAGATCCTGACGCGCGGCTACGGGATGGAATCGCGGGGCGTGATGGTGAGCTACCAGGCGCAGACTCCCGTGCTCGGCCTGGTGCTGCCGTCGAATTCGCCGGGAGTGCACACGCTGTGGCTGCCGGTGATTCCGATGCAGATCGGGTTGGTGCTGAAGCCGGGTCCGCAGGAACCCTGGACGCCGTACCGGATGGCGGCAGCTTTCTTTGAAGCGGGCGTGCCGAGGGAAGCGATTTCGGTGTACCCCGGCGGCGGGGATGTCGGCGCGGAGGTGGTGGCGCGCACGAATCGAAGCCTGATCTTCGGCGGCACCGCGACGGTGCAACGCTACAAAGGCGATCCTCGCGTCCAGGTCCATGGCCCCGGGTTCAGCAAGATCCTGTTGTGCGATGACGTCGTGGATCGCTGGGAGCAGTACCTCGATCTGATGGTGGAGAGCGTTTTTGCCAACAGCGGGAGGGGCTGCATCAACTGCTCGGGCATCTGGGCGTCGCGTCACACGCGGGAGATCGCGGCGGCGATTGCGGAGCGGATTGGGCCGGTAGAACCCCTACCGCCCCAGGATCCGGAAGCGCGGCTCGCGGCCTTCACCGTGCCGGGCGCCGCCCAGGCCATCTGGCAGTCGATCGAACGCCAGCTTTCGGGTCGAGGCGTGCAACACATGACGGCGCCGTTCGGCGATCGACTGGTGGTGGAGAAGCGCTGCGGCTACATTCGCCCGACGGTTATCCACTGCGATTCACCGGAGCCGGCGGTGGCGAATACGGAATACATGTTCCCGTTCGTCAGCGTGGTGGAGTGCCCGCAGGAGGACTTCCTGAAGAAGATCGGGCCTACGCTCGTGTGCACGGTGATTACCGACGACAAGCAGCTTCAGCGGAAGTTCATCGACGCGCCGCACATCGACCGGCTGAACATTGGGTCGATCCCGACGATTCGGCTCGACTGGCTGCAACCGCACGAAGGCAACATCGTCGAATTCCTCTTTCGCCCGCGGGCGTTCCAAGCCGCGGTCTGAATGAGTGGCGCCGGGCGACGTTTTGTGTCGCCCGGCGCTGCCCGTGTTTTGCGGCCCAGCCCAGCCGGCCTCATGCCGCACGCCCGCCGGGCGACACACAACGTCGCCCGGCGGCACACGGCATCTTCTATCTCCGTGCGCCCCCGTGGAATGCCGTCGACGCGTCCGGGTCGAACAAGGCAAACACGAACAACGTGTCGCCCGAGCGGAAGTTCTTCATCCACGGCGCGCCCGCTCCCGTGAATCCGCCGACGGCCCCCGCCATCCCCGACGGCATCGCGATGTACTGCCGGCCATCGATCGAGAAGGCCACCGGCGCGCTCCGTATGCCGGACCCGGTCTGAAACGACCAGAGGGGCTTGCCGGTGTCGGAGTCATAAGCTAGGAAGTTGCCTTCGGTGTCGCCCGTGAAGAGAAGTCCGCCCGCGGTCGCCAACATGCCGGCCCCCGCTGGTGTTCGGATCTTCTGCTCCCAAGCGATCTCCCCGCTGTCGCCGCGCACTGCCATGATTTTGCCGTGCGCCTGGTTCGGCAGATACTTGAACCCGTCCGGACCAGGCGGAAGTCCCTTTCTCTTCGCTTCCACTCCGTAGTTGTAGAACATCGCGCAGTTCTCGATCACCGGGAGGAACAACAGCCGGCTGACCGGGTAGTACGCGCTCGCGTTCCACTCTTTTCCGCCGGCGGCGCCGGGACACACCTCCACACCCTGCGGGGTCGGAATCTTCGCCGGATCGACAATCGGCCGGCCCTTGGCATCAAAGCCCTTGGCCCAGTTCACCCGGACGAAGGGCTTCGCCCAGAGGAACCGTCCATTGGTCCGGTCGATCGCGTACAGGTGTCCGTTGCGGTCGGCGTGAAGGAGGGCCTTCACCGCTCGGCCCTGGTGCCGGACCTCCACCAGCACCATCTCGTTGACGCCGTCATAGTCCCAGACGTCGCCGGGCGTGAACTGATAATGCCATGTCAATTTTCCGGTGTCGGCGTTCAGGGCGATGACGGAATCGGTAAATAGGTTGTCGCCGCGGCGGGCATCGCCGTCGAAGTCGGGGTACGGATTGCCGGTGCCCCAGTAGATCAGGTTCAGCGCCGGATCGTAGGATCCGTTCATCCACGTCGCGCCGCCGCCACGCTCCCAGGAATCGGCGGTCCAGGTCTCGGAGCCCTTCTCGCCAGCGGCAGGGACGGTATAGAACCGCCATAGCCGCTTACCGGATTCGGCGTCGTAGGCGTCGAGAAAGCAGCGGCTGGGATAGTCCCCGCCGGCGACTCCCACCACCACCTTGTTGCCGACGATCAGCGGCGGCGAGGTCGCACTCAGATTGTCAGCGACCTTGCCGATCTCCACATCCCAACGCGGGCGGCCCGTGCGCGCATCGATCGCTACCAGGTGCGCATCCAGCGTCGCGAGATAGAGCGTGGAGTTCAGGATCGCGACGCCCCGGTTGACGGGCCCGCAGCAGTACTTCAATTCTTCCGGCAGACGGCGCTGGTAGTGCCACAACTCCGCGCCCGTCCGCGCGTCGATGGCGAAGACGTGATTCCACGACGTGGAGAGATAGATCACGCCGTCCACAACCAGGGGAGTGGCCTCGAGTCCGTTGGGTACGCCGGTTTGGAACGTCCACACCGGGACAAGATTACGTACGTTGCCGCGGTGGATTCCCTTGAGCGGGCTGAACCGCTGGTTGCCGAGATCCCGCCCGTACATCAGCCAGTTGTTGGTGTCGGAATCCGCCTTCAGCAGGCGGTGCCACGGCACGCGGATCTCGGGGGCCCGCGACTCGTTGACCGGTTGAAGCGCCGAGGACGAGAGCGATCGCACGTGCGCGATCAACGCTTTCCGTTGGGCCGCGTCCAGGCGCGACCCGAAGCTGGGCATGGCTCCCCGGCCGGAGGAAATCATGCGGTCGAGTTCCTCATCGGTCACCCCCGACTGCCAGCGCGGGCTGGTCAGATCCGGTCCAGACCCACCCTCCGCCGTAGCGCCGTGACAAACCGCACAGTTCGCGGAATAGAGGGTCTGGCCGGTCGGCTGGGAATGCGCCGGCAGCAGCGCAACGATGCCGGCAACCATATATCTCGCACACGTCATCTCGAAGATGCTATCAGCAATCCACGACGCGCGGCATCGGTCGCCTGGATGCGATAGAGTACTTATCGATCCGATGATTCCTACCCTTCTTCTTTTGCTCTGGTGCGTTTCCGCTTCGGCCCAGACCCTCTCGCGCGACACCGGCAAGCCGGTCGAACTTGGGCCCCACCGCCAGTTGTTTTTCGACGACAGCGTCCTCGAGTCGCGTCATGGGTTGACACGCGTCGTCCACAAGCCCGTCAAGCTGCCCAAGCCCATCATCGTCGGCGATCAACCGTGGGAAGGATGGGCCGTCTATCCGCATGGCTCGCCCTGCGTCCTATGGGACGACGAAGACAAGGTCTACAAGATGTGGTATCAGGCCTACAGCGTCAGCCCGCCGCAGAAGGAGCGCTACGTGATGTGCTACGCCACCTCCAAGGACGGGATGGCGTGGCAGAAGCCGAAGCTCGGAATTCACGAGTTCCGCGGTTCGCGCGACAACAACATCGTGATCATGGGCAATTCCCAGTGGGCGCTGACCAATGTGATCAAGGACCCGCGCGACCCCGATCCCAAGCGACGCTACAAATCTCTGAGCTGGGACGACCACGCCATCTCCGTGGCCTTCTCGCCCGACGGAATCCGTTGGGACCTGTATTCCGGCAACCCGGTGATGAAGGGCACGGGCGACAGCCACAACATCCTGCCGTACGACGAATCCATCGGCAAGTATGTCGGCTACCTGCGCCCCGGGCGCGAACTCGGCCAAGGCAAGCGCGTGATCGGCTACTCGGTGTCGGACGATTTCATCCGCTGGTCGCCCATTGAAGTCATCCTCCGTCCGGACACTCTCGATCCGCTCGGCGACGAGTTCTACCAGATGCCGGTGATGAAGTACGAAGGCAAGTATCTCGGGTTCCTGTGGGTGTATCACAACGCGCCCAAGTGGCCTTGGCCGCGCGGCATCTTCGACCGGAAGAATCTGCGGGGCTCCGAGCAGACGCTCGACACACAGCTCACGTTCAGCCACAACGGCAAAGACTTTATTCGAGCAGGCGACCGTGCCACGTTCCTTGGCGTCGGGGCGCCTGGCGCCTGGGACGAAGGCATGGTGGATGTATCGACCGTGGTCCCGCGAGGGGACGATCTCTGGGTGTACTACGCAGGCTCGACGGCGAAACATTTCTTTGAAGATCTGTTGAACCTGAACAAAGTGGTGAACGGCCGGCGCTGGATGATCGCGATTGGCCTTGCCAGGCTTCGGCGCGACCGGTTCGTCTCGCTGCGTGCGGGGCCTCAGGAGGGATTCGCCATGACGCGCCTTGTCTCGATCGGAGAGGCCAGTCAGTTAATCGTCAACGCGAACGCGATCGGCGGTCAACTCGAGGTCGAACTGGTGGACGAGTACATCCGTCCGGTTCCCGGCTTTACACGCGCCGAGTTCACGCCGATTCGCACGGATGGCGTTTCGCAAGTTTGCCGTTGGAAGAAGAATCTGAATCTCGCGGCGCTCTCCGGAAAGACGGTCCGGTTGCGTTTCTACCTTCGGAGCGCCGATCTGTTTGCGTTCGAGTTGGTGAAACCGCGATAGTCCGCCTCACAACCTGCCGAACACCGAGCAGGGGGCTAGCGCGCGGTTCGTGAGTTCAGTTGGTTGCCTTCGATGTGTGTCAAAGCAGGCGAAGAGGGGGATTCGACTGAACGCTACATTTCGTTCTCGCCCGCGCTCGCGGCATCGGGCCCTTCGGCATCACCAGATTTGTGCTGCTCTTCGAAGAGCTTACCTTGTGAGGCAGGTACTGGAAGATCGGCAACGCGCTTGGTGGCGAGGCCGCAGCTTGAAGCGAACTTTTCAACGCCGTCGTCGTCGGAGTACAGCAATCGGGCGCCGTTGACCAGCGAGATGGCAACGATCTGGCGGTCGAACTTCATGGCGCTCTTGGTGATCCGCATCCCCTCGCGTGGTCCGCCGGACTTGATCGCATTGCGCAGGCGCATAGCCAGTTCCACCGCGGCGCGCTCGTCAAAGTCGCCGATCCGGAGGACAGAGGACCCTCGCAGCGTGGCGAGAACGTCCTGAACGTCCACACCCTCGGTGACTAGAACCTCGGACAAGGCTGGGGAAGGCACGAGCACCGGCTCCTTGCCAGCTTCGAGTTCCGACCAAGCCTGCCACGCGCTCGTGAGCGTGTTCAACAACGTTTCCTTGTTCTCCTTGTCGAAGCTCGGCGTCGGGAAAGAGCAGAAGGGAGAGGATCGTGCTGTCGAAGGCAACCATAAGGGCCGTCACTCCTCTCGAAGCCGGCGCACCAGGTCAACCGGGTTGAGACGCCCGTCTTCCGGCGGAGTCAATCGCGACCGTAGCCCCTCAAATATCTTCGAAAGCGGGGTCTCGTCCAAGATCTCGAAGCTCTCGATGTCGAAGCGGTGGAGTTTCCATTCACCCGATTCGGCGCGCGACCAAGTTCCTCGGCCACGGACTCGTACCGGCATGCCGAAGATGTGTTGCGCCAAGCGGCGCGCGAGTGCTTTGGTGGATATGCAGCGGTGGATGTCGTCGCCGGCCTTGACGTGAATATTGATCGTTTCATCGCGCCCCCCGACCTGGATCACCTCGCCGTCCAGCGTCCCAAATTGGATGATCGGGCCGATAGTCGACTCAACAGGGCGGGTGCACCCTGGAAACTCGATAATCTTTGTTCTCCCATGACGGATGCTCCCGACTGAGTTGTCGGCCGCCAGCTTGTCGTCGATCCTCCGTAAAGCCTCCACGGCCGCCTGTGGGCCGGTTCCGTAACGAACCTCATCGAGGCGGCGCTGGACTTTGTGTTGCGCGATCTGGTCGGCGTGCGCCGCCAGCGTCAGACTGCCGGGCTTGAGCTTGGCGAAGTGGACGTGTTCCTCGTGGCCAAGCAGCACGGCGAAATCGGCCATGTATTCCGCGAGACGGGACATCGGAATGGACGCCGGCGTGAAGGTGTCAATGTAGAGTTCGTAGAAGTCGTCTCCGCTCATACCGGCGCTTCTCTCCCTAGGACCGCATTATGGCAGATCGGCTGGATCTGCTTTTGCAGTACCCCTACCATTGTGACAGCCGCGACGTGGAGGGGGACACCTCCAAGATTGGCGCAATCTACTGAGCGAGTGGTCTCCCGGCTGGAAAGTCCCTCGTAAAGCACGTCAATAGTGCGCATTGTTTCAGATCACAGGCTCTGCGCGAACCTTCAAAAGGAGCGGGCTGAAGGACGAACTGAAGAGGGGCCGGGCGCGTTTTCGCAACCACCGTCTATGGGGGTCCTGAACATTCCCGTCCGCCGACAGTTACCTCTTGCCGTCGGAGAACAGCGGGCCTCTTACTTCTGACGAGAGCCTGCGCAGACGCTTCCACAACATCGCCGAGTCCTCCGCGTCCTTGATTTGGGAATCTGAAAGAGTGGGCTTTAGCAGGGCGAGCTCGTCTTTCGCCATTTTAGCAGTGGCATCGAAGCTCGACTCAGCCGCTAAGAGAAGCCACTTGCAGCGCTCAGTCCTCGTCAGAAACAGAAACGTACCGGCCATGTACTGAGCTTCCTCATTGCCATTCTGCGCAGCCATTAAATACCACGCCTCGGCCATCATCAAGTTCTGAGCAAGCCCGCTACCCCCATGTAAACACATTGCGTACATGTACTGGCCATCAGGATTGTCTTTGTCGGCCGCGAGCTTTGCCCAGTGTGCGGCCTTCTCAAAATCTTGGGGGAACCCATCAAGGCCGAAGAAGAAATTGGCCGCTGCTTTTGCTTGACTTTGTGGATCTCCGGATTCAGCTTCGCCGAGAACCGATCGCGCGATTGGGGCCTTCCCACCCCGCTGGTAAAACAGTTTCTTACTCGGTCGAGCATGCTAAAAGTCTATGCGGCCCGGAACGCTTCCGCCACGTACTGAAACGGAAAAGCCACGCCGCGCCCAGGCTGGCGACAACACTGCGATCCATTTCGTCCGCCATCTGCCCGGTTGAACAACAAAACGGGATCTCTCGCGCGGGAAACTGACGACCCCAACCGCGCGTACGGAAGTCTGGGGATTCATGTGGACGCGAGGACCGCTCAAAGAAGCACAACCGATGCAAGAGCGATGGTACCATCGAACAAAAAGTCGCCGTAGAGAGAGAGGATGTGATGACTGACGAAGAACTTCACCAAAAGCTGACCGCACAACGCCACAACCTAAGCAGTGGCAAAATGCGACAGGACGGGGTGTTTCTGTACGAAGTAGATCATGTTCTGATGTTTCGCGCTGATGCTGTAGAGATTGCGAGCGGCGGGGCGACACTGGAAGACATAGTCAAGCGGAACGAAGGCAAGATCTTTCCCGAAGCCCCTAGTCGCTAGACCGCGCCCTGTTTCCAGGCCACCGCCGATAGGGTGAGACTCACAAAGCAACTTGTCCACGGTGCCTGTTGTGAACTGGCGGTCCACAGCGCTCGGTCGGGTTGGATGGCGTGACCCCATTTGGCAGAACTTTGGACAGACCGAAGCTCCCCGAGGACGCCAGAAACTGGCAGAACCCCGAATTTGAGCGGCACTCGACCAATCTCTGACGACGGACCGGCCTCAGCCTCGATCAGATTTCGGCCGGGAAAACTCCTTGTTCACCACATCACGCAGGGCGCGCATATAGCCGATCGTGTAGGCGGCGCTCATCTCGGCCTCCGCGCCCGCGCCGGGTACATGATCGGGGACCACCACGCCGTTGAAGTTGGCCTTTCGCAGTTCCCGCATGATTTCGTACATATCCAGATAACCATCGTCCACGAAAGTTTCCGTGAACCTGGGCAGCGGCCGGTCGACATTGCGGAAATGAATTTTGAAGATCTTGCCCATGGGAGCAAACTGCCGGATCATCTCCACGGGACTCTTGCCGGTCGCCCTGCCGCCCTCTGCCCAAGTGCCGACGCACAGGCAGCAGCCGAGATGCGAACTGTTGCTGATCTCGAGAGCCCGGCGGTAGCCGTCATAGTTCCGAAAGACGCGAGCCACACCCCCCAGAGTGGGGATCGGAGGGTCGTCGGGGTGCAAACCGATGCGCACTCCCGCTGCTTCCGCAACCGGGACCACCGCCTTTGCAAAGCGCGTGAAGCTTTGCCAGATCTCCTGCTCGCTGAACTCCCTACCGTGGGACCACGGATAGGATCTGGCCACGGCCTCGTCAAAGACCCGGGTCACCAAGCCTCGCGCCCGCCCCCGGCCGGTGACCGAGTACCCAAGCCGCAGGTTTGCCATGTGTCCGTAGGTGGTGTACGGAACGCCGGCTTTCCCGGCGGCGCGCAAAAACTGCTTGTACCGCTCGAGCTTATCCTCAACGCCGGGCAGACCCAGCACGATCACCGGATCGCAGTGAAGTCCAATGACATTCACGTTCAGCAGGCGAATGCCGTGCTGCTCCATCTCGTCCCGCCGTCGCGCCATAAAGTCATAGCCGACCTGATCCAGACGAGCCAGAATGCTGCCGTATTCGATCCCGGCCGTGCGGTAGAGAGCGAAGATCCCCCGCAGCGGTTCTGTGGGGAACCGATGACCGATGCGAATCCCGCCGCCGGCGCCGAACGGGTTCAACGGTGCCAGAGACCGGGGCTTGGTCTCTTCCGGATCTCCCAAGTCCGCTGGCGGCGGTGCCGAAGTCCCGGGTACCAACGGCCCTTGTGGGGCCGCGGACGTCAGGACGGGTCCCAACCCTCCGGCTCCCAAGACAGCCAAAGCGGCCTTTCCAAAACCTCTCCTGTCCACGATTCCTCCCGTTGTCTGTTGTCGACGCTTGAATTCCCTCCTATCCTACTCCTTGCGGATTCTGTACTAGACTAGCTGCCTTTCCGTTGCCGAGGTCGCGTCGATGTGGGGATTCCTTGATGAGCCGGGCGTTCTGGTCATCGGCCGCCGAGAAGAGCAAGTGCGAAACCGCAAGCGCGTCTATAGAACGCTGCGGATACCGGAGAGCTTGGTGGCGCGTGTCAAGCAGCGGTTGCGGGGGCGTTCACGATGCCGCTGAAGGACGTCGGCGTCGGAGAGAACGGTTCTGTGTTTGCGCCGGGCCAGTGTGGGGATGCCGTCTGAACACTCCGAACGAATCAATTCTCTCTCCGGGCAGAATCCGGTCAGAGCACCAGTAGTGGAGCCGGCGATCGCAAGTGGGTCTTCCTCGGAGCACCGCGGCGAAGCACTTTGACGGCTACACCGCGGGAGGCCGGGCCGAACACGTGATTGCCTCGCGCTACGGTCTTTCCCGCCACCTTCACGCCGATGTCCCTGTGCGCCAGTACTGCGTTACTGAGTGGAGCGCGGCTATCTGGAAGACGCTGCGCTGGCGCTGGCCGCCGGAGAGCCGGCCCTGCGCCACCACCATGGCGGCGAACTCTACGGCCGCCCGCGCGATCCGGAACTGATCAAAGAGAGGGAGGAGCACATTAAGAGCCGCCAGAAGAAGTAGGGTGTTCGGATCGCCCATTTGACGGGCGGCGGATCAAACATGCATTCTGTATGCATACTATGTCTTCTACCCAAAACCTGTTCGAAGAACTGGGCGGCGCCGCCGCCGTCGAAGCGGCCGTGGACAACTTCTACCGGAAGGTCCTGATGGATGATCGCGTCGCGCACTTCTTCGACAGCGTCGAAATGGACCGGCAGCGCGCCAAGCAGAAAGCGTTCCTCACCATGGCCTTCGGAGGGCCGCACAACTACACCGGCAAGGACATGCGCCAAGGCCACGCCCACTTGTTGCAGAAGGGCTTGAACGATTCCCACGTCGACGCGATCATCGAGATCCTCGGGACCACGCTTCGCGAAATGGGAGTGGCCGACAACCTGATTCAACAAGTCGCGGCGATCGCCGAATCCACGCGCAACGACGTGTTGAGCCGCTGATGCCGGCCGTTCGCTACGGTGCGTACCGCTGCGAACTCAGGGAGAACGAAAGCGTACTCGACGGACTGCTGCGCCTGGACGCGCCCGTGGCGCACTCGTGCAAGGCGGGCAGTTGCGGCTCCTGCCTGCTTCGCGCCGTCGAAGGCGAGCCGCCTCCCCAGGCGCAGATCGGACTGAAGGATTCCTGGAAAGCCAGCAAGTATTTCCTTGCGTGCATCTGCCATCCTGACGCCGATCTGATCGTGGCGGATGTGGGCGACGATGCACGAGTCCCCGCGCGCATCGCCTCGCTCCATCGCCTCGCCGGAGACGTGCTCCGCGTCCGCCTCGTGAGCGCCGCTCCATTCCCGTTTCACCCGGGCCAGCACGTCAGCCTGATTTCGGACGGCGCCGCCGCCCGCAGTTACTCCATCGCGAGTCTTCCCGAAGAAGGTGAAATCGAACTCCACGTGCGCCGCGTTCCGAACGGCCGCATGAGCGGTTGGCTGTTCGAGCAGGCCCGCCCCGGGACTCTCGTGCAGATACAGGGACCATCGGGAGAATGCTTCTACGTGCCCGGCCGGGAAGACCAACCTCTACTGCTCATCGGAACCGGCACCGGACTGGCGCCGCTCTACGGCATCCTTCGCGACGCTCTTCGCCGCGGCCATCGCGGACCGGTACACCTCGTCCACGGCGCGCTCCGCCCCACTGGCCTCTACCTCGACAAGGAGATCCGCGCGATCGCCGCCGCGCACTCGCACGTCGAATACACGCCCTCCGTCCTCGAAACCGACGGCCCGATCGACCGCGTGCTCTCCGCTCGATTCCCGAAACTCGCCGGTTGGCGCGGATTCGTCTGCGGCGATCCCGTCATCGTGCAGTCGCTGCGCCGCAAGCTGTTTCTCTCCGGAATCGCGATGCCGGACATTCTCGCGGACGCCTTTCTCCCCGCCCCGTAGACGCATTCAGCGCCTGTCAGGGGGCTGCGAACGATGTGGGGCAGGCGTGCGTCCCGGCAGAAAAAGGGTGGTAGAAATCCTGGCTAAACACAGCGACACGAAGAGGAGTACCGGCTCCGCGGGCGCGACAGCAACATAGACCCTAGCTTTTCGCTCGCTACTGAAGGAGACTGCGGAAACCAGATGAGTTGTAAGTGATTGATTTCAGGACAGAAAAGCTGGCGGAGAGGGTGGGATTCGAACCCACGGAACCCGTAAAGGTTCAACGGTTTTCGAGACCGCCCGATTCAACCACTCTCGCACCTCTCCGGGGCGGTAAGCGTATCGCTTTCTCAGTATAGCGAACTTGGCTGGGGCAGGGGTCTGCGCCACCGAGTTTACGCGAGTCTACGCCGCAGACGACGTGGTCAATCGGTAGGCCTGCGCAGGTCAGAAACAGTAGCCCTCTGCCACCCAATAATGCCAGTCGGCCATGGCTTCGGCGGTCGAGTCGTCAGGGTCAACGGCAACCAGTTGCGACAGAGGAACTGCCATGGTCCTGCCCTGCCAGCGGATCAGCACGAGCATGCCGGCCGAGCAGGCATCCTCAGGCGTCATATACAGGACTTCCACGGTCTCCCCTTTCGGAGAGGCGAAACGACCGTGGCCGCGATGCACCTGCCCTGAAACGGGAATCGGAATTCGTCATCGAGGTAGTAGTAGCCTTCGCGCACACGGCAACCGCCGACCGCTATCGGCAGATCGAAGCCGGCGCCCTCCTTGCGGACGTTGGCCGGAGCCAGATTGATGGTGACAATCTTGGAGGGAATACCGAAGCCGGAATTCGCGAGGGCGGACTTGATCCGCTCGCGGCTTTCTTTGACGGTGGTGTCGGTCATGCCGACGGTAATGAAATCGCGCGCCCGTATCGGACGGGATCAGGTCGACTTCGGCATCGATCAGGTGCGCATCGATGCTGTAAACGGCGGCGCTGCGGGTCTTGAACAGCGCCATGGAGGCCGGGCGCCCCAAGTATTAGCCACCAATGGCCGCGATGTCGTGCCTTACGCCAGAACGGGTCTGATCACTTCACCATGCACGTCGGTGAGACGGTAGTCGCGGCCACTGTAACGATACGTCAGACGCTTGTGGTCGAGGCCGAGCAGATGCAGCGCGGTCGCGTGCAGGTCGTGAACGTGGACACGGTTCTCGACGGACTTGAAGCCAAACTCGTCCGTCGCCCCGTAGGTCATGCCACCTTTGACCCCGGCGCCGGAGAGAAGCACCGAATAGCCGTGGACGTTGTGGTCGCGGCCGTTGCCGAGTTTCTCGAGGCCGCTGTTCTGGATCATGGGTGTGCGGCCGAACTCGCTGCCGACAATGATCAAGGTCTGTTCGAACAGGCCCCGCTGCTTCAGATCGCGAATCAGCGACGCAATCGCCGGATCGGCCTGACGGGCCAGCCGGGCATGAGCGGTGATGTCATCGTGGCTGTCCCAGGGCTGGAAGTTTCCGAAATAGACCTGCACCATGCGCACGCCGCGCTCCACCAGACGGCGCGCCATCAGGCACCCTCGTCCGAAGTCTCCGTCGCCGTAGGACGCGCGCGTCTTTTCGTTCTCCTTCGTGATGTCGAACGCCTCCGGCGCCTCCGTCTGCATCTTGAAGGCGACCTCCATGGCCTGGATGCTGGCTTCGAGTTCGGGCTGGCGATCGGTGTACAGCTTGTTGAGGCGGTTGAGCAGCGCGAGTTGCTTTTCCTGTTCCGCCAGGCTCTGATCCGGATTGCGGATGTTTTGGAGCAGTTTGTCGATCTCCCGCTCGCCGTTGGGAATGTAGGTTCCCTGATAGACGTTGGGGAGAAAGGCGGAGGACCACAACTGTGCACCCATCACCGGAAACCCGGGACACAGGACGACAAAGCCCGGCAGGTTTTGATTCTCGGTTCCAAGGCCGTAGGTGACCCACGAGCCCATCGACGGGCGGCCGGCCAGTTGGTGCCCGCAGTTCATCATCAGCATCGAAGGCCCGTGGTTCCCGTTGTCGGACCACATGGAGCGGATGACGCAGACGTCGTCGATGAGTTCGCCCAGTTTCGGAAAAATCTCGCTGACCTCGACGCCGCTCTTGCCGCAGTGGCGGAACGCGAACGGCGACTTCATGAGGTTGCCGGAGGCGCGATCCGTCTGGATCTTGGGGCCCGGCATTGGCTCGCCATGGCGGCGGGTCAACTCCGGTTTCGGATCGAACGTATCCACCTGGCTAACGCCGCCGTTCAGATACAGAAAGATGACGTTCTTGGCCTTCGGCGCGAAATGCGTCCCCTGCTGATGCGCCGCCGCCAGCGTGTTGGCCAGGCCGAGGGTGCCGAACCCGCAGCCCATCCACTTCAATGTTTCCCGCCGAGTCATCATGCGTCGAACCTCATTGCACCGAACTGAACTCCGCCGAGCCCAGCAACACCTGCGCGTAGCGAGGCCAAGCTTTTTCGCCTGACTGTAAGAATTCTACCCCGAGCCGGACCTCTTCAGGAGTGGCGGGCCGCGAATAGAGCAGTTCATACGCCCGCCGGATGCGCGCCTCGTCTCCCGCGATCGGCTTCAGCCGGGCCGCCAGTGCCTTTGACTGCGAGGCGATGAACGGGTTGTTCATGAAGAACAGCCTCTGCATGGGGCCGATGGTGATGTTTCGCTGCTCGCTCGTCTGGTTCGGATTTGGAAAATCGAACAAAGCCTGGATGGACTCCTGCCGCGTCCGGGCCACAGTGCCGTAGACAGTGCGGGCACGGTTCGTATCGTCCAGGCGCTTGGGGTCCTCGCCGGGGGCCAGGTCAAGGTTGCCGCTGACCGCCAGAATGGCATCCCGTAGTGCCTCGATGTCCAGCCGCTTGCGAACCGGAAAGCGCGACAGCAGGCGGTTGTCGGGATCCTTCTCGGCGTTGGCGCCCGCGGCCGTGCTGCCGAGCTGATACGTGCTCGACAGCAGGATCTCGCGGTGCAGTTTCTTGATCGACCACCCGTTCGACACCAGCCGCGTGGCCAGGTAGTCGAGCAGTTCCGGGTGCGTCGGGCGCTCGCCCAGTTGACCGAAATTGCTCGGCGACCGCACGATGCCCTCGCCGAAATGCAGAAGCCATACGCGATTCGCCATCACTCGGGCCGTCAGGGGATTCGCGGCGCTCGCGATGGCGTTCGCCAGTTCCATCCGGCCGCTGCCCTTGGAGAATAGCTCCGGCTCCCCGTTCGCCAGCACCTTCAGGAATCGTCGAGGCGCTTCCTCGCCGAGGTTGTTCTGATCGCCGCGGACAAACACCCGCAGATTCGCGGGCTTGTCGCTTTCGGTCATGCTGTGCAGGAACGGGTACGGCTTAGGCAGCGCTTTCTTCAATGCCTCGATCTCGGCCAGGCGGTCTTCGAGATGCTGCTTCCAGGGCCCGCTCAGCCAGCGGTCGATCTGCTTGGGCCCGTAATAAAAGACTCCGCCCTCCGAGTTGAACGCGTCGCGGCGATAGGGTTCCGACGCCATGTCCCGCCAGAAATAATACGGTAGCGGCTTCAGGAATTCCAGGTTCGCGTATTGGCGCGTTCGTTCATCCTTCACGCCTTTGGCGCCGCCGAGCTTGACGTAATTGCGGTCTTCGATTTCTTTCTTCTCGGTGAGAATCGAAAGCAGCCGCGTTTCCAACTCGGTGGCAATCTTGCGGATCTCGGGCTCCTCCGCCTTCGCGTCCAACGCCTCGAACCAAGGCTTGAGGTAGGGGTAGTCCCGGTCCGGATTGCTGAGGTACTTCACCCATCGCTCCAGCGTCTCCCGGTCCAGGCCCGCCGTGGAGGCAGCCGCCGCGGCATCCGGTTCGCGGCCCGTCTTTACACGCCACGCCGCCATCACGTAGCGAGACGTGCTGGTCGCGAAGATGTCCACCAGTTGATCGATCTGTTTCCCGGTCCAGTCCTTGAGTGCCGATTCCTTCTCCTCGATTTCCTGTTTCTTTTTCTTATAGGTCTCGACTTCCTCCTTCGGCGCGAGAGGGAATTCGTGGGTCTGGCTGCTGCGGAAGACGCCGAGCAGCGAGTAATAGTCTTGCGTGGGAATGGGATCGTACTTGTGATCGTGGCACTGAGCACAGCCAACCGTCAGGCCCAGCATGACGCGCGTGGTGACGTCGACGCGGTCGTCGGGACTGTGGCCGAGCGCCTGGAACCCCAGCGCGGGCAGGAGACGTTGGTTGTCCGGCATCAGGTCGGCGGCGATCTGCGCCTTCAGGAAGGTGTCGTAGGGAAGATCGTCGTTGAAGGCCTGGATGACCCAATTGCGATAGCGCCAGGCGTTCGGGTACGGCGTGTCGTCGGTGACGCCGTGTTCGCCATCGGAGTAGCGGGCCAGGTCCAGCCAGTGGCGGCCCCATCGTTCGCCGTAGCGGGGCGAGGTCAAGAGCCGGTCGACGACCTTCTCAAAAGCCCGTGGGGAGTTGTCGCCAACAAAGGCATCCACCTCTTCGGGTGCAGGCGGTACCCCCAGCAGATCGAACGAGGCGCGGCGGATCAGGACCCGCCTGTCGGCCGGCGCCGCTGGTTTCAACCCTTGCTCTTCCAGTTTGGAGAGGATGAATCGGTCCACCGGCGTGCGCACCCAGGCGTCGTCGCGAACGGCGGGCGGAGCAGGCGGGCGAACGGGCTGGAACGACCAGAAGGCCCGCTGTTCGGGGGTGATCTGATATTGCTTCGCCGCCTGTTTCGGCGCGGCCGTCTCCGGCCAGAGGGCGCCTTCATTCACCCAGCGAGCCATGTCTGCGATCTCGTCGTCCTTGAGTTTCTCCGACGGCGGCATCTTGACGCGGTGTGTCCGCCGGACTACCTGGATCAGCAGGCTGTCGTCGGCTTTGCCGGCGACGATCGCCGGGCCCGATCGCCCTCCCTGCAGCAGGTGTTCGCGCGAATCGACGCGCAAGCCGGCGGTGTGGGTCTGGGTATGGCACGTGTAGCAGTTCTTGGCGAGGACAGGGCGGACCTTGGCTTCGAAGAAGTCGAGCGCCTCGCGCGAAGGCGCGGCCCATGCGCACAGGGCGATCACACTGAACGCGCAAAGACGAAGAACAGCCATTGGAGCCGAATCTACCAAGCCGCTTCTGGATATGTCAACGCGCGCGTTATGATGGCGGTTCAACAAGGAGACTGTGAGCAGACGAGCAAGGGTTCTAGGGGCCGCGGAAGCGGTGAGTCTGGTGCCGGATGGAGCGACCTTGGCTACCAGCGGGTTTGTCGGTACCGGTCACCCCGAGGAGTTGACCAAAGCGCTGGAAGAGCGGTTCTGCCGGGACGGTACGCCCCAGGGATTGACTCTGGTCTATGCCGCCGGCCAAGGCGACGGCAAAAGCCGCGGCGTGAATCACCTGGGTCAGAAGGGGCTATTGCGGCGCGTCATCGGCGGGCACTGGAACCTCGCGCCGGCGATCGGACGCCTGGTGCTGGCCGGTGACGTGGAGGCTTACAACTTTCCGCAAGGGGTGATTTCCAAGATTTTTCGGGAGATCGCCTCCGGCAATCCGGCTCTCCTCAGCAAGATCGGCCTGGGCACGTTCATCGACCCGCGCCTTGGCGGCGGCAAGATGAACGCCCGCACCACCGAGGATCTGGTCCGTGTGATCGAGATTTTCGGCGAGGAGGTCCTGGCCTATAAGACGCTTCCGATTGACGTGGCCTTTATCCGTGCGACTTCATCCGATTCGGAAGGCAACCTGTCGTTCGAGCGGGAAGCGCTGACCGGGGAAGCCTTGTCGATGGCCCAGGCGGCGCGTAATTCGGGAGGGATGGTGATCGCGCAGGTGGAATCGATGGTGGAAGACATCGGGCGCGACCCTAAGGCCATCCGCGTGCCTGGGATCTTCGTCGACGTGGTAGTGGTGTCATCGCCCGAGAACCATATGCAGACGTTTGCCGAAGCGTTCAATCCCGACTACTGCGTGCAAGGCAATCTGCAGGGTGCGCCGCTGCCGCTGCTGGAACCGGGGCCGCGCAGGATCATTGCCGCCCGGTCGATGGAGGAACTTCGGGGAGGCGAGATTGTCAATCTCGGAATCGGCATGGCGGAAGGCATCGCCATGCTCGCGCTCGAGCTGAAGCGCTTCGAGGAGTTCGTGCTGACGGTGGAGGCCGGAGTGATCGGCGGGATTCCGGCGGGCGGATTGAGCTTTGGCGCGTCGTTGTACCCGCGGGCCATGATCGATCAACCCAACATGTTCGACTTCTACGATGGCGGCGGTCTGGACGTGGCCTTCCTGAGCATGGCGGAGGTGGATGCCCAGGGCAACGTCAACGTAAGCAAGTACGGCGGGCGGGTCGCAGGCACGGGCGGATTCGTCAACATCGCTCAGACCGCGAAGCGGGTGGTGTTCCTGTCCACATTTACCGCGGGGAACCTGGAGACCCGCTTCGACGACGGGCGGTTGAGAGTCCTTCACGAGGGCGCGAAGCGGAAGTTTGTTCAGGATGTGGAGCAGATCACCTTCAGCGCCGCCCAGGCGCGCGCCTCGCGGCGGGAAGTGGTGTACATTACCGAGCGGGCCGTGTTCCGCCTGGTTGCGAGCGGGATTGAGTTGGTGGAGGTCGCGCCCGGTATCGACATGCACACGCAGGTGCTCGGCCAGATGGACTTCACTCCTTCGATCTCGCCCGATCTGAAGATCATGCACGAGGAAGTTTTCACTTCGTAACTCCGCGCCCGCCCCTCAATCCACCGGCGGCATCGCAGTGCGCTTGGCCCGGTCCGGCTTGTGGTCGCTCATCGCCAGATCCCAGCTCAACTGGTGAACCAGCCTGGCGACTCGCTCCATCTTCTTATAGTCGATCCGCTCCGGCCGATCGAACTGGGTGTGGTAGTCCGGATGCAGGCCGGTGTGGAACCACAACCCGGGCACTCCGTACTGCAGGAAGACCCAATGGTCGCTGCGGCGGAGCAGGTTGGACTTGTTGTTGTCGTAGCGGAAGCGAAGCTGCATGTCGGTCCAGCGGTTGGCTTCCCGTGCCGCGTCTCGAAGCGACGGGCTGAAGCTGGTGCCGATAACGTTGACCGCCGTCGCGTTGGAAGCCGCCGTCTGGGGCGCCAGGCCGTTGAAGCGCCCTCCGCCCGTCTCGGGAACCTCTTCGCTGCGGCCGATCATGTCCATATTTAAGACCGCAACAGTCTTGTCCAACGGCCAGCGCGGCTTCTCGTTCCAGGCCCAGGCGCCGAGCAGCGGACCGCAGCAGCGTTCCTCCGATCCCCACGCCACGAAAATCACCGTGCGTCGCGGCCGTTGCCCCTGTTTCACCGCCAGGGCATACGCCTCCGCAATGTCGAGCAGCCCGACGGTGCCCGAGCCATTGTCGTCCGCGCCGTTGTAGATCAGGCCGCCCTCGGCCCCATTGTGGTCGTAGTGCGCCGACACGATCACCGCTTCGTCGCGGAGTTGGGGATCGGCCCCTTCGACCTTCGCCACGATGTTCTGGTCGGTGATCACGTGGCGGCGCAGCGCTGTCTCCACTTCGATCTCGACGCCGGGAAGCGACAGAGCTTGAAATCCGCCCGATCGCTCGGCATCCTTGGCCACTTGCGAAAGCTTGCGATCGCCCAAGATCGATTGCGCGACCGCCCCGGACACCTGCATCACTGGAATCCTCAGCCGTTCCGCCCACGGCGTGAGCGCATACCGCTCCAGGTGCGCGGGCTTTTCCGGCCAGTATCCCTTTGCCGAGGGACCGATGCTGCGATCCTCATCCGACGCGCCCACAATCAGCACGCCGATCGCCCCGCGTTCCTGCAAGTCGAGCGATTTGCGCATGGGGTCCGAGTACATGGAGGTGACCAGGCCGTCGAAGCGGCTCTTGGGATCGTTCGGCTCGGGCTCCCCCGCCAGAATCAGAGCGACGCGCCCGTTGATGGACGCGCTCCCCAGATCGTCCCACGCAATTTTGGGAGCGCGGATGCCGAAACCGGCGAAAACCACGTGCCCCTTCGCTTGAGCGGTGGGACTGAAGAAGAGCGGGTAGAAGTCTTCCAGCACCCGGCCTCCGGACGTGAGGCCCGACGTGGCGTGGACCCGCAGACGATTGCCGGTGTCCAGCCGGGCATAGGTCAGGCTGAAGGTCTGACGGAAGGAATCGCCGACGGGTTGAAGGCCGAGGTGGCGGAAGCGGGCCTCGATGAAGCTGGCCGACAGGTAATATTCGGGGTCGCCGGTGAGCCGCCCTTTCAACGCGTCGGAGGCGAGGAAGTGGAGGTCGGCTTCCAGTTGCTCGCGCCGGATGGAGTCGTTCATCGGCGCGGGTTGCCGGGTTTGGGCCGGCGCCAGCGCGGCCAGCAGGAGGAGCCAGGGGAGGATGGACATGATCGGTAACCGCCTTAGTATACTCGGCGCGGTGGTCAACTTCGGAGCGCCAGTTTGCTCGATCATCAGGTTCGTCGACTCCGGCGGGTTACGCCCCGGCGCCGAGTGCGTCATAAGGGCGGCGGGAGGCGCACCCGACCGGGGTCGGGATGGCTGTAGCGGCAATACCAGGCGGCCAGGGCGACGGCGATCACCAGATCGTCGTGCGCGTTGTCGCGGAATGCGCCGTAACTCGGCCGGCCGGAGACGGAGACTCTGGCTTCAAAATCGTTTAGCTCCCGGAGGAATGCGTGCGCCAGTGGAAGACGGCGCACCGCGGCGAGTTTGCCCTGCTCCAACAGGACGCAGAGCGTGTCGATCAACTGGTGCTTGGGGACATGCAGACGACCGCCCGATTGGGCGACGCGCTCGCCTCCGGTGAGAATGACGGGAACCAGCGGAATCGCAGATCCCCTGAGCAGGTCGACGATGGCATCGCCCACGCCGGTGGCGTCCACCACGAGCGGAGTGTCGACGCCGAATTCAGGAGTCCGCATTTCGCGCTCGACGGAATCGACGAGGTCGCGGTACGAGGTGCCGAGGGGAAAGCGTGTCAGACGGCGGACGCGGAGATCCCATTCGACGATGGGGACCCAATAGACAGGGTCGAAGCCCGCCTTGCGCGTGCGCAGTTCGAGGACCGCGAGGGCGGAGTGGTCGTGTTGTTTGCCGATGTCGAGGCCGGCAAAGAAGCGTGGAGTGTTCATGGAGGTTACACCGGGTCGGAGTCGTCGGCGAGAGCGTGGTTGAGGGCGGCGGGAGAGAAGGCAGTGCGGCCGACGGGAACGAAGTCACAGCAATAGAGGCGGCGGAACTCGTGTTCGGACTGGGCGCGGCGTTCTTCTTCGAGGAAGGCCGCGGGGATGCGGGGACAGTCGCCGGCGGGAACGTTGTAGCGCTCCCAAGTGTCGCCGCCGTGGGTCCAGGCATCGTAGAAGAAGCCGCAGCGGAAGCGGGGCGTGCTGAGGGCGAGGATGTCGCCGCCGGTGGTGGCGATCATGGGGCGGGCGGCGGTGTAGACGGCGTCGTCGACGCGGGCGGCCTCGTCGAAGATGAGGAGATTGACGGCGGAGAAGCCGACGGTGCGGTTGTCGCTGGAGGGGAGGGCGACGATGCGGGAGCCGTGGAGAGACATCAGCGACCGTTCGTTATGGCCGTCGCCGCGGGGGGTAAAGCCGAGATGGGCGACAAAATGGACCATTTTGCGGAGCAGTTCAGCGGACTGGCGGAGGGAAGGGGCAAAAATGAGCGTGATATTGCCGGCGGGCCGTAGACAAAGCGATGGACGGCGAGGGCGGCGACGGTGGTGGTGGTGGTGGTGGTGGTGGTGGACTTGCCCCACTGGCGGCAACAGTTGAGGAGACAGCGTGGGTGGCGGGAGGCGAGGAATCGGGCCTGGATGGGGTCGGGGTCGAAGTTGAGCCGATACCGGGCGAAGCGGACCGGGTCGGCAGCGAAAAGGAGATCGGAAATCATGGTTCCCGAGCCAAGAGTCGCATCGAGGGAAGCAGAAAAAAGGCGAAAGTGGAGGTAAGTGATTGAGCATTCACAGCAGATAAAAATAAAAGTGTTGTGAACGCAACAGGCATAAGAATCTGTTGCGTATGTGTTGCGGATAAGCGGATAAGTGTGGCGGATAAGAGCGGTTTTGTTGCGGCTATGTGGTAAAATGAAAATAGGGGATGTTGGAAATACAGGAGTTAGAGAGGGGAATCGGCTTAAGCGCAACAATGCGCAACAGAAATAGCGGATAAGGGGGAAAACGGCATCTCCCTTGATTATCGCACGGGAGTGGAAGGGGTTTTGGAAGGAGCAGCGTGTAAGTGATTGAGGCGACAGGGACGATTGTTTGAACTGGGCGTGACGGCGACGACCGAGCCGCGAGCGTCAGCGAGCGGTGGCGGCGGCGTTATTGAGGAAAAGGCCAAGGGGCTGGTCACGTTAAGTAGTGTGAAAAAACGGGACAGCGGCCGCGACAAAGGCGAGGTCCCTGCTCGCCACC
>JBJXGR010000429.1:0-4577 GCA_046160045.1 Bryobacteraceae bacterium
ACCAATGATCGAAGGGCTTCAACTGCAATCGTGTTCGTGTGTAGCGTACACCCAAACGGCCCTGGTTCGCTGCGGTCTCTAGTGGTTCAATCCGTCTCCGACGGAGGCCCCGCTGAGCCGCGACCGTGAGGGAGCGGTGGCGTTGAGGGGAAGGGCCACCGGTCCCCGAGGAAGAGCCACCGCTCCCTGACGATCGCGGCTTCCAGCCCACACCCCCACTTTGCTTTCAGTGAGGTCGTAGCGACTCGTCAGCCAACAAAGGGGCGACGTTGCTGGCCCGGCAATCAGCGCGGCTGAAGTGTAGGAATAGCGGCCCCGAGGCCAAAGAATGCGCTCCGAGAAGAAAACATTATCGAAGGCAAACACAACAAACTAAAGGAGAGCACGCTAGGAACTGCCCGGCGTGATTGGAAGCTCGCCTTGAACTCTTTACAGAGATTTTACACCACGCGACCGTGCTGGCGCGTCCTAGTAGACATGGGAAGATTTCGTCGGTTTCCAAGCACTTCCCTTCAGAATCAATGTGTTGCAGAGAGGTGGAGAGTTTTTGGGGTTTGGGCACTGAAATTACCCACACCTTTTAGCCGTGGAGAACGATAAGGGGTTCGGCCGATAGGAAGGAGGATGGCAAATGAGGTACATTAATTGCATGTCGTCAGGCCGAGCAGCCATGCAGCGGGAAACGGTCTCTGAAGACCCCCAGCCTTCGTTCTGCGGTTACGAGGAGCCAATCCTACATTGGGATTACGCTTTGGAGGTTGTTCCTCCACCCCTGCGGTCTGGAACTGTTGAGGTAGAGCTTCATAAGGTTACGCTATCTCCTCCTACAGTTGAAGACGAGTAGGGTGATCATCTATCCTTGAAAGGATGCTGTCACCACCGGCGCTGCCCTACTATCCGTGGTATGCCCCTGTAAGCGGTGATGAGATTCAGCAGGGAGACATAATTGATGCGTGCCCCGTATTTTCCCCACGCATAGCGGACGTCGACGAGTCGAACAGCCCTTGTCAATTTGATTGGGCTGAACACGATGTCATCGTGATGTCCCAAAGCTGCGATCTAGTCAAGGGCTGCGAGAAGGCCAAATCCGTCGTGATCTGCCCCCTATGGCGATTTTCTGCGTTGGCCGGCAGCCACGTTTCGAAGCCGAAAGGCTTCGAAGAGTGTAGACGCGGCAGCCTGCCAGCGCTGCACTTGCTGGGCGAAAGCACCGTATCTGGTTTCGAACGAGAATTGCGGATTGTCGACTTTCACCAGATTTGGTCTCTGCCGGTAGCATTCGTCCGTCAACGCTTGGCCCGGCTAATTCACCTCCGCTTGCTGCCACCTTACCGCGAACACTTGTCCCAGGCCTTCGCCCGCTACTTCATGCGCGTGGGTCTGCCGGAGGGTATTCCTCCTCTCCCCGTGAATACTAAACCTGGTCCTTTCCAGACCACCAAGCTCTAGAGGCTCTCCCACATCACCCACGGAGTCGGAGACCAGTCGACCAGCGGCACGTTCATTTACGACAAGCAGTAGCAACAGAGGATTCAAGCCTGTCTTGGTCGTGGCCAGCTTACCTTGGATACAGAGCTCACCTTTCTCGTCCAGGACGCAGTAGTGAGTCATCCGATCCCCGAGGTCTAACCCGATGGTCAGCCTCCCTTTTCCGGCGCGCTGGCGTAGCTCGCGCAACACAGTCTTGGTCAACTTGCTGTCGCCGTTGCTGGCGGTGCTATTCTTCTTCATGGCCGGTCTCCTTTTGCACCCTTGAGTGCGTGTTCACCGGGAAGCATATCGCATCCCGTTTGGAGCCGGCCCTCTCATCCCCATATCTGAAGGAACGGCCGCGGCTCTGTTTGTTGGCTGGAGTACCATGTATGGACAACCGAGCATGACAGGGAAATGGGCACTGCCGTATGCCGCGCTGGCGGTATCGCTGGCGCAGACCGATCAGCCCGATCTGGCGGTGGGTAAGCGCGTCTACGAAGTACAGTGTGCGCTTTGCCATGCCCCCGATGGATCGGGCGGCCGGGGCCCGGCATTGAAGGGCCGGCGCCTGCGGCGAGCGGCGACGGACGAAGCGCTGAAGAAGATCATCCGCGACGGAATCCCCGGAACGGAGATGGGAACGTTGTGGGTCCTGACCCCCAAGGAAGTGGCGTCCGTCGCCGCGTTCGTGCGGTCGCTCGAGCGCGTGCCGGCCGAGGCGCTGCCCGGCGACGCTTCCCTCGGGGTTTCGATTTATCGCGCCCAGGGCTGCGCCGGATGCCACATCGTGAATGGGGAGGGCTCGGCCGCGGGGCCCGACCTGTCCGACATCGGCGCGAGGCGGAACGCCGCCTATCTGCGCGAGGCGCTCCTCAAACCGGCGTCGGCAGTGCCGGAGGGGTTTCTGATGGTGGAAGCGGTGCCGGGCGACGGCGCTGCCGTAGAAGGACTGCGCCTCAACGAAGACTCGTTCACAATTCAGATCATGGATAGCCGCCGGCGAATCCATTCCTTTCGAAAAGCCGCTTTGCGTGAATTGAGAAAGCTCTTCGACCAAAGCCCCATGCCGGCCTACGATCGGCTGCCGGCTGGCGAACTCGACGATCTGGTCGCTTATGTCGCGTCCCTGCGAGGCGGCGAATGAGGCTGGCGATTCTGTTGATGGCCGCCGCCGCGGCCGCCAAGGCACAGGTTCCGTATGAGCGCATTCTGAACTCCGCGAAAGAGCCCGGTAACTGGCTGACGTATTCCGGCAACTATCAGGGCCACCGGTTCTCGCCGCTCCAGCAGCTCACGCCGTCGAACGTCGCCGGCCTGAAAGTGAAGTGGGTGTACCAGTATCCGGATTCGCGGACCGAAGTGTCCCCGATTGTTGTTGACAACGTGGTCTATCTGACGGGCGTCCACTTCGTGGCGGCGGTGGATGGACACACGGGCAGGAACCTGTGGCGGTGGGACCGCCCGATTCCGCCCGACCTGCAGACCCTGGGTTTCGGCCGCGTCAATCGGGGAGTCGCTGTGTTGGATGACAACGTCTACGTCGGCACCCTGGACGGCCACCTGATCGCGCTCGACGCCAAATCCGGCTCCGTGCGCTGGGACGCGACCGTCGCGGACTACCGGACGGGCCACTGCCTGACGCTGGCGCCGCTGGCGATTCGTGGCAAAGTCATCACCGGCATCAGCGGCGGCGAAGCGGGCATTCGCGGCTTTGTCGACGCGTACGACTCGAAGACCGGCAAGCGTCTGTGGCGCTACTGGACTGTGCCGGCGCCCGGCGAACCTGGCAGCGAGACCTGGCCGGGCGGCGGTTGGGAGCACGGGGGCGGCGCCACCTGGGTCACCGGATCGTATGATCCGAACCTCAATCTTCTCTACTGGGGAACGGGCAATCCCGGTCCCGACTGGAACGGCGACGTCCGTCCCGGCGACAACCTCTACACCTGTTCCTTGCTCGCGCTCGACGCCGAATCCGGCAAACGGCGCTGGCACTTTCAGTTCACCCCCCACGATACCCACGACTGGGACGCGACCCATGTGCCGGTGTTGATCGACGGCGTCATCGGCGGCCGCTCGAGAAAACTGATCGCCAATACGAACCGCAACGGTTTCTATTACCTGCTCGACCGCCAGACGGGAGAGTTCCTCCTGGGCACGCCTTTCGCCAAACAGACGTGGGCGAAGGGTATCGACCACAAAGGCCGCCCGCAGGTGTTGCCCAACACCGATCCGAGCGAGCAGGGCGTGCTCGTCTGGCCGAGTCTGCAGGGCAGCACGAACTGGTTCAGTCCTTCGTACAGTCCCGTGACGGGGATGTTTTATGTGTCGGTACGCGAGATGGGCGCCGTCTACTTCAAGCGCGACGTGGAGTACAAGGCCGGCACGATGTTTGTCGGCGGCGGCGAGCGCCGCCTCGGCGGGGATCAATCGTGGGGTGCGATTCGCGCTTTGGACGCGCTGAGCGGCCAACGCAAGTGGGAGTTCCGGCTGCATCGGCCTCCCTGGGCGGGAATGATGTCGACCGCGGGCGGTCTGGTCTTCGGCGGTTCCGACGAAGGGAACTTCTACGCGCTCGACGCGGAAACCGGCAAGCCGCTGTGGGACTTTCACACCGGCGGAGCGATCTTCGCGAATCCCGTGTCCTTCCTGGTCGACGGAAGGCAGCACGTGGCGATCGCCGCCGACCGGGTGCTTCTGGTGTTCGGGTTGTGATCGTACCACGATCCCATTCGAATCCTGGTGAAGAACTCCAATAGCGTCGCAGATGCAGGTGAACAGATCCAGCCGTTGGATGCCAGACAGTGTCCAGATTGGAAAAGCAAGCCCTCCGGAAATCCCCATCGATCGTCCGCAGCGGTCAGATTCGCGACAATCGGTGTAGCCGGTCAGGAGCACGGCGCCAACTCGTGCCGCGCCCTGCCGTTCGACAGGAGAACAACGATTTATGGCAGACAGGCAGCGAATTCTAAAGCTACTCAAAGACACGGGCGTGGTCGCCGTCATCCGCGCCGACAAGGCCGACGACCTGATCGATGTCGGCCGCGCCTTGAGACAGGGCGGCGTCAAGTTCATCGAGATCACCATGACCGTGCCAGGAGCGCTTG
>JBJXGR010000430.1:0-12064 GCA_046160045.1 Bryobacteraceae bacterium
AGCGAGGCCAGCACGACGCGAGAGGTCCCTTCCAGCCGCGCCGCCGTGCGCGCCGTGTCGTAAGCGATCTGACGCAACACCGTCCGGGCCACGTCATAGGCGACGTTGCCGCCGCCGACCACCACCACCTCGCGCCCGATATCCATGCGCTCGCCGAGCGAAACCGCGCGAAGCAGGTCGACGCCGCCGTACACACGAGGCCCACCCTCCCCTGGCAGGCCCAGACCGCGCGACGACTTGGCGCCGACGGCGATGATCACCGCGGCCGCGTCGCGGCGCAGGTCGGCGAACGAGACGTCCTTGCCGATCGTCACCCCGCAGCGGATCTCCACGCCGAGCGCCTGAATTACGGCCACCTCGCGTTGGATCACCTCGCGGGGCAACCGGTAGGCGGGGACCCCGACCGCGAGCATTCCTGCCGGCACGGGTTCGGATTCGTAAACCACGGGGCGGAAGCCGAGCAGCGCGAGATCGTGCGCGGCGGAGAGCCCCGCCGGACCTGCGCCGACGATCGCCACGCGCACACCGTTCACCTTGGGAACCCGGCGGTTCACCGACGCGCGAATCAACGCCGCCATCTCCTCGACCTGCGCCGAGACGACCGTCTGGAAGTTCGTGATCTTTGCCAGCACCTCCGCCGGCGAACCGCCGCAGTCCGGACCGGCCGCTTCGCAGACGAACCGCTTCAGCGCCCGGATCGCGATCGGGCGGTCCGCGCTGACGAAGTGGCCGTCGTCGTCCACCCGCGGCACCTTCCCCCTGCGGCAGGCCGCTTCGCAAGGCGCGCCACAGATTCGGCCGCAAATTGAAGCGAACGGGTTGGGACCCCGCGCGATCAGGTAGGCCTCTTCGAACCGGCCCTCCGCGATGGCTCGTACGTAGCCTCGCGCATCCGTGTGAACCGGGCAGGCGACCTGGCAGGAAATCAACCCCGCGTGGTAGCCCTCGTCCGGTATCTCGACGCGCAGCGGCAACATGGACCGTTCACCTCATCGCGGCAGTCATCGGCTGCCGGCCCGCCATCAGGCAAACCAGCCCGGGTACGCTCGCCATCCTTCTGGAACTGGGCCGCTCCATCAGCCCGGACAATGTCCACTCCGAAAGCACGCCCACGATGGCCGTCCGCAACTGCTCGGCCGCCAGGTGATAGGAACAAATCCCTCGCTTGTCGCAATCCGGCCTGCAATGGGCGGCCACGATGGCGCCCTGGCAAGCCTCGACGATCTGAAGAAGGGTAATATCGCCGGGCACGCGGCCCAGGTACACTCCGCCGCGGACTCCCTTTTCGGCGCGCAGGATCCCGGCCTTTGCCAGAAGCCGGGTGACCTTGGCCAGGTAGGTTGGAGATTCATTGAGGGCTTCCGCCATCTGCCTGGGGGAGCGGACCGCATTGGCGGATTGCTGCCCCATATGAGTGAGCGTTCGAATCGCCAGCAAAGTGGTTTTGTTGATCATCTAGACCAATCTGAAGCTAAACAAGACAAACATTATCCGGATTAGCGGCATTGCAATCCAACAACCGTTTCGCCTGGCCGGCGAGAACCAACATAGGCGCTAACGTAAGAACTTGCGGAACGATTTGTGGCGCAGACACTCGTGTCTGCAGCTTCGAGACTCGTCTCGAAGCTTTTTGCCGGGCGCAGCCCGGCCTTGCGGGTCGAAGAACGGCTCCGAACCGCATTTGTGGGCCTTTCGAAAAGTCGCCGGCACCTGTGTCAAGCCGGGGTCGCGGAAGCAGAAGCGTCGAGACGAGTCTCGACGCTGCAGACACGAGTATCTGCGCCCCAATGTTTTGGCCAGCCGCAGGCAGTTATGTTAGCGCCTATGGTGGGCGTTTCCCCCCAGATCTCTCACCTGAGCTGCGCGATATGACACGCTGAACCGCGGGTCGGCGGAGGACCGTGGTACGCACGGCGCGCCAGCCTTCGCGCGCCGTGTTAATCCGGCCGGCGGCCCGTCATTCGTCCGCCGCATTCCGGTGGGGGCGTGTTGTCCACAGAGCGGTCATCACGGAGTTGGTCGCGGAACCGTTCCAGGCGCGCCGACAACTCCGCAACTTGCTGCTTGAATCGCGGATCGTCGTACAGATTCCGCCGCTCCTCGGGATCGGACTCGAGATCGAACAACTCGTGCCCCTGCGGCTTCTGGATGTAGTGGATCAACTTCCAGCGTTGAGTGCGGACTCCGCGAATCTGTCCGGCGCAGTGCGGGCCCGGGTACTCGAAATACTCGTAGAGCCAGGCGTCGCGCCATTCGACGGGCTTGCCTTCGACGACGGGCTTCCAACTCTCGCCGTGGCCGCGCATCCACTCCGGCCGCGACAGGCCGGCATAGTCGAGGATCGTATGCGCGACGTCGTTGTTCAGCACCATGTGCGCGGAGTCGACCTGGCCCGGGCGGATGCCGGCGGGGTGGCGCACCAGCATCGGCACGCGGATCGATGGCTCGTACATCAGGCGTTTGTCGAACATTCCGTACTCGCCGTGGAAGAAGCCGTTGTCGCTCGTGTAGATCACCAGCGTATTCTCGGCCAGTCCCTCGCGGTCAAGATAATCGAGGACACGTCCCAGGTTTTCGTCCACGCCGCGCAGCGTGCGGTAGTAGTTGCGCAGGAAGATCTGGTAGTTCAGCCGCTTTCGTTCCTCGCGGGGAAGGGCCGGGTCGACGCCGCGCTGGGCGAAGTCCGGCATGTCGGCGATCTGCATGTCGGAATCGCGCACGGCCGTGGGGCGATTCGACAGGCCCGTGTGGAACGTGGACGGCTCGGGGAAGCGGACGTCCTCGTACAGGTAATCGAAGCGCTCGGCTGCCCGCCAGTCACGGTGCGGCGCTTTGAACTGATACAACATGCAGAACGGCTTGTCTTTGGGACGATTGCGCAGCGTCTCGAGCGCCTGGTCGCCGGTGACGTCCTCGCTCTGGCCGCGGAACTGCACGCGCGCTCCGTTCACCAGCATCACCGGGTCCTGATACTGGCCCTGCCCTGGAAGAATGCACCAGTGATCAAACCCCCTCGGGTCTGACGCGATGTGCCACTTGCCGATCAGGGACGTGAAGTAGCCGCTCTGCCGGAGCAGCATCGGGAACGTCACCTGATCGGGGCGCAGGCGGTGGCTGGTTCCTCCGTTGGTGGTGACGCCGTGGGCATGCGAATACAGCCCGGTCACGATGGTCGCTCGGCTTGGCGAACAGAGGGAATTGGTGACGAACGCGTTTTGGAAGCGGACCCCTTCGTGCGCGATCCGGTCCATGTTCGGAGTCTGAAGGAAGCGGTTGCCCGCGCAGCTCATGGCGTCGTAGCGCTGGTCGTCGGTCATGACGAACAGCACATTCGGCCGGCGCTGCTGCGGCCTCCCGATGCGCGGAAAAGCCGCCGCCACCGCTGCGAGCGCCGTCCTGCGGGTCAATGCCGCCATGTCTCAGGCCAGCGAGAGTCTGCCGTGGTCGTCGCAGTGCCCGTCGTGCGCATGGTGGAGATGGTCCATGACCAGGTAATCGAAGTGGTCGCCATGCGGGACCTTGCTATGCCCGCAGCCGTCACCGTGCACATGACCGGCGGCGTGTCCGCCGCAGACGTGCCCGGCGGTACATACCACAGGATTCAAATCCGAGACCTCGATCACGTGCTCGTCGAAGTGATCGTCGTGCTCCCAGTGCAGACACCCATCGTGCAGATAGTCGACATGATCGCCGTGCCGGACGGCGAGATGGCCGCATCCGACTCCATGAATGTGCGAATGAGCTTCGTGTATTTTGTGCATCCGGTTAGGTTCCTCTTTGGTGCGACGCTGTGCGGACGACTCTGCCGCATGTTCGCTCGCGTGCTCGAGCGCGTTAAAGACAAGATCGACGACATGTTGATCGGCCAGGCCGTAGAGTATGTGCTTCCCATCCCGGCGGCGGGTCACCAGGTCTTCGGCGCGCAGGACGCGAAGGCGCTGGGAGACCGTCGACAGCCCCTCGTTCTGTCCCTCAGCCAGTTCGGTCACGCATGCTTCCCCCTGCGCGAGCAAGGCCAGCAGGCGCAGGCGGGGCGGATCGCCAATGGCCCGAAACAGCCGTGCCGCCCGGTCGAGCGCGGCATCGCTCACCGGTAGCAACCGCGTAGATTTCGCCCGATGATCATCGGGACCGCAGTCGGGCTGAGCTTTGGGATTTCTGGCCATCATTTCAACACTTCTTTAAGTGTTTAAGTTATCATAGGGCGAGAGCCGAGTCAATCCGGGCGGCCTGAACGTCGTGTGGGCGGGCGCCCTCGCCCGCGGACGGCCCCTTGGCCGGCTTGTCGGTGGTACAAGGACCAGATGATCCTGAAGAAGCTTCGGTTCCGGATCCGCGGAATGGACTGTGCCGAGGAAGTGTCTCTGCTTCGCCGAACGGTGGGCAAGGTACCCGGGGTGCGCGATCTGACGTTCGACGTCATCCACGGCACGATGTTCACCGAGTACGATCCGGCGTACACCACTCCCGAACAGATCCGTAAGGCGATCGAAAGCACCGGCATGAGGGGCGAGCCGTGGTCGGACCGCGAGGCCGGCGAGGGCTTCTGGCGGGCACACGCGCGGACGATTCTGACGGCGGTCAGCGGTCTGAGTCTGCTGGCGGCCATGCTGCTGCACGCGCTCTCGTCCGAAAATTTTCTGCTTGGCCTCCTGGTCCACCAGGAAAACCACGAAGCCGTCTCCCCCACACTGGTGCTGCTGTGTCTGGTGTCGATTATTACCGTCGCCTTCTTCACCGTACCCAAAGCAATCGGGGCGGCGCGCCAGTTGACGCCCGACATGAACGTTCTGATGTGCATCTCCGTGATCGGGGCGATGTACCTGGGCGAGTGGCTGGAGGGTGCGACTCTTTCCTTTCTCTACACGCTCGCCAACTCGGCGGAAGCCTGGAGCCTGGGCCGCGCCCGCAAGGCGATCGGGTCGCTGATTGAAGCCACGCCTGGCGAAGCGATGGTGGTCCACGACGACCATGAGCACCGTACTCCGGTTTCTGAGGTGCCGGTCGGCGCAACGGTACGGGTGCGGCCGGGGGCGCACATCCCGTTTGACGGAGAGGTGCAGTCCGGAACCTCCGGGGTCAACCAGGCCATCATCACCGGGGAGTCGGTGCCCATTCTCAAGCGCGGAGGCGACCGGGTCTTCGCGGGAACCATGAATGGAGAAGGCGTTCTCGACATCCGCACCACCCGCCAGGCGATGGACACCGTCATCGCCCGCATCGTGCGCATGGTTTCCGACTCGACGCCGCGGCGCGCGCCCAGCGAGCAGTTCGTGCAGAAATTCGCGCGGATTTACACGCCAGCCGTCATTGCCCTGGCCGTGCTGGTGGCCACGGTACCGCCGATCATTGCCGGAGGCGGGTGGACCCATTGGTTTTACCAGGGGATGGTCATCCTGCTGATCTCGTGCCCCTGCGCGCTGGTGATTTCAACGCCAGTCAGCATTGTGGCGGCGCTGGCTTCGGCCGCGCGGCAGGGGGTGCTGATCAAGGGCGGCGCGTACCTCGAGACCGCCGCGAAACTGAATGCCATGGCCTTCGACAAGACCGGCGTGCTGACCACAGGCGAGCCCGAAGTCCGCCGGGTGGCGCCGCTCAACGGGCATTCGGCGGAAGCGGTTCTGGAACGCGTGACGGCTCTCGAGTGGCGCAGCGAGCATCCGCTGGGCAAGGCGATTGTCCGCTATGCGAAATCGCTCGGCATCAAGCCTGCGGATGCGGATAACTTCCAGGCGCTGCCGGGACGAGGCGCCCGGGCCGAAATCGGCGGCGGCGAATTCTGGGCCGGCAGCAACCGCATGCTGGAAGAGAAACTCGGCGGCGGCGATCTTCGTTCGCATCTGGCCGGCTTCGAGGATTCCGATCACACACTCGTTTTCTGTGGATCGGGCAATGAAGTGTGGGCCGCGCTCGGGATCGAGGACCGCGTCCGGCCGGATGCCGCCGCGGCCATCCAGTTGTTGCGAGCGGATGGAATCGCTTGCGTCACCATGTTGACCGGAGACAACAAGGCGACCGCAAGGGCGGTAGCCCGTCAACTGGCGATCGATGATGTGCGCGCGGAGTTGATGCCCCAGGACAAAGCGCTGGCCGTCTCCGGGTTGATCGCCCGGCACGGCCGGGTCGCCATGGTAGGCGATGGCGTGAATGACGCCCAGGCCATGTCGGCGTCGTCGCTCGGCATCGCCCTCGGCCGGCGCAGTACCGACCTCGCCCTCGAGACCGCCGACGTGATCATCATGAACGAGGACCTGACCAAGCTCCACTTCCTGCTCCGCCACTCCCGCCGCGCGCTGGCGGTGATCCAGCAGAACATCGCGTTCTCGCTGGTGACGAAAGCGCTGTTTCTGATGGCGGCGTTATTCGGCGCGGTCAATCTTTGGATGGCGGTGGCGGCGGACATGGGCGCGACCTTGGTGGTGACGGCCAACGGCTTGCGGATGCTGCATGCGCGGGGATACGCCAAGCGCTGAGGTCTGGAAGGGGCGCATGACGACATGCGGTCCGCAAAGAAGGTCGGCCAGGGGCCCGCCCAATTTCATAGGCGCTAACCCAATCGCACTCTCATAGATATAGAGGAAGACTGCGAAGTTCCCGGAACGCGTTTGGGCCAACTTCCGGATAGCCGACCACTCATGCTCATCTTCTACAGTCAACGCGATGATTTGTTCGCATGGCACCGCGAAAATCGGCCCGTCCCTGATCTTTCAGCGGCTCTGGCAATCGTGCGCCGTCGAAAAAGTCCTGACGGCCTTGTTAGGCAAACGCCACTTCGAGTTCTCTGTCGAACGGGCGATCTTTCTCACGGTGCTGCACCGCCTGTTTGCGCCGGGCAGCGATCGAGCCGCGGAAAAATGGAAAGAGGACTATGCCATTGAAGGCGCCAGTGAACTGAGTCTGCATCATCTCTATCGAGCCATGGCGTGGTTGGGTGAAGCCCTGCCCAAGGACCAACAGAGTGGCGCGACCCCGTTCGTGCCTCGAACCACCAAAGACATCATCGAGGAAGAGTTGTTCGCCCAACGGCGGGATCTGTTCTCCGGGTTGGATCTGGTATTTTTCGACACCACGTCGATCTACTTCCATGGAGAGGGAGGCGAGAGCATCGGCAAGCGCGGCCACTCCAAGGACCATCGTCCGGATCTGAAGCAGATGGTGGTGGGTATGGTGCTGGACGGAAACGGGAATCCTGTCTGCAGCGAACTATGGCCCGGCAACAGGGCGGGTGTGAAGAGCCTGGTACCCATCGTCGAGCGGCTGAAAACGAGGTTCCAAATCGGGGAGGTCTGTATCGTCGCCGATCGCGGGATGATCAGCGCCGCGACTCTGGCGGAAGTGGAGAAACGAAAGTGGAACTACATTCTCGGGGTGCGGATGAGGAGTTCGACGGAAGCCAAACAAGTGGTGGCGCGTGGTGGACGCTACGCCGAAGTGCGTCCCCCAAACGACGACCCCAAAGATCCTTCTCCACTGAAGGTGAAACAAGTATGGGTGGAGGGTAAACGGCGGTATATCGTCTGCGTGAACGAAGATCAAGCGACGAAGGATCGCCATGACCGCGAGGCGGTGACAGCCGCGTTGCGCGACGCGCTGAAGCGCGGAGACAAGTCGTTGGTGGGCAACAAAGGGCACCGCAAGTTTTTATGCGGCGGCAGCAAGACGTTTGTGGTGGATGAGGACAAGATCAAACAGGAGGCGCGTTACGACGGCAAGTGGGTACTGACGACCAACACCGATCTGCCCGCCGCCGAGGTGGCTCTGAAGTATAAGCAACTGTGGATGGTCGAGAATGTCTTTCGTTCGATGAAGTCGCTGCTGGACACCCGGCCCATCTTCCACAAGTGCGACGAAACGATACGCGGTCATGTGTTCTGTTCGTTTCTGGCGCTGATGCTGCGCAAGCAACTGCAAGACCAGCTAGCGCGCAAGGACTGCCGCCTGGAATGGGCGGACGTCGTCCGGGATCTGGATAATCTGGTGGAGATGGAGATCGCCATCGACGGCAAAGGCTATGTGTTTCGCAGTCCGGCCAAGGGATCGGTGGGCAAAGTGTTTCAGTCCTGCGGAGTTGCTCTGCCGCCGACGTTGCGCCCCAGTTCCACTTCCAAAATTGCCGACAAGGATGGAGAGGCGTGACACTAGCTTAGCTTGGGCTCCTTCCCGCGGCGTAGGGCGGCGTTGGTTGTCGCTCTGCGCCTTGGGTTTCCACATTTCTCCGCATGGAAATCTAGCGGAAGAAGAAGCTCCGGGTGGCCTTTCGAGGCGATGGAGGAACTCGTTCGGTTGTGGGCGCTGGAGGCGGGATACAGGGAATGGGCGTACGGTGCCGGGGATCGAACACGAGCAGCGGTTGGGAACGGAACGCTACGGGATGTGCTGCGGCGGATCCCGGGGCGGAGGAAGCGGCGCTATAGCGGAGGAAGCGGCGCTATAAAGGTGGTGGAGCGGATCGCTTGGGAGGATCAGGAGAAGTGCCCGCCGACGGAAGTGCACCCACCTGACCCTAGTTGTTCACAGCCCTCATGATTACTCAGGCATGTCACATCGCGATTCCGAAATCCGGTTCAGGACCGGGAGTAGTCATCCTCCATTCCTGGTGGGGTCTCAACGCCTTCTTCAAGGGGCTATGTGACCGCTTGGCTGAGGCCGGTTGTGTCGCGCTCGCGCCCGATCTCTACAATGGCAAAGTCGCATCGACAGTAGAGGCAGCGGAGAAGCTTCGGGCGCAAGCAACCGCTTCACGTCGCGAACCGGCTTACAAAACACTGATGGCGGCGATCAATTCCCTTTCACGGCACGAAGCTGTAACTACGCCCGATGTTGCCGTTGCCGGGTTTTCGATGGGCGGGCACTGGGCGCTGTGGCTGGCTCAGCAGCCGGAACTACCAACTACGGCTACAGTGGTCTTCTATGCGGCACGGAATGGTAATTTCACTCGCAGCAATTCGAGTTTTCTTTTCCATTTCGCTGAAAACGACGAGTGGGTCTCCGCTGCCGGCGTGAGAAAGCTAAAGAAAAGCCTCGACCTGTCCGGCAGAAGTGCCAGCTACCACGACTACCCCGGCACGGGCCATTGGTTTTTCGAGAGTGACCGGTCAGAGGCATTCCATCCTGAGGCAGCAGCCTTGGCATGGGAACGAACCCTCGCCTTCTTGTATGATTGTGGGCGAACGCCGCCCTCCACCGGACGCGCCAAAAAACCGTGCGCCGGTAAGCTTTGAGGTTCGGCTCCAGGAGGTGGTAGAACGGTGTTCGAGTGGTTGCGACATTTGCTCGGGTGGTCCCGTCAGGGCAGGCGGCGACCCCGCCAGGCTTGGCGAAATGATTACTCGCACTCGCGCACCGATCCGGATCCGGAGTTCGGACCTTACGTCGAGGCGCGGGACTGGCTGGGTGCCAACGCGCACGAGGCCCCAATCGCCTCCAATCGCTTTCGCGACCGTTCGGAAGCCGAATCGTTCGTCCGGCGGCTATACGATCTGGGGGCGGTACGGGTGTTGGTGGGGAACATCTCGACCGAGGCCGACGAGGGTGGCCAGTATTCGGACCTGCTGGTCGTCGAGGTGCCTTTCGACTTGTCCCGGGTTGGCGGCTTCTTGGAGGTCTGGGAGGCCGAGTTTGGGCGGATGGACGACTATCAGGCTTCCTCCACGCTGCTGTACTTCTGGTGGGACTGACCGTGATCGGCAACGAGGCGACAGGAGGGGCTGCGGTGGATGAAGATCGAACGCTTGTCGTCACCGCGCCCCTTTCGGTTTCGACCTGGCGTTCGTGGCCGTGCGTGTGCTCGCGGGCCCACTCGCGGTTCCAGTGGACGCGGTCGCCTCACCGGTTTCTACGTTCGTCGCTGGACTTGCTGGCTTCCTCGGTCTCCGGTTATGGCGCTGGTCAGGCCTGTCCGGCTTCCTGAAGACCGAGGCGCCCGCCGGATTCGAGCGCGTCGTCCTTTCCGGGGCGTCGCTGGGAGTCGGGCTCATCGTCGAGCCTCGGCCTTTTTGGCTACGTCTTTGTGACGCGCGGTATCGTGGCGGCCATGTGGGCGCACGCAGGCGCCGACTGCGCGATCCAGTTGATCGGCCCTCTCACGCGATGAGAGGCCTTTTACAGGGGGTGCCGCATAACAACCGGTTGCAGCGGGCGGTCCGCCGCGCGACCCGCCGCTGAACCGAAACGTCAGGGAGTTGGCGCGTTCGATTGGAGAATGTTAAGCTCGCTTGCGTGAGGTTCAGGCGCATTCTGACGATCTTGAGGGAGTGGTTCGATTGGCGGCGCTGGCGTCGATGGATCGACCTGGCTTGTTGGGGATGACTGGCCGCTCCCCCGGTGTCGAGGACCCAAGTCGCTGGGTACCCGTGGCCTATAGGTGTTCTCAAACAGGGCGCTGCAACCGGCGAGGGGCGCTGACGGTGAAGGCGCGAGTGTTTCAGTTGTGCCGCTCGCGATTGAGCGCCGAAGCCGTCAGGCCATGATGATCCCGGTTGGGTATATGGCGAAACGGGTGGTTGTCTGTCCGGATTGGATCAAGGCTGAGCCCGTTTCCGACATTTACTCGGTCAGCGGTTGCGTGTCGAGGGACTTTGCGGATTACATCAACTTCTGGAAGCACAATGGGTATTGGTTCTTCGACTCACCTCGCATAATCCAGCAGCTATCTCAACTGAACACGATTGATCTGATTGGTACGAAACTCTTCTACTATGAAGTCCACGATCGGGAGTTCGATGACACTGAAGGCCAGTGGGTCACCTTTCAGCCGGAGTCCTCATTCAAGACGGTAGTGGTCGTCCCATCTGAAAAGGCATTAGAGGGTTACGACGTAGTGACGTTCTCCGTCAGGACAAGAGCTGAATGTTCGCCCTTGTCGTGCAATTCGTTGGCGACCGAAGTGGAAACCAATCAGCATTGTCTGCTCTCATCTTTCGAGCGTGCGCAACAATTGTTGGATGAGGGAAAGTTCAGGAACACAGAACCCGGCCCCTACCGGATATTCGCCGTGTATTCGACGGAGTGGCCCTGACATGCGGCTGCAGGGGACGCGCCGGGAAGCGTTGTCACGCTTTGCCCGTATCGTGCCGGCGCGCCCCTGAGCCGCGGCGTTAGGCTCCTTCGGCAACCACCATGGTCGAGCACGAAGTCCACGTTGATGCGGACGGTGGCCGGCTCAGCGGCACTCTCTGCCTGCCGGCTGAAGAGGGCTTGTGTCCCGTGGTACTGATGATCCACGGAAGCGGTCCGCTCGATCGCGACGAAAACATGAAAGGGCAGAGGCTGGAAGTCTTCAACGCCGTTGCCCATCGCCTCGCGAAGAGCGGGATCGCCAGCGTCCGATTCGATAAACGCGGCTGCGGCTCGAGCCAGGGTGACTACTACGCCGCCGGTCACCATGATTTCGTCGACGACGTTGTCTGCTGGTATGACTGGCTTCGTCGCGCCCGGTTCTGTCGGCCGGAATCTTTGTTCCTCCTCGGCCACAGCGAAGGCTGCCTCGTCGCGGCTCAAACCGTTGTGCGCCGATCCGGGATGGCGGGCTTGGTGCTTCTCTGCCCATTCATCGAACCGATGCAGGACATTCTTCTCAGACAGGCACATCAGATCGAGCAGGAACTCGCGGCCAGGACCGGTATGGGACGGCTCGTGAATGCGTTCGTCGCCTGGTTCGTCGGGGGGCCTGTCGCGAGCCAGCGGGCATTGATCCGGAAACTCAGGACTTCCACGAAAGCGTCGATCCGGGTCGGCTTTGAACGGGTTCCCGCAAAGTGGCTTCGAGAGCTTCTGGACGTGGATGCTTCGCAGGTGTTCGGTCAGATTGCCTGCCCCATGCTGATTATCGGCGGCGAGAAGGACCTCCAGTGTGACCCGGCCGACGTATCCCGAATCGCTACCCTTGCGCACGGGGCCGTCGATCATCACGTCATTGCCGGTATGACCCATGTACTGAGATGTGACGATCAACCAGCGACACTGCTCGGCAGCGGAAGGCTGCTGGCGCAACCAGTCGAGCCGGAATTGCTGGAGTTGGTGGCGGAATGGGTCCGCTCCCGAACGGTGTCGGATGCGGCATCTC
>JBJXGR010000431.1:0-3503 GCA_046160045.1 Bryobacteraceae bacterium
CGCCGGAAGACCGGTTTGGATCACGGCCATCTGTTGTCTACTGTCCACGGGGGCCAACGCCCAGTGGAGGGATCACGAGATACGCCAACTGAATGGCCAGGGCCAGCCGTTGCGCTTCCCGGCGCGAGCCCAGGCGCTGGGCGAGAAATGGGGCCGCTCCGTCCAGATGCCCTACCTGATCTACATGCCCGAGAAGGATGAACTCCTGTTGCTCTTTCTCAGCGAACGGCCAACCCGGGCGCTGCTGTCGCGGAGCCGGGATCGCGGCGCGACGTGGACCGAGCCGGTCTACATGCATGTTGACTCGAGCGGCAAGCCGGACACGCCAGGGGCGACCAGCCTGACGTACCTCGGCGTCGGCAAGGCAATGCTCGTCGTGGCTGAAGGGCAAACCGACTGGAACTGGGTCAGCGACGATTTCGGCCACTCCTGGCAACGAGTGCCGCGGCCGCAGGCATCTCCCGGCAAGCCGTTCCTGGTCTGGGATCCTCTTTATGTGGACAAAGGGACGAAGCCCGGGGAGGTCCGGCGCCTGGCGGAAACCGGCTATGTCAGCATCGGGAAATGGGAGGAGGGCGGCTACTCGCAGGGCGTGATCCGCTTCAGCACGGATGCCGGAAGGACCTGGGGCCCCACCACGATGGTCCCGCAATGGCGGGACCGGAACGAAATTGTGATGACCCGGGCGAAGAACGGAGACCTCGTCGCCGCCTGCAGGAGCGACTCTCCACCGAGGTTCCGGAGACTCGTTTACGACAACTACTCCGGTCTGGGGATCTCCGTGTCCAAGGATGACGGCCGAACGTGGTCGGAGATGAACGTCCTGTTTGACTGGGGGCGGCATCACCCCAGCATGGTCGTTCTTCCGGATGGAGACATCGTGATGACCTACGTCGTCCGGCGCGGCTATCCCAACACTCCCGGCGGGTTTGCCCAGATGGGAATCGAAGCCGTGGTCAGCCACGACAACGGGCAAAGCTGGGATCTGGACCATCGGTATCTCCTGGTAACCTGGCCGAGCCTGGTGAAGGGTCCCGACGGCGCCTACATTGCCCAAAGCCAGTCAACCAGCTCTGTGCTGCTGCCCGATGGCTCGATCGTCACCTCTTACGGCGGAGCGCAGCGCGCCGTTCGCACGGTTCCGGGAGCTTCCGACCCACGTGATTTGGGATTCGTCCACTGGCGGGTGGAAAAGGCCTCCCTCAATGCGGACCGGACGATTTCGAGAGCGCCTTTTGACTCCGATCTGCGAAACAGGCTGGACTTGAATCGGCTCAACGGTGTCCACCGTGGCAGCGGTCCGGGCACGGGGAGGCGGAATATCGCAATCAAGGAAGAAGGAGTTCGCGTCACTTCAACGGCGAGCGACCAGGCGCCGGCGCACCTTCTTCACGACGACTACGTCGACAACCTGGTAACCTTGCGGACGATTCCGGCGTGGGTGGAATTGCAATGGAAAAAGCGCCGGCGGATCGGTGAGGTTCGCATTCATCCCGGCGCCCCCGCCATCGCGAAGCAGCCCACTACCGAATGCGTACCCCTGGACTATCGTCTGCAATACAAAAAGGGCCGGGAGTGGATCGACCTGGCGCCGCCCGTGACGAATGCGAAGCGCTATCGGGACTTCGACCCCAAGCAGAGGCATCCCTTGACGCTCGACAAGGAGTTTGAGTACGTGCACACCTTTCCGCCCACGTGGGTGAACGCGGTCCGCATCTACATTACCCGGTCGAGCGATGAGGGAAAGCGCTTTGGCCCCGCCGGAGCGCCTCCGATTCCGGAAGCAGCCAGAGAAACGGTTCTTCGAGAGGTCGAGGTATTCGAATCGAGCCTTCAGCATTCCGGGATTCGACAACACTTTCGACCTGTGGTACACACCGGACGATGACACCTACTGGCGCCAGCCCAAGACGGCTAGCTCCGTCAGCCATTACCGGCAGACGCCCATGCACGAAGCGATGGTCGAGAATTTCGCCGCGACCGGTTGGCGCACGGGCCTGACGGAGATAATGGCAATGATGGATTGGACGACCTGCCGCGGCATCAATCGCGTCGTGCCGTTCGGCTTGTCGACGCGTGAGCTTGGGAGACCACGCAGGAACTGTGGCTCCAACGGACGGATCCTATGGCTGGATTATGACAACACTTTCGCGCAGGACACTATTGGCTGGTCTGGGTGCGGCTGCCGCTCCGGCCCGCTCCGCCGCCGTCAACGTCGCCGGGGTATTACAGATCAACGATCTGGACCGGCGAATCTGGAACGAGGAACTGGACGAGTTCGTTCCCAAGCGTATGTGGGACATGCACTCGCACCTCGGTCTCTACCGGTTCGACACGGACCCTTCCCGGGACAAGGAGCGTCACTACTCGTTGAATGCGGCCGAACTGGAAAAGAACGCGACCATGGAGACGCTCCAGACATGCAATACGCTTCTGTATCCGGGGCGGAGCGTCATTCCGTTCGTTCTCCCGTTTCCCTATCAGCAATGCGACTGCGTGACACAGAATGAGTGGGCTGCCGAGCAGGTAAAGACCGTTCCCGGCGCGGCGTGCACGATGGTCGTCAATCCCTCGATGCCGGCGGCGTTTGTCGACCAGCAGGTTCGCAAGCACCGCTTCATTGGCTACAAGCCCTATATGTGGTACGCCCGGGCGGAAAACTGGCGCGAAGCGCGCATCACCGATTTCCTCATCGAGCCGCACCTCGAGGTGGCCAACCAATACGGGCTGATCATGGCGCTGCATCTGGCGAAGAGCCTGGCGATCTCCCATCCCGACAACCTGGCCGATCTGGAGCGGCTCACGCGCAAATACCCGCGTGTGCGCTGGCTGTTGCTCCACAACGCCCGCAGCTATTCCGCGTGGGCCATCGAAAGAGCCGCTCCGCGGCTGCGCGACATCCCGAACCTGTGGTTCGAAAGCTCCTCGGTCTGCGAAGCCGATTCGTTCTATGCGACGTTCTCGCTCCTCGGCGCGGGCCGCTTCTGTTATGGAACCGATGACATCCCCGTTGGTATTACCCGCGGCAAGTATGTCGCCTGGGGGTACGGCTGGGAGCAATTGGACGGCAACAACTTCCCGGTCAAGCCCACGCACTGCGATGGCCGGATGACGTTCGTTCGTTACGAGATGCTCCGCGCCCTGAAACGCGCGGCCAAGTACGCCGGGCTGTCGCGCGCGCAAATCGACGACATCTTCTTTGGCACGGGTAGCCGTCTGGTCGCGGACGCGCGATCCGATCTCGAGGCCGCGTTGAAGTAGAGAGAGAAACGGGGGGGACACAACCCGCGCGCGATGGGGATGGAGCCACGGCGCGGAGCGTTCAAGCCTGCGAGCGCCGGGCGGATACCACCCGCTCGCGGCGCCGTTCTCGATCGCTGCGCGCCGCGCGGCTATGTAAAGATCAACCGAAGTTCCAGGGGCGCCGGATGGCGACCATCCAGCGCCCCTACTGAGTAAAACCGGCCGGAGTTTTGTCCAGGAGTTGACGGAGCCTGAACGTT
>JBJXGR010000432.1:0-35866 GCA_046160045.1 Bryobacteraceae bacterium
GAAGGCCAAGAAACGGCGTGCGCAGAAGCTGGCTCAAGCGCTACGCAAGTTGGGATATCGGGTCTTGTTGACGCCCATCGACCCCCAAGCTGCAGTGCAGGCCCAGGAATGATTTTCAAGGGAGCGGACACGCAGCGCGACCGACAAGGGGCGGACATCGCGGACCTCCGCCACGGGTTGAGAACACTACTCGATCGCAGACCGTTGCTCCAGAACCAGGTCCAATTCAAAAGAATCCGCTGCCCACACTGTCCGCTCCCTTCCGGTCGCGGCTCTGATCCGCCTTCTGCTTCAGTGCATCACAGCCGGTCGCCGAACAGGAACTTGTAGTTGCGGGGAAACTTCTCGATCTTGGGCAGGAACCACTTGATGAAGTCGTCAGTGCGGGTCAGGACGTTGTCTTTGGAAGGCATGGGGTCATCCTACTTCAAAAAAAATCCGGCAGGGGCTCCGCCCTGCACCCACCCCGCCGGAGTGCGGTGCAGAGTAAAAAGGGTAAAAGAAAAAAGACAAAAGGGTAAGATTATGTCCTGGCGCAACGAAACCCGACGTCGGCGTAGCGGGCCTGAGGGTCGCTGCTGACGCGGTACGCGCAGGCGGCGAGGCCACGACGATCGTTCCAGGAGCCGCCCCGCACCACTCGCCCACCCCACTGCTCATGAACGTTGTCCGTCCACTCCCACACATTGCCCGCCATGTCCTCGCACCCGTACGGACTCCTGCCTTGCGGGTACGCGCCCACAGGGGTCGTTCTGCGGATCTCGCTTTCCCCTGTATTGCAGCGCGAATTGTCAAATGGGCCATCCCAAGGGTATTCCCGCTTCACGCGTTTCCTTGCGTCCCAGGAGGCCGCCTTTTCCCACTCGTGTTCGCTCGGCAGCCGGCAGCCCCGCCAGCGCGCGTAGAGCCGCGCTTCGTACCAATTCACGCAAATGACAGGCTGGCCGTCCTGGTCGGAGTATCTGTCCCTCAAGTCGCGGTGTCTGGGAATCATCGCCTCAAACTGGGCGTTGGTCACCGGGTGCCGGTCCATCCGGAAAGCCGCAACGTAGACCTCTTGCTCTTCCTTCCCGTAGGGAAGCGCTCCAGCTTCCACGGCGACCATATCTTCCTCCAGGTCCGCGGCTTCTGCAAAGAAGGCTTCCACCAGTCCGGCCGCCTCTTGGTTGCTGGCCGATGCCCAGTGCTCCGCCAGTTCCACCGCCGCCGCCAGCACCTGGCCATCCCGCAACCGCCGGTCGAACAGGGCGCGCAGCACGGCCAGCGTCTCCTCCCCTCCTTCCTCGGCATGGAGGCCATCGGAAGCAGACAGGTTTTCGAACTCCCGTCCATCCCACGTGTATTTCGCGAGGAATCGGATCAGGCTGCCCAGCCATCCGCTCTGCCGCGCCGACGCTTGCACGCAGGCCAGCGCGAACTCGGCCCGCCCTTCTTCCGTCAACAGCCGCAACAGGAACTTCCTTTGCTCTCGCGCCGGCAGTTGCGCCACCGCCAGGTACACCGTCTCGTTCCAGCCCTCGCCGTCCCGTTTGTCCCAGATCTCCTCCGGTCCCTTCTCGTCCGCCATCCGGCACGCGGCAAAGTACTCCTGAAACGACCGGTGCACAAAGCCGAACCGGTCTTCCCCGAAGTTGACCAGGATCGCATCGCGCGTGTGCAGCCTCTGGATCAACGGATCCACCAGCGCCGGGTCACGGCGCTTCCGCATCAGGAACCGTTCCAGCCGCTTTCTCAGCTCCGGCCGTGGGATTTGCAGCCTCCCCTCGCCGGCCATCTCTCCCGGCGCCGCCTCCGACTGCATCGCGTAGGCCAGTTCCGCCAGGAACTCGCGCTTGTCGTCGAGACTGATCCCTTCGAACCTCAGGCCCTTCACCGCGCTCCAGTGGTGCAGAAGGGCGTCGGCGCACGTCCGGTAGAGTTGCAGCCGGCTTTCCGGCAATTGCCCCAGCCACCAGTGCACTCGCACGATCATCGTGAGCAGCAGAGCATTCCCGGCCAGCCGCCGGATCGCTGGCTGGCCCTGGAGAGCATCCCACAGATCGCGGGTCGCCTTGTTCACCGCGCCCGGATTGGTCTCGCGCACGCTGCGCCAACCCTGGATAAACAGCTTGATCTCGTCGTCGTCGAACTCGCAGAGCGAGTAGTGCCGGTACCTGTCGGAGGCGAACGGAGTCCAGCGGTACTCATGCGGCCGGCTCGTGATCATCACCGCGCACCCCTGCGGCAGATCCTGAGCCAGCGCCGAGACGGAGTTTACCAGGGCAATGCGTTTGTCTTCCGAAGACACTTCGTCTAGCCCGTCCAGAAGCAGGGCGATCCCGCCGCGCTCGATCTGCCGCGTAAAGAAGCCCCCCGGCAGCCGTAGGTTGTAATCCGCCGCCCACCGCGATTGCAGGCATTCGAGCAGCGGCCGGCCCGGATGCGCCTCCCGGTCCTGCTGGTAGTCCCGCATCCGGTAAACGATGGGAAACAGCCTGGGGTACGCGTCCTCCTCTTGCGCCAGCGCCAGCGCGAATCGGGATACCAGGGTGGACTTGCCAGAGCCCGGCCCTCCTTCAGGATCACCATTCGGGAGTTTCGACGCTTCCGGAAGACCTGCTCGGCAGGATCCGGCTTGGTTTCCCGTTCCGCGCCGCCGGCCCGCGCCAGCCGTGGCATGACGAAGACCTCCTTGAGATTCACTTCCACCAGTTCGTCGACGCTGTCGAAGCCGCGAAACTGGATCAGCCGGTGCGCTTCACGCAGCTTCGCCAGATACGCCCGCCGCGCCAGCGAATAATTCCTTTGGCCTGGTTCGCTCTGCCGCAGCGATTCGAGAACGCTCAGCAGCGCGGGCCGGTGCATCGCCTGGTATTCCGGCGATTCCTCGAGGCAGGCGAGCAACCCCTCCACCAGACTCTGGACCAATTCAGACAGGCTGATATCCGGCAGCGGGCACCGGGCAAATTCACAACTGGCCCGCATCTCCCGTTCCAGCGTTTCGAAATTCACGTCCGGGTAGTTGCCGCGCAGGAGCTTTTCCAGCTCCCGCCGCGTCTCCGCCCGGCCAAAGAACTCGCCAAACGCTGAGGCAAACCCGCGATCGTCTGTCGAATCGAGCAGTCCGTCCTTCCACCGGCGGTAGACGTCGGCCAGCGCCTTGCCGGCATCTTTGGCGGTGAGTCCTTTCCATGCCTCGCCCGCCAGACCGCCGATGAACTCTCCGGCTGCCCCTGTGCACACAGCTTGCCCTGCAGTTCCCAGCGCTAGCCAGATTTCCGATAGAAGGGAGAGGTCCATGCGCATATCCTTGTTGTATTCAACCCTCACGGGTCGGCCACGTGCTTGGTCCTGCCGTCGGCGGTCAGCCTTGGCGGCGCACGATTCGCCGCCGTATCTCCGCCGCAGCGTACTTTAGCGAACACCGGAACTGCCGGTCAAACCCTGAAAACGGCGCCGGCTGTACCTGCCCGAAATCGCACAGCCAGCCGACTCGGCCCGCGAAAGCGAAACGGGGTGAACCGTCTGCGCGGATTCTGGGCATTTATCCTCCGCAAGACCGGCGACATTTTATGCATTCACAATGCCGTTTTATTTATTTTTCTCCCTTTTTCAATAACTTCGCGTTTCGCGGAGTTCGGCCTTTCATCTCTCCCTGCTAATTTCGTGGTCGAAAGGACACCTTCCCCAATGGCCTCCGCCGCTCAAATCGACGCCAATCGCGCGAATGCCCTCAAATCCACCGGACCTCGTTCCCCCGAAGGCAAGGCGGCCACCGCTCGCAATGCCCTCAGGCACGGACTCCGCGGCCGTGACGTCGTCCTTAGGGACATCGAGTCCCCGGATGAATTCATGGAACTCCGCGCGTCGTTCATTCAACGTTTCGCGCCCGTCGATTCATTCGAACTCTCATTGGTCCATCGCATCGCCACCGCCGAGTGGCGCATTCGCCGCATCCACCGCATCGAAGCCGCCACGATCGAGGAATCTCTCGTGGACTCCGGCATCGACAACGTGGTTAACCACTCCGAATATCCCTCGGACCCTGAGGACTACAAGGAGGAATCGCATGCTCTCTCCTATGCGGTTTCCGACGCAGGGTTGGAACTCGATCGGCTGTACCGCTTTGAGACCCAGTTGGAGCGCTCGATCGACCGTTCGATCCGGCAGATCGAGCGGCTCCGCAGGTCTCCGGCATTCTGTACAAACAAAGCCAATCCGGCCGGCCTGCCGGCGGAACCCGCCCCTCTATCCGAGTTGGCGGCGGAAGGTGGCTCGAATTCGAGCGAACAAAGCCAATCCGTGGCTGCCGGCGCGGCGGAAACAACTCCGTCCGGATTGACGGCCGTTCGGCCGATCTGCCCCGCGCCGGAATCTTCGGTGGAGTTTCGACTCCCTGCGGCAACGGGCACCTCCGGACCGGATTCAGGGGCATGAAGAGATCCACTGAGATCCACATTGTCCGCTCCGTTGAAAGTGCCGCCGGGCGACGTTTTTTGTCGCCCGGCGGGCGCGTACAGCAGGGACCCGGCTGCGCCGGGCGACAAGAATCGTCGCCCGGCGCCACTGGAGGGTCACGGCCACGCTCTCGCCCACCTTTCATCACCTTTCGTGGGCCGCAGGCCCATGGGGCACTCCCTTCCGGTCGCGGCTCCGTTTTCGGATGACAGCGCCAGGACGGGCATTCACTTCTTCGAATCGCGGGCGCGGAGGTCGCGGAATCGCTGAAGCGCCGCCGCCGCTTTCTCCCGATTGCCCGCTCGCTGGTAAGAAAGACTCAGTTGATACCACGCGTCGGCCGCGTTGGGATCGCACTCAATGGCTTTCTCGAAATGGCGGATCGCGGCGGCGTGATCTCCGCCCCCGGCGGCGAGTTTGCCGAGCTGAAAGTGAGCCTCGCCAAGACTCGCATCCAGGGAGATTGCCTTGCGGAACGCCGCAGCCGCCGGCGGGTCCTGCTGCAGCTTGAGCAGGTTTCTGCCGGACTTGAGGTGATAGTCGGCCGTGCCGGGATCCAGCCGGATGGCCGTCGCGTATTCCTTCGCCGCCCGGGCGGCCTCGCCCGTCGCGGTCAACACGTCGCCCAACCCGGCGTGGAAATCGGCTGCGTTCGGCTCCAGGCCGATCGCGGTTTCGTAGGCGCGAAGCGCCTCGTCATTCCTGCCGGTCATGAAGAGGCCGATGCCTCGCGCGGCATGAATCTTGCCGGCGCGCGGGAATCGCTTCAGGGCTGCGTCCAGCAAGCGGTTGGCGTCGTCGATCCGGTCGAGTGCGAGTTGCAGCACGGCAAGATCGTAGACGAAGTCAGGGTTCGCGGGCGCCGCGGCCACGGCTTTTCCCAGAGCGTCTACCGCTTGAGGGAATTTGCCTTCCGCGCGGTAGACGTTTCCGAGCAGAGCGTGCGTTTCGGCCCCAGGCCGTGGAATGGATTCGAGCACCGGCCGCGCGGCGGACGGTTTCCCCGCGCGGAAGTACGCGAAGGCGAGGTTGTAGGCCGCTTCTTCCGACACGGGGTTCTGCCGCCGGAGGGCTTCGAGCATCGGGAGCGCCTCGGCAAAACGACCCGCCTCCACCAGCGCCGCGGCGCGCTGAGGCGCAGGCGGCGCCGCCAGCCGTCGCGCCTGTTCGAGGGGAGTGGTCACCTGCGGGTCGCCGGGCTTCAACCGATCAGCAGCCTCGAGCGCCGTGATCGCCTGCGTGTATTGTTTGGACTGAAAATACGACAGGCCCAGGATATATTGCGCGGCAAACTGGTTGGGAGACAGTTTCACGCTCGCCTGCAGAGCCTCGATCGCCTGCGCCGTTTTCTTCTGTTTGAACAGGTTCAGCCCCAGGTTGGTGAGGGTGCGGAAATTTCCGGGTCGCAGCGAGACCGCCTTCTGATACGAAGCGGCCGCCTCGGTGAGACGGTTCTGCTGGTCGAGAGCCATGCCCAGGAACATGTGCAGGTCGGCGTTGTTCGGCTCGAGAGCAATCGCCTGGCGGAAGGAACTCTCGGCGGCCGTGAAGTCGCGGGCGTTCATTCGCTCGAAACCCTGGCGGAACAGGTCCCCGGCCTGAAACGCATGGACGCTCACGGCAAGGCACAGCAGTGTCGCGGCCATCAGGAAAGCGGCGGACGCCCTGCCCGCGGCCTTCCGGCCGCGGTTCGGATCGCGGCCAGTGCTGAGGATCCAGGCTCCCATGCTCTCAGGATAAGGTCTCACAAAAACAGAGCGCCGGTCCGGGACCGGCGCTACCTGGATGTGCAGGATGTCGAGAGAGCCAGCCTCGTCGCCGGCTCTCTTCAAAGTTGGCTCGCGAAATCAGAAGTACAGCTTGAGACCGAACTGATTGACACGGGGATCAATCTGGGTCGAGAACGTGCGGCCGAATGACGGACTCTCCGGCCCGGAGACCGGACTGGAGAAGCTCGGGTGATTGAAAGAGTTGAATGTCTCCCAGCGGAACTGGAGGTAGAAGCGCTCGGTCAGGTTGAAGTTCTTGAGCAACGACATGTCCCAGTTGTTGACGCCGTTTCCAAGCAGAATGCGCGAGCCGGCAGAGCCGAATCGGGGGTTCTGCCTCGGGTGAGTCGGTTTTTGCGGCCAGTCAAAGGCGCTGATGAGGTACCTCGGGCTGTCGACGCCGCTGACGAAGCCTGGCGCGTAGGGGTAGTCAATGAGGTCCGCGCGGCACGGGTTGTTGGTTGAGGCGTTGCAGTTGCTTCCAGCGACGCCGGGTGTATCATAGAAACCGGTATTGAACGTGGTAATGCCCGCCACGGACCAGCCGCCCAGGAACAGGTTCGCGGCTTTTCCAATGGTGCCGCCAAGAGCCTTGCCTTTGCCAATGGGTAGCTCATAAATGAACAGGGACACGAAGCGCTGCCGTTGATCGTCCACTGTGTTGCCACGCTCCACGCTCAAGTTGAACGGATTCTGAATCTGGCCAATGTTGCCTCCGGTATTGCGCCCGCCGCCTTTGGTCGTGGCATGGCCCCAGGTGTAACTGGCTTTGAAGCCAAGGCCCTTGCCGAGGCGCTTCTCGGCCGTGACGAGCAGCGCGTGGTAGTTGGCGCTGGCGCCGCTGTTGAATCCGAACTCCCGCCCCCATTTTGGATTCGGCAACCGCGGTTGCAGCGGTGCCGGATCCGGCAGTGTGGCGTTATAGTCGAAGGAATTCTCCACGTGCGTAGATTTGGAGCCGAGGTATTGCAGGTCAACGGTAAAGTTCTTGCCGAGATCGTGGCCGACGCTCATGCTCCATTGCTGGGTATACGCATCGAGCCACTGCTGCTCGGGGCTCGTCAAAACGCCGAATGTCGCGGCGCGGAAGGCCTCCTGTGCCGTCTGACCGACCTTGCCGATCCAGTTCACATCGGGCACGGTCAGCGAGCCGACATAGGTCGGCCAAAGCTGCGCCGGTGGCCCAGTCACCGAGTTCTGCACAAGGTTGGTCAACTGCGCGCCTGAGTAGTACCAGCCGTAGCCGGCGCGAACCACGGTTCTGCTGGTTCCGAAGGGGCGCCATGCCAGGCCTACACGCGGGCCGAGGTTATTCCGATCGTTGCGGAACAGGGTTTCGCGGTCGAGTTTGCCCACCGGCAGGTCGGGCCGGTTTGCTCTAAACCAGGGTTCTGCCGCCGTGTTTTGGCTGGGGAAGAGCAGCCCGCCAACTCCACCTCCCAGCGCCTGATCAAAGGATGGGGTGAGCCCGCTCAACTCGCGGGGAACGGAGTTGAACTCATAGCGAACGCCAAGCGTCACCGTGAGGTTGGACCGTGCTTTCCACTCATCCTGCGCGTACCAGGCAAACATCGTGCGGCGAAACCGGCCTGGCTGGTTCGGAGTGATCGCCGTGAGACTGTTCGAGACGTGGCCTCGCAGAAAGTCCGCAAAACCATCGTCCGAGTACTGGCCGTTAAACGAGTACTGTCCATTGACATGGGTGGCCAGGTTCGCGTCGGCACGGATTCGCTTGACATCTGTGCCGAACTTCCAGGTGTGCGGACCCTTGATCCACGTGATGCCGTCGTACCACTGGAAGTCGGTGGTGACCAGGAACCAGGGATTTGCTTCGCTGATGCCGCTGATCGTCGTCCTGCTGAGGTTAATGCCTTCCGGGGCGCCGGCGTTGAAGTCGTCGCTTAGGGCGTACGGCAGTCCCGCCTCCACCGAAATCGGCTTGCCGCGGTTCTGTCCCTGCCGCAGATTGGTGGTGCGGCCGATGCTGGTCCGGAATTCGTTCAACAGCGTCGGCCTGATCGTGCTGGTCAAGCCCAAAACACCATTCTGGAAACGCTGTGGCAGCAACTGGCCTCCAATGGCCGGGAAAGAACCCGGCGTCACGATGTAGCGGTCGGCCACGCCATAACGGAAGTACAGGTTGTGTTGGTCCGTCAGCCGGTGGTCGACACGCCCGAGGTAGTTGTTCAGGTCATCGATCGAAGACGGGCTCGTGATGAAGTTCCGCAACGGGTCGGGGAAGTTCGGTTCCGGATAGAACTTTAGCAGGTTCGAGCTGACCGGATCCACCTGAGTGCGCGGGATCTGCGCGTTGGCGTAAGGCGCGCGGTTCCCCTGAGCGTCCCTGCTGTTGACATCGAAGATGGGCTTCCCAAAGGCCGACAGATCCCCGTTCTTCTGGGCGTTGGTGGGCGCTACCGCGGTACGGAACAGACCGCGGCGGATCTTTGTGAAGTCGAAGTTCGCAAAGATAAACGTGCGGTTCTTGATGATCGGCCCGCCGCCGGCGCCTCCAAACTGGTTCTGACGTAACGGGGCGATGGTGTCCTGCGGCCGCAGGAAGAAGTTGCGCGCATCGAAAACGTCGTTGCGCACGAACTCCCAGAGCGTACCGTGGACCTCGTTGGTTCCCGACTTGGTGACCACGTTGATGACCGCACCGCCGCCGGCCCCGTACTCAGCCGAATACTGGCCGACCTGAATCTTGAACTCCTGAACGGCATCGATCGAAGGAGAAACCTCGAAGGTATTAAAGAAGCCCTCCTTGTTGTTGGCCCCGTCGAGCTGATAGTTGTTTTCGGTTGCCGGCGAACCCGCCGCCGACGGCGCGTGGTCCTTGTTCATGAAGGTCTTGGCGGTAGACGCATTGCCGGTGTTGATGCCCGCGGTCAGCGTGGTCAACTCCATGAAGTTCCGGCCCTTCAAGGGAAGCGTCTTGACCTGAGTCTCCTCAATGACGCCCCCCACCACCGGGCTTTCTGTTTCAATGGCGGACGCGGTGCCCGTCACTTCGATTCGCTCGGTGACCTGGCCTACCGCCATTTCGATGTTCTGGCGTGCCTGTTGCGCGACTTGCAGCACGACGCCGGTGAGCACCGCCTTCTTGAAACCGGCCTTCTCTGCCTCCACTCGATACTCGCCGGGGGGCAGCGACGGGATCGTATAGTTTCCCGCCGAATCCGAGCGCGCTTCGCGGCTGATGTTCGTACCAATATTCGTTACGGTGATCTTTGCTTCGGGTATGGAAGCGCCTGAAACATCGCGGACCACGCCGGTGAGCGTGGCGCTGGTGACCTGTGCGACAGCGCTGCCGCCCACCAGAAGCATCGCAGCGATGACGACCATTGAAACAGCAAATCGACAGTTCATCTCAGCCTCCTCAAGACAGGTCCCTTGTGGTTTGTGCCGAGAAAGGATGCCCGAAGTCGAGTTGAAGACTCGCTACCCCTCTTCCCCCCAGCCCAAAGGACGTTCGCTGAGTATACGCCTTCACGATAGGGTGGGTCAAATCAAATCTCCCGTCTGTCAAATCTCCCGTCAAATCTCCCGGCCGAACAGTATCCAGACACCTGGACGATTCGGGGCTGTCGGATCCGATATATTGAGAGATCGTCAATAGGCGCCGGCGCGGCGTCAGGAAGAGTCTATGTACAAGTTCGACACGGCAGCCGTCATAGGCTCGGGCATGATGGGGCCAGGGATTGCGTTGACGCTTGCGCTGGGCGGCGTTCGGTCCACGATTCTCAGCCGAACTGAAGAAAACGCCGCCGCGGGACTTCGAAAGGCGCACGATCAGATCGATCTGTTGGAGGCGAATGACCTCGTCGAGGGCCCACGCGCCGGGCGCGCCCACGACCTGATGGACGCCTCGACCGAGTTCGACCGCGTGATCGCCAACGTCGACCTGGTGATTGAGTCCGCTCCCGAGAACATGGAGTTCAAGCAGGATCTCTTCGCCCGCATGGATGCGCTCGTGTCCCCGCCGGCGATCCTGGCCAGCAATACTTCCGGCCTCAGCATCACCGCCGTTGCCTCCAGGTGCAGGCACCCGGAACGCGTCCTGACCGCGCATTTCTGGAATCCTCCCCACCTGATGCCGCTGGTCGAACTGGTCAAAGGTGAGCGCACGGATCCCAATGCCCTCACGGCTCTCCGCGATCTGCTGGCGCATTGCGGGAAAGTGCCGGTTGTGGTCAACAAGGATCGCCCCGGCCAACTGGGCAACCGCATGCAAATGGCGCTGGTGCGGGAGGCCGTCAACATCGTGGCCGAAGGGATCGCCAGCGTGGAAGACGTCGATACGGCGGCCCGCTGCGGGTTCGGGCTTCGGCTGCCGGTGTACGGCGTGCTCGAGCATCAGGACATGGTCGGGATCGACATGGGGTTTTCGATTGTCGATTACGTTTCCAAAGATCTGTTCAATGAGCCCCACGCGCCCCCGCTGATGAAGCAGAAACTGGAAGCCGGTGAACTCGGCGTCAAGACCGGCAAGGGATTCTACGATTGGTCGGTGAAGAGCGCCCCGGAAGTGCGGGCGCGGCGCGATGCGTTTGTGCTCGACTGCCTGAAGCGCTTCCGGCAATCGTAGATACGGAGCCGCGACCGTAAGGGAGAGGTGGCTGTCTGTCCCCCATTTCGGCCAGGCACGGTCAGGTCAGACGGTTCACCTGCTCGGTGATGTAGCCGAGCCGCTCCCACTCGCAATCGACGGTCACCATGTCGCTGACGCCCAGGATGAAGCGGGTGTCGTGCCCGTAGCGGGCGAGCAGGTCGCCGATGAAGGCGCGAAAATCCTCCCACGAGGCGCTATCGGAGCACAGCAACACGGAGGGGATGCCGCCCCAGATGGCGATTCGGTCGCCGAACCCTTCGCGCACCTCGTCCAAACGGCAGTGGGTCATCGGGTAAGGACATACCGAGTCGGCGACGTCGAAGCCTGCCTCGCGGTAGAGAGGGAAGAGACGCCGGTTCTCGCCGTCGGTATGTGTCAGCAGGTACTTTCCTTTCTGGTGCACCTGTTCGGCATAGTCCCGGAGAGCCGGCAGAATGTATTGCGCGAAGAAGCGCGGATAGGTGATGGAGTCATCGTAGTTGCCGCCCAGATGAACCACTTCCGCCGGCGAGTCGAGCGCCGCTTGCCGGATCGCTTCGTAGAAGGGGGCCATCTTCTCCGCCAGTTCCGCCACTTTCTCCGGGTAGTCCGCCATGGCGTAAAAGAACTGTTCCTCCTTCATGAGCTCCTTCATGATGTGGTGGGTGGGGCAGGCGGCTCCGTGGATAAAGCCGACCACGATTCCCTTGTCGCCCATTGGTTCGCGGCGCGCGAGGTAGCCCTCATAATGGGGCGTTACCCGGATACGCGAGAATATCTCGCCGACCACTTCGAAATCGGCAGGGGATTCGATGGCATGCCGGGTGATCCACGCGACCGATGTACCCGCGTCCTTCATCTCCTCGGTCAGGACGTAGGACGTCCGGATGGTTCCGGCGGAAGTCCGGTACTCGACAATGGTCTCAGCCCCCTCCTGCCAGGCGCGGCGCTCCACCCCGTCGAACGACCAGGTGTGCGGCGCGACTTGTGGACTGTAAAGGCCCAGAGTCCGGTCGGCATTCGGCGGATCGTCGCGGCTATCCAGAAAGTCGGGAACCACGCCGTAATGGCCGACGCCCAGCCGGTCGGCAACCTCGTGCAGCGTGAGCCCGCGCAGATTCTCGGGAAGGGTTCCACTGCGCAACCGCCCGCGATGCCAGAACTCGAGCCTGGGAACCCACGGCAACCGGTCCACGGGATCGCCCCTCACTGCCGCCAGAATTCGCTCCCGATCCGTCATCGCAAAATCTCCTTTCGAATGCGACACCACTATACGAATCCCGGAGGCACGAGCCAAGCCCCGGTGACCAGTAAGCAAGCCGGGCGGCCAACAACGTCGCCCGGCGCCACTTGCTGTTACCGTGAACAGATGACCACCGTCGTCGGCGCCCTGATCGAGCGCGATGGGCGTATCCTGGTCTGCCAGCGGACCGATCAGCAGGCGCATCCAGGGAAATGGGAATTCCCCGGCGGCAAGGTGGAACCCGGCGAGACGCTGACGGACGCGCTGCGGCGCGAACTGGTGGAGGAACTGGGCATCGAGGCGACGATCGGTGAGGAGGCGGAGCGCTATGCGTTCACGTATCCCGGCAAGAATCCCATCGTTCTTGTGTTCTTTCGAGTGCGCGACTATACGGGGCGCCTCGAGAATCGCGTGTTCGCCCGCATCGAGTGGTCGTCGGTCGCCGATCTGCCGTCGTACGATTTTCTGGAGGGCGACGTCGCCTTTGTGCGCCGCCTGGCGCGCACGGAGTAACGGGCTGGAAGGGCAACCATGATCATCAAGCGCCGGCTGTTTCTTCCCTTTGTGGTTTTGCTGCCTCCCCTCATAGGGGCGGACATGGTCCTGTTCGAGCCGGTCCCCAAGCGGGTCTATCAACGAACGGGATATCAGCCTCGAACCGCGCACGCCGATCATCCCGGCGGACCGACGGTCGGCTACGCGGACGTGACCATTCGCGGGGATGTCGCGGGTTACATCACGGGGAAAGTCCGGGCACGCGCGGCGCCGCGGGCAATCGCCTTTGGGAAAGGCACGGACTGGACTGAGGTTCCGGTGAAGTGGGATCAGCGGAAGTTCCAAGGTACGATTCGGGTTCCCGCCGGCGGCTGGTATCGCCTGGAAGTCGAGGTGTCGAACGACGCCGGACTGATCGCCGCGGGACGGATCGAACCGTTCGGAGTGGGCGAACTCTTCCTGACCGCCGGCCAGAGCTACGCCGGCAATCACAACGATGAGAGGCTCACGATCACGGACCCCGAGCAGCGCGTGGTCGCGTTTGACTGGGCGCGTCAACAGTGGGCAGTGGCGAACGACCCGCAGCCCAACTGCACCGGTCAGGACGGCAGCATCTGGCCGGCGGTGATGAATACGCTCTTGCCGGTGATCCAGGTTCCCATCGGATTGATTCACACTGCGGTCGGCGCCACTGCCGTGGAAGAGTGGCTTCCCGACCAGCCTCCCAAGCGCCGCGACAACCAGATGTTCCTCCTGTACCTGCGGCTGGCAGTGGCGGGCAACGCTTCCAAACCAGTCCGCGCCGTGCTGTGGCAGCAGGGCGAGAGCGACGTCATTGCGAACACGACGGCCGAGGTCTACACGGAGCGTTTGCAGCGGATCGTGGACGAGTCCGCCAAAGACTGGGGTTTCCGGCCGTCGTGGCTTCTGGCCAAGAGCACGCATCACCCGACGGTGTATCGCAAGCCCGAACAGGAGGCCGCAATCCGTTCCGCCATTGATCAACTGTGGCGAAAGCCAGGATTCCGGCCAGGACCCGATACCGATATCCTGACCGGCTCCAATCGAGGCGGGCCGTCGACCAGGCGCCACTTCTCCCCGGAAGGCCAGCGCAACGCAGGCCTGCTGTGGTTCGCGACGATCTGGCGGCTCCTCGAGGAAAGTCCGGCAGAGTGAGGTCATCGGGCCGAATCCTCTGCCTGCTGTGCTTCGCGCCGCTGATTGCCGGCGGGCCTGCGGTCACGTTCTCGACGTACCTTGGCATCGCCGACTGCGACGATGTCGCGCAAGGGCCGGACGGCAATATCTACCTCGCTTGTCATTCACCGGACGACCGGCTGCCCGTGCCTGCTCGTCCCCCCCGCGACGCCACCGGCGACATGGACGCGTATGTGATCCGGCTCGATCCTCGGGCGCGAAAAGTGGTCTGGGCGACCCGGCTTGCCGGGAGAGACTACGACGGCGCAGGGCGTATCCGGATCGACCGGAGCGGATTCATCTACGTGACGGGTTTTACCAAGTCACCGGACTTCCCGACCACCGCCGATGCAGTTCAGCCGCGGTTTGGCGGCGGTGAGTTCGACGCGTTTGTGGTTAAGTTGACGCCCGATGGCGGCGTCGTCTACTCGACCTTTCTGGGCGGAAGCGGACTGGATCAGGGGAATGCCCTCGAGGTCGACGGGGACGGCACGGTGTACGTGGGAGGCACGACCGGATCGGCCGATTTTCCGGCACAGGCTAAGCGCGGCGTGCCATCAGGGCACGACGCCTTCGTTGCCGCGCTCCATCCGGGACGGCCGGGAGGCCTGCGCTCGGTCGTGTTTGGGGGAACCCGCGAAGAAAAGTTGACGGGCATTGCGCTTAACCACAAGGGCGGGATCTTTGCGGTTGGCTATACCCGGTCGGCAGACTTCCCGGTGGTTCACCCCGTACAGAACGTGTTGAGCGGGCCGATGGACCTGTTCCTGACGCGATTGGACCGGTCGACCCTGAAGCCGGTGTTCTCCACATTCTTCGGCGGCTCGGGGGAGGATTCCGGCTGGGGCGTCACGGTCGACCGGCGCGGAAGTCCCGTAGTCGCCTGGATCACCGGCTCGACCGATCTGCCTGCCGGCGCCAACGCGTTCCAGCGCGAACGACATGGCGGAACGGACGCGTTCGTCGCGGTCTTCAGCGGGCGCGGCTATCGCCGGATTCACGCGACCTATTTCGGAGGCTCCGCGGACGATGAAAGCGGCTATGACGGCGGCGACATCGGCGTCGACCCGAGCGGCAACATCTGGCTGGCTGGGATCACGATGTCCCCGAATTTGCCGTTACGGAATCCAATTCAGTCCACATTTGGCGGCGGAGCGGGAGATGGCTTTCTGGCGGCGTTCTCTCCGCGTCTCGACCGGCTTTGCTTCGCCACCTACCTTGGCGGCACGGACCGGGATCTTCTGGAAGGCCTGAAGGTCTCGGGCGAGGGAGTGGTGACGGTGACGGGTCTCTCCCTTTCTCACGACATGGCTTTGCCCGCGCCCGGCATTCAGGACGCGAAGAGCCAAGCGGTTGTTGCGGGTAAGTTCAACAACTTCGTATTTCAACTGCGGGCCGCGAGTGTGTGTGCTCGGTAAGGCCCGGATCGGGTATCGCAACCAAGCTTCAGGGGCGGGCTGAAGCCCGCCGCCGGCTGAAGCCCGCCGCCGGCTGAAGCCGGCCCCACTTGGTCACTCGCCTTGGGGAACGGGATCACCGACCCTGTAGATCACGTAATCCCGATACCCCACCCGGAGATACCCTGAGAGGTGCTGATCGAGTTCATCGTCGCCGCTATCGACCAGGAACGGCCTGCCGCCAAGGGAGGCCAACTTCTCCTTGGTCGTAATCACGATCAGGTTGGCTTTGCCGACCTGCCGGATGACCTTGGGGCTGAGTTGCTGGTTGCCCCGGCCGAAGATGTGACCCTGCCCGCCAATCGGTGTCACGACGATTCTGGCAGGCCGGCCATGAATCAGGTGCAGGAGTTGCTGCTCGGTGACGTCGCTCGACATCAGCGTGCGGCCGCGAACCACGTCCACGCCAAGCAGGGTGTTGGGGAGACCCAGGGCGTGCATGACCGCTCTGGTGGTGGTTCCGGGCCCGATGATCCAACAGCAGTCCGGGTCGTCCATCGATTCGATCACGTCGGCCGCGATGCCCTGAAGCGCCGCGCCTTCGGTCATCCCTCCGCCCGCTTTGGCGCTCTGGATGCGCCGGCTCTCTTCGGGGACGCGGAGATACCCGTAGAGCCTGGCCGATACGGCGCCGGCACGGAAGGCGGCTTCATCGATATCCATGACCTCGGCTTCGCGGAAGTTCATGGGAGAGCCCGCGAGCAACATCGCGGCCACCTCTCCGGCGCTCCTGGGTGTGACCGCATACACGGCCGAGTGGATCTTTACGCCCGCCGGCACTCCGAGGACCGGCACGGCACTGCCGATCGCGTCGCAGATATCCCGGGCGGTGCCATCGCCGCCGGCCATGATCAACAGATCCACGCCGCGCCCGGCGATCTGGCGGGCGGCCTCCCGCGTATCTTCGGGAGTGGTCCGCCCGCTTTGGATGGAGCCGACGACCGTCGGCGAGATGCCTGCCGCCAGGCATTCGTCTTCCCCCATCTCGCGCGGATAGGTGATGACTTCGATCGCGTGTTTGATACGAGCGACGGACTGAAGCGCCTGGCGCATCCTCTGCGGTGATTCAGGGCAAGCACCTAACGCTCGCGCCCTGGCCAGGATTTCGGCGCCATCGCTTCCTTTCAGCCCTACCCGGCCGCCCATCCCGGCGACGGGATTGACGATGACCCCGAGCCTCTTCATGAACTACCGCGGAGTCAGCGGCTGCCTTTCTTCTTCCGGTACTGACGCCAGGTGACGGCAATCCGTTCCGGCTGATCGATCGACGGGGCCTTGACCTTGTGGACGACCGACTGATACGGCGCGTTCCTGACGAGTTCGGGATTCTCGTACGCTTCCTCGGAGATGCGGCGAAGCACGGCCACGTACTCGTCGATGTCGTCCTTAGAGTAAGACTCGCAGGGCTCGAGGGTAAACGGCTCGGGCACGATCCACGGATGGTGGCTGGTCCAATAGTGCTGCAGACCGTAATCGGCCATGCGGCGCAGCACGTCGTCGGTACCGACTCCCGTGTCCTCTTTCAGCTTCTCCCAGGAGTATCGAACCTGCTCCAGGCGACGCCTGCCCTCGGCGTAGCGCACGGTGACGCCGGGAACTTCCCGGAGTTTCTTCTCCATGTAGTTGTTGTTGAGGACGGCGCACTCCGCCGCCTCGCGGAGGCCCTCCGCGCCGAGTTGCATGATCCAGGCGTAGCCCCGGAGGACGATGGGGGCGTTGCCGAAGAACGAACGGACGCGGCCGATGCTCTCCGGCCCGTCATAGTTCAGCGAGTAACGGCTTCCGTCGAACTCCACGCGGGGGACGGGGAGGAATCTCGCCAGCGCCTGGGTCACTCCGACAGCCCCCATCGCCGGGCCCATGCAGGCGTGAGGGGTGGAGAACGTCTTATGGCAGTTGAAGTGACACAGGTCGAATCCGGCTTCCTTGGCTCGGGCGATGCCCAGCATCCCATTGGCGTTCGCCTGATCGTAGGCGCACAACGCGCCCACGTCGTGGGCAGCTTTGACGTACTCTTCGATCCGCGGGTTGTAGATGCCGGTGTCTTCCGGATTGGTAATGAAGATTCCCGCCGTGCGCTCGGAAAGGGCGGCTTTCATCGCCCCGAGGTCCGGATACCCATTCTCGTCCGGCATCAGGGTGACGACGCGGTAGCCCGCGGTGGCCGGGGAGGCGGCATCGCAGGGGTGGGAAAACATCGTCGTGATGATCTCGGTCCGATTCCGGTCGCCTCGCGACTCGTGATAGGCCCGCACGATGGAGGCGTTGGTGAACACGCCTTGCGCACCGCCGCCCGGCTGGAAGGTGAAGCAGTCAAGACCGGAGATTTCTTTGAGGAATTGCTCGAACTTGTAATACATTTCCAGGATGCCCTGGATTGTGTCGTCGTCCTGCAGGGGATGGATTTCCGTGATGCCGGGATTCCGGGCCGCGATGTGTTCCTGAACCTTGGGACTGTATTTCATGGTGCAGGTGCCCTGGCTGATATCGATCGTGACATCAGTGCCCATGGTCTCCTGCGAGAGGTGAAGGAAATGACGCAGTACCCGCACCTGGTTCACTTCCGGAAGTGCTGCGGGCGTTCTTCGTCTCAGGTTGGGGGGAATCGCCGATACGCCGTCGCCCACGGCGGCGCTGATTTCCTCTTCGGCCTTGGGAACCAGCACCCCGCGCTCGCCGGGAACCGTCATGTCGCAAATGATCTGCTCGTCCCAGCGAGCCTGATGGAACTTCCTCAGCAACGTTGTGTGATCTCTGCCCATGAGACATCCTCCTCAAGAAAAGTGACTGGCCACGGCCGGCGCTATCATCGAGATTCGCGTCGAGGCGTTTCGGCAGACTCGCCTCCGCCACCGCTCCCTTACGGTCGCGGCTCCGAATACGGTCTCCGAAGGAACGCAACCCCACGGCTAACGCCGTGGGCTCTTTTGCGGGCAAAGGCAACCCCCTCGCTTACGCTCGGGGCTGCGGTCAGCAGGCCAAAAGGGTTCACGATCACGGCCGCGGCTCCGAGGTGGCCCGTTCCACGGCGACCGCCAAACGGTCGATATCGTCCTTCGTGACCATTTCGGTCACGCAATAGAGAGCACTCTGGCCCAACGCCGGGAACTCTCTCGAAAGATCCTTGCCGCCGAAAATCCCCTGCCCGCGCAGACTACGATTGATTTCCCGGACACTCCTGCCTGTTCCGTCGAAGTTCACCACGAACTCCTTGAAAAACGGTGTAGGGAATTGGATCTTCACTCCACGGATTTCACCCAGGCATTTGGCCGCATATTGGGACCTCTGCATGATGGTCTGGCCGATCTCTTCCATTCCCTTCGGTCCCAGCAGGGACAGATAGACGCCCGCGGTAATGGCCCACAGACCGGTCGTGGTGCCCGTGAACTCCTTACCTTTTTCACGGGAACCGTAAGAGGTTCGGTTGTACAAGACTTCGCCGAAACCGTACTCGCCCTCAGTGACCGTCTCGGTAAGGCCGAACATCAAGTCCTTGAATTCGGCGATGGATCGCATCTCATCGTGCGCGGCGATGAACCCGCCTTGCCCCCCGCCGCAGTGCATGTGCAGCCCCAGCGGGTGGAAGTCGCCGCAAGCCAGCGTCGCGCCGTACTGCGCCGGGGGCGCGATGACACCCAGCGAGATCGGGTCCGTGTAGACAACGAACTCCGCGCCGTTCTCGCGGGCGATCCTGCCGATCTCGTCAGCCTGCGTTTCGAGAAAACCGAGGTAGCCGGGGTTTTCGAGATAGACGCCCGCGGTCCTCGAGGAGATCTTCGACCGCAGTTCGGCGACATCGAGCAGGCCGATCGCGGGATCGAACCCGATCGACCGTATGTCGACTTGAGCGTCGGGGACGCCTTTCAGGTAGTTCTTCACCACCATCAGGCCGTCCGGGCTCATCGACGCCGGCGCCAGCACTTCCGTCCGTCCGGTCATCCGGGAAGCCATGCGCAGAGCCGTCGCCGCCGCCTGTTCGCCGTCATACAGGGGACAACTCAAAATGTCCATGTCGAGAAGCTCGCCCATCAGGCTCGCGTACTCGAAGAACCCCTGCCACTTCCCGTGGTCGGCATACGAATCGCCCACATATGCGGTAAGGAACTCGCCCCGGTTGTTGATCTCGTCGCATACCGCGGGAACCCAATGCTGAGCGCAGCCGGCTCCCAGGAAGTTAAGGTACTCCGCGCAATTTCGGTTCTTCTTCAGGATGTCTTCGATATGCCGCTTGATGGAGTACTCGTCGAGGATCGGATCGGGCAGATCGAGACGGCGGGAGAATTTCAGGCGCTCGGGGATCTCGGCGTAGAGATCCATGACGTCGGCAGCGCCCACTTCCTGGAGCATCCGCGCCTTGATCTCCGGCACAGAGTTCGGGATGTAGGGGTAAACCACTTTGTTTTCGCTCATGGGTGGCTCCGATCGGTGGCGGGCGCTCGTTTCGGTCTACGTCCGCATCGCGACAGTGCAAACGTTTGGGGAGGGGTCACGCGACCGTCGATGTTATCATAATCGGCCAAGTGAGCAAGGGATCGGAACCGGCCCGCCGCAATCGAGGAAAGACATGCCGCTCCGCGAGAGCCTGTGAGCAAATCGGGGACACACACAGCCACCGCTCCCTTACGGTCGCGGCTCTGAAGTCGCGGCTCTGAAGTCGGGGGCGCGGCTAACGGCCTATCTCAATGGCCGACGAGATCTCTTCCCACTCGGCGAGCAGGGCCTGCAACTCGCGGCGGCGGCGCGTCAACGCATCGTTCAGTTCTACCGTCTGTTCCACGCTGACGAATTCGCCCAGTTCGCGCTCCATCCCGCTGATCTCCGCTTCCAGTTTCCCCACTTCCTGTTCAATCGAATGACGGCGCTGCTCCATCTGCCGAAGCTTGATCGGGTTCAGCCTTTTCGCCTTTGTATCGGGTACGGTTACCGGCTGAGCTTCGGGCAGGACCGGATCCGGAACGTTGACTGCACGCCCAGGCACCGCTTCCGCGATCGGACCGGCGACGCCCCCTCCCTTTCGCCACAGATAATCTTCGTAGTTGCCGGGATAATCTGTCACCACGCCGGCGGCAACTTCCAAGACACGCGTCGCCAGCTTGTCGATGAAATACCGGTCGTGCGAGACGAAAACGACCGTCCCGGTGTAGTCCTGCAACGCCCGCAATAAGATGTCCTTGGCGCGCATGTCCAGGTGGTTGGTCGGCTCGTCGAGGAGCAGGAAGTTGGAGGGATGCAGCAGCATGCGCGCCAAGGCGTAGCGGTTGCGCTCTCCGCCTGAGAGCACGCCGATCTGCTTGAACACATCATCTTCAGAGAAGAGGAACGACCCGAGGATCGTCCGCAACTCGGTTTGCGTGGATCGCGGCGCCACCGACCCGAGATCGTCGATCATGCGCGCGTCCGGATCGAGTTCCTTGTACTGGTCCTGGGCGAAGTAGTCGGGATCGGCGTTGTGGCCGAGCGTGAAGTCGCCGGTGGTGACGGGCTCAGAACCGGCCAGGATCCTGATCATCGTGGATTTGCCCGCTCCGTTGACGCCGACCAGCGCCACGCGGTCGCCGCGTTCGATGATCAGGTTGGCTCCGGAGAACACGCGCTTCAACCCATAGGACTTGGAGACATTGCGGAACTCGGCGACAATCCGGCCGCTCGGCTTGGGCTGCGGAAACCGGAAATGGATCGTCTTTTCGTCCGGCGGGATCTCGATCCGCTCGATTCGATCGAGTTCCTTGATACGGCTTTGCACCTGCTTCGCTTTGGTGGCCTGATAGCGGAAACGATTGATGAACGCCTCCAGTTGCTCCACCCGCTGGCGCTGGTTTTCGTACGCGGCGAGCAACTGCGCCCGGCGTTCCCCCTTCAACTGCTCGTAAGCCGTGTACCCGCCGGTGTAGAAATACAGCTTCCGGTTCCACAGCTCGAGGATCCGCTTGACGGTCACGTCGAGAAAATACCGGTCGTGTGAGACCAGGACAACCGCGTGCGGATAGCCGCTCAGATAGCCTTCCAGCCAGTTGCGCGCCTCGAGATCCAGATGATTGGTGGGCTCGTCGAGTAGCAGCAGGTTCGGTTTTTCCAGAAGCAGTTTCGCCAGGGCGATGCGCATCTGCCAGCCGCCGGAGAACTCTTCCGTGCGGCGATGCCAGTCCTCGGGAGCAAAACCAAGGCCCGTGAGCACCGCGCCCACCTGGGCTTCGAGCGAGTAGCCATCGCGGTGGCGATACTCCGTGTCCACCTGGTGGAACCGCTCGCATACCTCCGCGTACTCCACGCTGGCGGGATCCAACTCGGCCAGCTTGTGGGCCAATTCCTGCTGCTCCCGCTCAAGCGAGCGCACGTGGTCGAACACGGTCAGGCACTCGGCGAACACGGTGCGGCCGGAGAGCGTCAGCCCGTCCTGCGGCAGGTAGCCCATGGTGACCCCGCGCGTGACGCTGAGGCTGCCTTGATCGACGGTCTCGAACCCGGCCAGAATCCGGAGCAGCGATGTCTTGCCCGTGCCGTTGGCGCCAACGATCCCCACGCGGTCGTTGGGGGTGATCATCCAGTCGGCGTTTTCGAACAGAATCTTGTGCGCGTATCGTTTGGATGCGCTATTGAGTTGAACCATGGCTCAGGTGACGTGAATGTACGGCCGTCGGGCGGGGTCGGAGATCCGCTGCCGGAGAACTTCCCGCGCGATGGGCGCAACATCGCCCTCCCCGAGGAAGAGGTAGCGGAACAGATAGGAGACGGGATTCCCTTCCGTCCAGCCGAAATAAGCGTGGGGGAGTTTGCCCGTGGTGCGGCCGATGTGGATGAGGAGCGCGGCAATGGCGTTGGGAATCGCCGGGCTGGCTGCGCGGAGAATCCTGTAGGGACCGACATGAACGCCCTCGACATGCAAGGGCGCGTCGAACTCGGAGGCATCCGATTGGTTGATCTCGAGGAAGATCAACTGCTCTTCCGGAAGCAGATGGTGCGACTCCCGCGCGTTGCTCTCCTTCGCCGCGTACTCTGCGAGGCTGGAGTCGCCGGGTCGATGGGCGATGACCCGGATGACACGATCCGTGTCGCTGTCAATGATTCGTTGGGCTTCGGCGTCAAGTTCGATGTGCAGAGTCCGCAGCTCCGTGGCTCGCAGGGCCCGAGAGAATAGCGACACGCCAACGGTCAGGAGAATGAAGATGGAGGCGATCTTGATGCCTTCCGGCCGTTCGACCATGTTCAATACAGTGGTGTAGACGAACACGACCGAAATGGCATAGTAGGGCAGACGCTTCCCGCGAGGCCGGCTCACGGTGACGGCGATGGCGGCCGAACACATCAGCACGAGAACGCCGGTGGCGTAGGCGCCGCCCTGCGCGTCCACCGACGCGTCGAACACAATGGTCACGACAAAGGCGATGAAGGTAAAGGCGATGACCAGCGGGCGCGACGCTTTGGCCCAGTCGGGCGCCATTCCGTAGCGCGGAAGGTATTTGGGTACCAGGTTCAGCAGTCCGGCCATGGCGGAAGCGCCGGCAAACCAGAGAATCGCCATGGTGCTGACATCGTAGGCGGTGCCGAACCAGTCGCCGAGGTACCGGTGAGCGAGGTAGGCCAGGGCGCGCCCGTTCGCTTCGCCGCCGCGTTCGAACTGCTTCGGCTCGATCAGCACCGAGGTCACGAGGCTGGAGGAAATCAGGAAGGCGCTCATGAGAAGAGCCGCCGTCAGCAAGAGCCTGCGGGTGTTCCGTACCCGTTCCTCGAAGCCGCCTTGGACCAGCGGCATCACGGCCACGCCGGTCTCAAAACCGGACAGTCCCAACGCCAGCTTGGGGAACAGGAACAACGCAACGGCGAACATCTGCCAGCCGCTCGGATGCTCGGCCCACAACAACCGGTTCCAATGGGCCAGGGCCTCCGGGTGCGTCAACAAATCCCCGAGCGCGACCACGATCACCACCACATTGAGCGCAAGATAGACGAAAACCAGGAAGACCGCGAGGCCGATCGCTTCGCGAAAGCCTTTCAGAAATACACCGCCCAGCAAGGCGAGCAGCAGCAGTGTCAGGAAGACCGGATGGTGAAGCCACGGGGGGACAAACGGATTTTCGATGATGTGCGCTGTCGCGTCGGCGGCGGAAAGGGTCATGGTGATCACGAAGTCTGTTGCCGCGAACCCCAGCAGCACCAGCACCATCGCCTTACCGCGCCAGCGGGGGAACAACCGCTCGAGCATCGAAATGCTGCCCTGGCCGTCGGGACTGGCCTCGGCCACGCGGGCGTACACGGGATAGGCGGCAAACAGCGTCACCAGGACGAGAATCAACGTGGCCAGCGGCGACAGCGAGTGGGCCGCCAGATACGCGATGCCGGGCTGGTATCCCAGTGTCGAGAAGTAGTCGACGCCGGTAAGACACATCACCTGCCACCACTGGTGAGTCTGATGGGCTTTGCCGTGCGGGCCCGACGGCTGCTCCAGACCGTGCAGCAGCCAGCGCCGCCAGCCGACCATCTGTCGCTTCAGGGTCATCAGTACAGAGTCGACGTGTTCGAGAGGGCCTGTTGGCGGATTTCCAGGCAACCTTTGCCGGTGGGCAGCACTTTGCCTGGATTCAGGCGGCCATCGGGATCGAAGAGGACCTTGAACTGCCGGATCATGTCGAGCGAATCCTCGCTGAACAGGTGGGCCATCAGGCCGGTCTTCTCCATCCCGACACCGTGCTCGCCCGTGATGGAGCCTCCCACGGCAATGCAGTGTTCCAGGATCTCTTCTCCCACCTTTTGGGCTCTTTCGAGTTCGCCGGGCTTTCGGGCGTCGAACAGGATGATCGGATGCATGTTGCCGTCTCCGGCGTGGAAGATGTTGCTGATGGTCAGTCCGTACTTGCGGCCGGTCTCGCCGATGAATCGCAGCGTGGGGGCAATCTGGGTGCGGGGCACGACACCGTCCTGGACGTAATAAAAGGGACTCACGCGCCCCACCGCGCCGAAGGCGTTCTTGCGGCCCTTCCACAGCAGGTCGCGCTCCTCGGCGTCCTTGGCCACGCGGAATTCGCGCGCTTTCGAAGAAATGCACACTTCGCGGATCTGCTCCACCTGCTCTTCGACGGCTTCCTTCAGTCCTTCCAGTTCGATCAGCAGAACGGCCGCCGCGTCCATCGGGAAGCCGGCATGCGTCGCCTCCTCCACCATGCGCAGCATGACGCCGTCGAGCATCTCAACCGCCACCGGAGTGATGGCGCGCGCGGTGATCTCGGCGACGGTGTCGGCGCAATCGTCTGTGGAATCGTAGATGGCCAGGATGGTCTTGACCAACTCCGGTTGCCGCATCAACCGCACCACCACTTTCGTCACCAACGCCATCGTTCCTTCCGAGCCCGTGAGCAGGCCGGTCAGATCGTATCCCGGCAGGTCCTGCTCCTTGCCGCCAGTGAAGTGAACCGAACCATCCGGAAGCACGAACTCAATGCCCAGGACGTGATTCGTCGTCACGCCGTAGGCCAGCGTGTGCGGCCCGCCGGCGTTCTCGGCGACGTTGCCGCCAATCGTACACGCCTTCTGGCTGGAGGGATCCGGGGCATAGAAGTACTTGTCGCCCTGCACGGCAACCGTGATATCCAGGTTCACGACGCCGGGCTGCACGACGGCCCGCTCGTTCTCCAGGTCGATCTCGAGAATCCGGTTCATCCGCGAAAAGCAGACGATGATTCCGCCCATGATTGGAATCGCGCCGCCGCTTAATCCGGTTCCGGCGCCGCGCCCGACGAGGGGAACCTGGTATTCGGCCGCGATCCTGACAATCGCGGCGACCTCCTCGGTGGAGCGCGGAAACAGCACCATCTCCGGCTTGGCCTTGTCGACGCCGCCGTCGTACTCGTACAAGATCAGGTCTTCGGGCTTGTCGAGAAACCCCCGCGCACCTACAACCGCGGACAGTTTGCGCCCGGCTTCGACTGGAAGCATAATCCCCCTTACAGTAGCGACTCGACGTCGCGAATCATCTCCGGATCCATCCAGTCGCGCGAGCTGATGATCTTCCGGACAACCTTGCCTTTGCTGATGATGTACGTCTCCGGGAACTTCACCGTCCCGTAATCCAGGTTGATCCGCTTTCCGTCGTCGCGCGCGGTGGCAAACGAGATCTTCGTCTGGTCGATGAACCGCTTGTACACCGCTGCGTCCTTGTCGACGCTGATTCCCAGCACGACTACGCCTTTGCCAGCCAGCGTACGGTGGAACTTCTCGAGCGAGGGCACTTCGTCCACGCAGGGCGGGCACCAGGTCGCCCAGAAATTGAGCACCAGCAGTCTTCCGCCAAAGCTGGTGGGCGTGATGGTCCGCCCGTTCTCGGCGGTGATGCTGAAGTCGGGCGCGTCGTCGCCAACCACGACCACGCGTTCCCGCATCGTGTCGTTCACGACCCACAACAGCCCCACGAGCAGGAGGGCGATCGCGCCCTGAAGAATCCGGTCAACCGTGTTACGCCGCATCGAAGCTTATAATCATAGTGTATCTTCAACGAGGGCGGGCGCATCTATAGCGAAGGGTATGCTCATCACACGAAGGATCGAGTTCTCCGCATCTCATGTCTGTGCGAAGCCCGAACTGTCGGCCGAAGAGAATCGACGCCTGTACGGCGAAGCCTCGAATCCCCACGGCCATGGGCACAACTACATCGTGGAAGTCACCTTGGAAGGATCGCCCGACCCGACCACCGGCATGGTGATGGACCTGAAGGAGTTGAAGCAGGTCCTGAACCGCGAAGTCATTGAGCCGATGGATCATCGCTTCCTCAACCACGAAGTCGCTCCGTTCGAAACAGTGGTTCCCACCGTGGAAAACCTGGCCGTCGAGATCTGGAACCGCATCGAGAAACCGCTCCGATCGGCGCCCGGAAGGCTGCATGCAGTGCGGGTGTATGAAACCTCCGATCTGTACGCGGACTATTTTGGGGAATAGCATGATTCGCGTTACCCGGCGATATCACTTCGCCGCCTCCCATCGCCTCCATGCCCCGGATCTCACCGAGGAAGAGAACCAGCGGATCTACGGCAAGTGCAACAACCCTTATGGCCACGGCCATAACTATGTCCTCGACGTGAGCGTGCGAGGGCCCATTGACGGCGCCACCGGGCGGGCGGTTGACCTGGAAGCGCTGGATCGCCTTGTGAATGAAGAGGTGATCCGCGTTTACGATCACCATAACCTGAATGCCGAACTCCCGGAGTTCTCCACCTTGGTGCCGACCACCGAGAACGTGGCCCTGGAGATCGACCGCCGGCTTCACCGTTCGTGGAGCCGTTACCTGCCCGACTCCGCTGCGTTTCTCGAAAAGATTCGCATCGCCGAGACCGAGCGCAACATCTTTGAGGTACATGAGTCCCTTGAAAGCTCCCCGTCCGAGAATTGAGGTCGTGCCTTCCGCGAGGCCCCCGGCCAAACAGGAGGCAACGCCCGCACACGATCGGGAGATCGAACCCTTGGTGCGCGAGATACTCTCCCGTTTGGGCGAAGATCCGGAGCGCGAAGGGCTGGTCCGTACACCGCAGCGAGTCGACAAAGCGCTGCACTTTCTGACCAGCGGCTACACGACGGATGTTCGCAAAGTCGTGAACGGCGCTCTGTTCCGCGTGAAGTACGACGAGATGGTGATCGTCAAGGACATCGAGTTCTTCAGCCTTTGCGAGCACCACATGCTGCCGTTCTTCGGCAAAATGCATGTCGCGTATCTGCCCAAGGACCGGGTGATCGGGTTGAGCAAGATCCCGCGCATCGTCGACGTGTTTGCCCGGCGGCTGCAAATCCAGGAGCGGCTGACTCAGGAAGTCGCTCAGGCGATCGAGGAACTGATCGAACCGCAGGGAGTCGGCGTGGTCTGCGAAGCGCGTCACTTCTGCATGATGATGCGGGGCGTGGAGAAGCAGCATTCGGGCGCGATCACCAGCGCGATGCTGGGGTCGTTCCGGACCCGCAAGACGACGCGCGACGAGTTCCTGTCGCTGGTGAATCACAAGTTTGGCGCGTTCTAGCGGAAGCCGCGAAGCGGACTATCCCGGCCGGTACTGCCTCCGGGAGCGGTTCAGGAATATCGGGCTTTTCCATCGCTGTGAGCGCCTGATCGAAGGTGGCCTCAGTTTTCGAGTGGCGGCTTATTGATTGCGGCCGTTACCGAGCGCCTGCAACGTCATTTCGCGTACGATTTCAGCAGCCCCGCGTCATTCCCCAGGATTTTGCGCACCCGCCCCTTACCGGATCCCGTGACAAAGTGGGGTCTCTGTACAGACCCTGCATAGTACGGATGGTGATTGCCAGAGTACTGCCTTCAAGAAGTCCGCGGCGAATCGGAGGGGGATAGAGGCGGAATCGAGCGACCATAGAGACAGGAGCTTGGAAACTCAACCACTGCAGGGGCAACCGGAGAACCTCCGGCCGTCCGGCGATGAACCGGAGTTGGTCGCAGCCGTCCTGCGAAAGGACCGCAAGGCGACCGCCGAGTTCGTTTCGAGGCACGCCGACTCGTTACATTCCTATCTGAGCCGACGGTTGGCCCCCCGCGAAGACCTGGTGGGGGACCTGTTTCAACAGGTCTTTCTGGAAGCCTGGGAGAAACTGGCTTCGTGGCAAGGCCGGGCTCCGCTCGGGGCGTGGCTGTTCGGCATCGCGCGCCACAAGGTGCAGGATCATTATCGGGCGTCGCTGCGTCAGACCCAACTCTCCGAGGGCGATCCCGAACCCGTGACCGAGGCGTACTACGAGGAGTGGCTGGATGAACGCGCCGCCAATGAGCGGGTCTGGCAGGTTCTTGGGTCCCTTCCGGACAGCTACCGGATAGTGCTGCTGTGGCGCTACTGGGAGCAGCAGTCGGCCGAAGAGATGGCACGCCAGAGCGGCAAGACGGTAAAAGCGATCGAGCGATTGCTGGCCAGGGCCCGAACCCACTTCCGAAGGAGGTGGAATCGTGAGGAATAAGATGGACGGCCAAGAGTGGTTTGAGGAACTGGCTCGCCAATCCGGTGAGGCAGGGCAGGGTCTTCAGGCCCCGTCCAGGCTGAAGGCCCGCACCTACTCGGCGCTCATCGCCCGGCAGCAGGAGTCCGGCGAACTGCTGGACGTTTCCGCCACGAAGGCCGAAGGCCGGGACCTGTGCGTCTTCGAGGAATTCGTGCAGATCACACCCGTCGGACAGAAAGTGAAATCGATGTACTACTGCCGTGTCTGTCACGCGCGAGTGCTGGCGGAAAACCTGGAGAACGCGCCGATCTGGTGGCCGCACTGCCCGTATGTGCGGTTCCAGAACCGCTAGCCAGCCTTCAGAACTCCCAGATGAGCCCGAACAGGTTCTGGAAGTTCGCCAGGTTCCGTTTTCCCCGTGGAGTCAGTTGGCGGCTGAGGCCGTTGGCTTGAATCGTCTCGGCGAAGCTGTAGCGGAATGCCAGTCCACCTGTCATTCGCAAATCGATGCCGACCGCCGCGCGAAAGGCCACGCCGCTTGACGAAAACGTATCCGGAAAGGCGGGGGTGCTGCCGATGGACGTGAGTCGATCCCGGCCTTCCGCCCGAAGATGGGACACGCCCGCACCGGCGCTGAGATACGGCCGCACGGAACTCCGCCGGTTCCGAAAGTAGAGCATGCCCTCACCCAGCACCGTATTCATGCGGGCCCGATAGCTCCGCTCGGAAAGCTGTCCGCTTCCGCCAACTGAGGCGGAGAGCAACCCCACGTCGTTGGCATTCCATCCGTACGTGGCCTGCACGGAGAAGTAGTCGTTCACGTGCCGCCCGAAGAACCCCATTGCGGTGAGACCGTTCTCCGGTTTGTACTGCGCGAGGCGTCCGGCGCCGCTCACGGTCTCGGCGGTTGCATCCGCGGAGAGAGTGGAAACTCCGGCGAAACCGCCGCCAAACCAGTTCGCCTGAGCGGCGGCCACCGCCGGCAGCAGAAAACATCCCACGATGAATCGCACAAGAACGAGTTTATCGAAGGGGGATTCCTTTCGTCACGGCGACTTTAGTTCTCAGAAGCAACTCAATCCCCCTATTTAGGAGTTCGAATGACCTCTAAGATCATCGCAGTCCCCGTGTGTCTGTTCATTGCGTCCGTCTCGCTGCGCGCGGAGGCCGGCCGTCCTGTTCCGGGCTCCGGCGTCATTGACACGGCGGGTTCCTATGTGTTGCAGCAGGAACACTTTGCCGGTTCCGACCGTCCCGGGATCCTCATCACGGCGAGTGATGTCTTTCTCGATCTGAACGGAATGAGAATCAGTGGCCCTGGCGGGAAGCTGGGAACCGGCATCGAGATCCGTTCCGCAAGCGGGGTCCGGGTCAGCAACGGCACGATCGCGAACACAGCCTTCGGCATTGTCGTCAGCGGCAGCAATAACGTGGTGTTGAAAGGGCTCCAGATTCATGGCCAGGGCCTCCCGGTGGTCTCGCCTCCGCCGGAGACCGGAATCATGATCGTTCAGTCGAAGAACGTCGTGGTCGAAGACAACGCGTTGTTCAATGTCGGGCTGGGCATCTTTGTCCGGGGTGGTGACTCGGGAGGCAACCGCATCGCCCACAACACGCTGACGGCTGGAACCAATGGGGCTCTCGGCATCTGCTATAACCCGACACCCACCGATACCCGCGGCCCGCGCGGTGACTTGATCTACAACAACGTCATCCACGGTTTTGGCCTCGGCATCCAGGCATCGACGACTTCGTTGGTCAACGTGTTCAGGGAGAATACGATCTTCTTTCGCACGTCGGCCATTGACCTTCAGAGCATGACCAATCTCGACGTCGACAACACGAAGGTGCAGTTGCCGTAACCGCCATCGGCCGCCGAGGGGGCGTTGATCGCCCCCTCTTACTCTTTAGCCAGCCTTACCTGTGTGAATCGCTTCCCGGATGCGGGAAACCACCGTGGGTGCGATGCTCTCCAGAAGGTCTGACGCCGTGTAGGTGCCCTTTTGAAGGATGTTACGCACTTGCCCGCTCAAACGGACCCGATCCTCAGAGCGGATATTCTTGGCGGTCACCACCACCACCGGCACCGTCTTCCACTCCTCGGTCGCGCGGATTCGTTCGACAAACTCGAAGCCGTCCATCTCCGGCATCATCAGGTCGAGCAGGACCACATCCGGCAGGCGCTCCCGCATGCTTTCGATCGCCAGTAGTCCGTTGGCGGCTTCCGCCACCTCCCAGCCGTGCCCTTCCAGCGCACGCCGCAACAGAATGCGGTTGTCCTCCTGGTCGTCGACCACCAGGGCATAGCGTGGGGACCGGCCGTGGGTATACTGCTGCAGCACCGCCGAAAGCCGTTCACGATCGATTGGCTTGGCCAGAAAGTCGTTGGCCCCAAGAGCGTAGGCGGTCTTCCGGTCGTCAACGATCGTGACCATCACGACGGGGATCCTGGACAGGTCGGGATCGGCCTTCAGCGACGAGATCACCTCCCAGCCATCCATGCCGGGCATCATGACGTCGAGCGTGATGGCATCCGGATTCAAACGGCGGGCCATGTCGATGCCTTCGGGTCCGCTGCTGGCGTGCTCGACACGGAACCCGCCGCGGTTCAACGTCCAGCGCAGCAGGTCGGCGACCACCGGATCGTCGTCGATGGTCAGGATCAGACCCGCATCGGGAGGCAACTCCGGTTGGGCGACCGGCCTCTCGGGCTGCGGTTCCGGGGCCGGTTTCACCAGATCCTTAACTTGTCTCGGCAAGTCGATGGTGAACGTGGAGCCCTTGCCGAACTCGCTTTCCACAGTGATGTCTCCGCCCATCATGCGGCAGAAATGACGGCTGATGGCGAGCCCGAGACCCGTTCCGCCGAACTTCCGGGTGGTCGACGCGTCGGCCTGCTGAAAGGCCCCGAAGAGCTTGGCCGTTTGCTCAGGCGTCATTCCGATTCCGGAATCCGCGACGATGAAGCGGACGCGCTCGGCATCCAGTTGCTCGACGCGAAGACGGATCTCGCCTTGCTTGGTGAACTTGCAGGCATTTGACAGGAGATTGAAGATCGCCTGCCGTACCTTGGTCACGTCCGCGTACATTTCGCCGCCGATCTCGGCGGGCAGGGTGGTGACGAGCCGGTTGTGATTCTTTTGCGCCAGCGGTTCGATCACCGCCAGGACGTCGTCGAGCAACGTCCGCAGCTCGAATCTCTCGAGGAACAACTCCATCTTGCCGGCCTCGATCTTCGAGATGTCCAGCACATCGTTGATCAGGTCGAGCAGGTGCCTGCCCGCGGTATGGATCTTCCGGAGGTCGGGCTTGATCTCGTTATAGCCTTCGTCCTCGGCCAACTCCTGCAGCATCTCGCTGTAGCCGATGATGGCGTTCAGCGGCGTTCGCAGTTCGTGGCTCATGTTCGCGAGGAACTCGCTTTTGGCCTTGTTGGCTCCTTCGGCCGCCTCTTTCTCGCGCGCAAGCCGCTGCGACTCCTTTTCCTCGGTGATGTCCCTGACGTTGGTGACGATGCCCGCGACGGCTTTGTCATCCAGCAGGTTATTCGCGGTCAACTCGAAGTCGCGGACCTGGCCGTCGGCCCGCCTGCCGCGAAACTGAGAGCGCTCCACTGCGCCCCAAGCCGCCACCGTGCGGGCGAACGCTTCGCGGACACGGCCCGCCTCTTCCAGTTCGACCATATCGAAGATGTTGCGGCCGATCGCGGCCGCCGGGCTGAGCGCAAGCACCTTCTGTACGGCCGGGCTCGCATACTGAATGATCCCGTTGCGATCCAGAATCACGATTCCGTCGGAGGTATTTTCGATCAGCGATCGGAAGTATTGCTCGCTGCGGCGCATGTCTTCCTCGGCTTGACGAAGACGGGTCTCGCGCGAGGCCACTTCCTGGACCATCTGTTCAAAACCTTCGGCCAGTTGACCGAGTTCATCGTCCCGTTTGGCCACTTCGGCCAGTTCCGAGACCGAATGATAGTCCTGGGCGACAACCCCTTCGGTGGCGGCCTTCAACCGGCGGACGGGCTCGGTCAGGCGGCGGGAAACGAAGAACACGATCAGCATCATGCCGATGGCCGCGATCACCGCCACAATCGCCATCCGGCGCGCCAGGCGATAGGCCGGCTCCAGAATCACCGACTCGGGTACAACGAGCGCGACTTTCCAGGCACTCATCGGCGCCGTCGCCCAAAACAGGCGTTTCGGACCGTTCGCCGTTTCCACCTGGGCCGAACCCTGCGCCGATCCTGCCACCAGCCGCCCTTCGGGAATCGAGCCGACCTCGGCTCCGGGTGATTGGTCGCTGACCATCAGCTTTTCGTCCGGGTGGGCCAGGATCCGGCCGGAGCGGCTCACCAGGAACGCGTACTCGCTACCCACCTCCTTTGCCGTATCGTCCGGGTCCGCGCGGAAGCGGAGATACCCCGTAATCAACCGGATCAAATCGAGCGAAAGATCGGCGCCGGCTACGCCGATCAGGTCACCGTTTTGGCTGTAGAAAGGCTTCGTGATCGACACCAAGGTAATTCCCGAACCGCCTGAATCCAGATACGGCTCGGAGACACACAGCTTGCCGCTCTTGACCGCCTCCCGGTACCAGGGCAGTGACCTGTCCCTGATCTTGTTCAGCGCCGAAGGGAAGCTGTTCCTGTCCACCCAGGCCATCTCGGTCCCGGGAGTTCCCGCCGGGAACGCAACATAGACGCCGAACGCCTCTTCGGGCGGAATGCTGTCGAGCAGGTTCGCCAGGAACTGGATGATCCGGTCATCCGCCTGATTCCCCCACACCTGCTGGCGCGCCGCGATACTCCTGGGCAGGACAGCCACGCGGTCCAGGTAAGCGTCCATCGTCTGGGCCGTTGACTGAACCTGTTTCAGCGCCTCGGCATTGGTCTGCTTCTCCAAATCGTCGCGGCCGGTGCGGTAGGCCACCAGGATAGCGGCGAGGAGGACAGCCCCCGTGGCCGTCAGGAAATAAACGCCCAACTGCCGGCCTAGGCTTCCGCGACGAATGGAACGGGTGGGCATAAGCCTATCTCTTTGTTGACGAAAACAGCTACTACTACCCTGTTGGTCAAATCGGCCAGTACCCCGCAGAACTCCATACTGTACCAATTTCCTAGTACGAGGTGTTTCCTGGCTGCATCGTCCCAAAATCGCTTAGACAGGTCAATAACCGCGCGAATTCGCTGTATTATGTCGACGAGGCGATTGTAGATCAAACGAAGGCCTATGGGAATGGTGCGCATTTCGGCAAATCTGGCGTTGTTGCTCGTGGCGGCCGTCATCTCGCTCCCGGCCGAACCGGACGCGATCCTGGTGCGCTTGTCCGAACAGGACGTCCTGCATGCGGCCACGGTGCGGGTGCAGCCGGAGTATCCCGCCATGGCGCGCCAGCTTCGCCTTGCCGGTGAGGTCAAGGTAGAAGTGGTGATCGGCCCGAACGGCATGGTAGAAAAGGCGAAGGTGCTGTCCGGAAACATGCTTCTGTCGAGTGCGGCCATCGCCGCCGTCAAGAAGTGGCGCTTCGACCCGGGGACCTTGACGCCCGGCAAGCCTTCCAAGGTCGTCTCCGCTCTAGGCTTCAGCTTCAAGCTCTAGCCGGCTTTCCGGCCGGGCAAAGTCTATCGCTTGACCCGGTTCATCCTCCGCCACTCGACCGTCGAGCCGTCGTTCGGGTTCGCAGTCGGGTCGTCCGTTCCAACATATTGGCCATTCCGGTCCATCCAGTAATACTTGAACGTCAACGGCATGTCGACCGGCGGGTTGTTGCCGTATGGGTTCGCATAGGCTTCCGTGCCGCTCAACATCTCGCCAACCGCGGCATTGCGACGGTCGACAGACGCATTGCGCTCGTTGGTCACCTGCTGCCAGTTTTTCTGCGACCATTCGCGGTAGTTGCGCGCGGCCTCGGCGAAAGCCATGGAATTGTTGAGATTCTGCGCCATGATGCCCCGGACTCCAAACGCGGCTCCGTTCGCGGCCGAGATCTGGTCGGCCACCTGCGGCAGCCAGGTCGAGTAACCCGCCCATTGGTTGGCCGCGGTGAGAGCGGCGGTCATCGCCATCACCGCGGTATCGTAGGCGACCTGAATGTTGCACTTGGCGACGCCCCGGCTGGAAATCCCCCGCACCGCATAGCCGACGTCGAACTCGTAAGCCTGCGAAAATCCGGTGACCGGTCTTGCCTGGCGCGGCGGACCGAGTTGCAGGTTCTGCGGCTGGAGGGCGCTCAGTTTCTCATAGACAAAGCGCGCCGGAGGATATTGGGGAGGCACCCCCGCGTTGCCGACCATGACGGTCAATGCCTGGTTGTCCGGGGCCACCAGCGTCAGGGCAAATTGCCCGTCCTCGCCCACACGCCAACCCTCGGGCAGGACGTAAGCAAAGAAGCGCCCCTGGCCAACCCGCAGGCTCGCCGCGGGCGCGGTGCCGGCACGCTGTACCGGCCGAACCGTGGTGAAAACCGCCTTTGATCGCTTGGCCGGCTCTTGTCCCGGCAAACCAGGTCCAAGCGCCAGACTGAGCAAAACGAGCAGGGAACCTCTTCTCATCGCCACCTCCCTCCGCATAGTTTAGATCTTGTCGCTGGGCAAGGTGGCCTTGCGCGACTTGCCGGGCGCCGCTCCTCCTGGCGCGGGCAGGAGTTCGATGCCTTTGCCGCCGCCCCGCACGCGAAACCGCAAGGCGAAGATGGACTGGTTCTTCGCGTCGTCCGTCTTGTGCCCTCCCGTGTGGATGTAGACCATGTACACGGACCCGTCCGGCAACTCGATGCCGCGCGAGTACCCGTAGGTGGAGGGATCCACCGGGAAACCGAAATCCTCGCCGGCAGCCGTCCAGGTCTTGCCTCCGTCACGCGACAGGATGGCGCGCACGCCCCGTTTCTGCTTGTGATACGAGCCATGGACGCACATCAGGGTCCCGTCGCGCAGCAGCAGGAGCCACGGGTCGAACATCTTGAAGGGCAGTTTGGCGGGTGGGGTCCAGGTGACGCCGCCGTCGCTCGACCAGGAAACCGCGCCTTCCCGCCGGGTGATCACGATCAGGCGACCGTCCTTGAGCCGGGCGATGGTGGGCTCGTACTGGTCGAATTCTGCCCGAATGGTTCCGGTCAATTGCCAAGTGGCGCCTTTCTCGCGGGAACGCCACACGCCGATGCCGTAGGTCTTGCCGCGAGCCTGTTCGGCGCCTTCCATCACAATCAGCAGCGACCCATCAGGCATCACTAGCGGAGGACCGTCGCCGGAAGAGCAGGGGAAACCGGGCAGATAGCGGATGTTCTGCTCCCAGGTTCTGCCGTCGTCGAAGGACCGGATGACGCCGGCGCGGCCGCACCCTTCGTGGGGGTAGGTGAACAGGGTCGCCACCAGCGTGCCATCGGGTAGGACGGCGGCTGCGGGGGACCGGTCGTCGAATTCCGTGTCAATCATCACCTGCGGCCGGCTCCAGGTCTTTCCGCCGTCTTCCGAGCGCATGACTTCGGCGCGTCCGCCTCGGGGCGCCTCCACCTTCTGCATCCCCATCTTGACGTAGCTCTCGATGTCCTTGGGGTCCACCCCGCGATAAGGAGTGGGGAAGGAGGCGTGCCAGTATCCGGAGGTGAACGTCATGACGAGCGCTCCGGTCCGGGTCCGGACCACCGACTCCCAGCCGACGAAGCCGAGATAGCCGGGATACGGCTGCGGTTGATTCACGCCGGGGCCGACGAGGGTACGGCGGAGTTCGAGATGTTTGGTCTGTTCCGGGGTGGGAATGACGCGTAC
>JBJXGR010000433.1:0-5965 GCA_046160045.1 Bryobacteraceae bacterium
GGCGATGCCATCGTTGACCTGCTAAAGGGTTCCGCGATTCCGCTGGTCCCGGTCATCCTGACCGGAGGCGAACGAGCCACTCACTCGGGCGGCCGCCTCCACGTGCCCAAGCACCAGTTGATCGATACCTTATGTGTGTTGTTGGAGCAGGGCAAACTCGCCGTGGTTCGCCGTCTTCCTTTGGCGGACGCGTTCCTGTGCGAGTTGAACGATTTCGAAGCCCGTGTGTCCGTCTCGGGCCGGCCGAGCTACGGCGCGTTCCGCGACAACGCGCACGACGATCTGGTGATCGCCGTGGCCCTCGCGGCGTGGTTTTGCCGGCACCGCTATCCAGACCCGGTCCCTCGCCCGGCGTCCCCGATCTTCTGAATCCGAGGTCCTGCACATCGGCGCGCCGCCGATCGACCCGCCCACTACGGATTGCCGGTTGGAAGTCATTCTTGAACCGGACCGCGAACGCCGCCGCTTTGGAGGAATCAGTTGTGGAGAGAAGCTGGAACGGGCAGATCTCAGCCAGCCCGGCGAAACCGCTACCTGGCCCCTCCCCTCGAACGTGGGGCGAGCCCCCTGGCCGGCCCTGCCGGGCGAAGCGCGGTCCCGCCGGGACCGCTGCTTTTCAATACTTTGCCACCGAAGGATCGACTTTGTCGCTCCACGCGAGAATGCCGCCTTTCATGTTCCGCACCTTCCGGAAGCCGGCCTGCTTCAGGAAATCCATCGCTTTCGCGCTGCGCATGCCGCTCTTGCAGTGAACCACGATCTCGTCCGCCGAGTTCAGCTCGCTCACCCGCTTGGGCACGTCACCCAGCGGAATCAGCTTCGCGAACGGGATGTTGCAGATCTGGTATTCGTGCGGCTCGCGGACGTCGATCAGGACAAACGAGTCCCCGCGATCGATCTTGGCCTTTACGTCCACCGGATCGATTTCGCCCTCCACCGGGGCGGGTTCCGCCGCGGTCTGCTGCGGCACGCCGCAGAACTGGTGGTAGTCGATGAGCTGGGTGATGGTGCGATGATCGCCGCAGATCGGGCAGTCGGGGTTCTTGCGTAGCTTCAGTTCGCGGAAGCGCATTCCCAGGGCGTCGTACAGGAGGAGCCGGCCGACCAGCGGTTCGCCCGTGCCGAGAATCAGTTTCACCGCCTCGGTGGCCTGAATCAAGCCCACCACTCCCGGCAGGATGCCGAGCACTCCGCCCTCCGCGCACGAGGGAACCAGTCCCGGCGGCGGCGGTTCGGGATAAAGGCACCGGTAGCACGGCCCGCCTTCGTAGGCGAACACGGTCGACTGACCCTCGAAGCGGAAGATCGAGCCATAGACGTTCGGCTTGCCCAGCAGCACACAGGCATCGTTTACCAGGTACCGCGTGGGGAAGTTGTCGGTGCCATCGACGACCAGATCGTAGTCTTTCAGGATGTCGAGCGCGTTTTCGCTCGACAGCGCGACTTCGTGCTTGATGATCCTGACGAACGGGTTGATGTCGCGCATCGTCTCTTCGGCCGAGTCGAGCTTTTTCCTGCCGACATCCTTGGTCCCGTGGATTACCTGGCGCTGGAGGTTGGTAAAGTCGACGACGTCGAAATCCACCATGCCGATGGTTCCAACGCCCGCCGCCGCCAGGTACATCCCCAAGGGCGCGCCCAGCCCACCGGTGCCGATCAGGAGGACCTTGGCCTGCTTCAGCTTGAGTTGGCCGTCCATGCCGACTTCCGGCATGATCAGGTGCCGCGAGTAGCGCAGCACTTCTTCCTTCGACAGCGTCGCGGGCGGGGCCTCGACCTCGACTGGCGTTCCGCCGGCGATGCTCGGCACGATCGAGATCACGTCGCCCGCGGTCACGGCCGTTGCGTCTTTTTTCAGATAGCGGATGTCCTCGTCGTTGAGATAGACGTTGACGAAGCTGCGCAACTTGCCCTCGTCGTTATAAAGGTGCCGTTTCAGGTCGCCGAATTGCGTGGTCAGGGACCCCAGCGCTTCCCCTACCGTGGCCCCCGTGACTTCCACGGAATCATTCTTCCCGGCGTACTGCCGGAGCGGAGTTGGAATCAGAATCTTTGGCATGTCTTCCTAGTACGATAGCTCTTCCTTCGCCGCTTCGGTCTGATCGAAGTTGGGAAGGAAACTGTTGGCGTGGTCGAATTCGCCCTTGCGGATCGAGAGAACCACGAAAGAATACCACGGACACGAATTCTTCAGGTCCGTCTCGGAGAAATAGGCGTCGCAATCGGGATGGGAATGGTAGATCCCGACCAGGTCCAGCCCTTTCGCACGTGCCTCGCGATCCGCCTGCAGGAGATCCTCCGGACGCAGTTCATAGCGCGACTGTTGCGGCCCCTGCGACGCGTTCTGGAGCGGGATCGCGACAGTTACGTGCTTGGATTCGCCATCCACGCTGCCCAACATGGCGCCGCAGCATTCGTTCGGATAGGTAGCGCGCCCATGTTCGACCATCGAGCGCCAGGGTGTGTCTTCAATGCGAATCATCTTCATCCCAGAAATGCTCGCTCAGGTACTTGTCGGCGCCGTCGCACAGGATCGTCACGATGACGCCCTGCTCCCCCCGCGACGCGATGTCGCGGGCGATGTGTGTCGCGGCAAGGACGTTGGCGCCGGCGGAGATCCCCACCAAAATACCCTCCTCGCGGCCCAACCGCCGCACCATCCGGTACGCGGCTTCCGTTTCGATCCAGAGGTTGTCATCGGCAAGGCCTTCCTCGTAAATCCCCGGCACGATCGCGGAAGCCATGTGCTTCATGCCTTCGAGTCCATGGAACGGCGAGTCTGGCTGCATGGAGTAGCATCGGGCATGCGGCGCATCCTCGCGCAACCGCCTTGTGATGCCCATGAACGTACCGCTGGTCCCGAGGCCGGCGACAAAGTGGGTAACGCGACCTTCCGTCTGCTGCATGATCTCGACCGCGGTGGTCCGGTAGTGGGCCTGCCAATTCGCCGGGTTATTGTACTGATCCGGGTAGAAGTAGCGGCCGGGGTCCTCGGAATAAACCTGACGGCACTTCCGAATGGCCCCGTCGGACCCTTCGCCAGGATCGGTCAGGACGACTTCGGCCCCATAGGCTTTCAGAATCCTCTTCCGTTCGGGCGAAGCATTGCCCGGCAGGCACAGCTTGACCCGATATCCCAACGCGGCGCCGATCATGGCATATGCGATGCCGGTGTTCCCACTGGTCGCATCCAGGATCACCTTGCCCGGAGACAATTGGCCATGGCGCTCGCCTTCCAGGATCATGTTCAGCGCCGGCCGGTCCTTTACGGAGCCACCGGGATTGAAGTACTCGGCTTTGGCGCAGATGGCAATTCCGGGGTATTCCGCATCAATCTTGCCGAGCCGCAACAGCGGGGTGTTGCCGACATTCGACAAGATCGATCCGGCCGGTCCTGGGCTAGTAGCCACGGCAAGCATGTCACTGAAGAAAAGTGGGTTACGGGGCTTATTGTATCATCCGCGTAAAGTCCGTCAATTTTGTAGGGTATGAATGGCCCTTGAAAGTGTGCCCGACTACATGATGAACTAGGAGCAAAGAAAGTTCCGGCAATCCCATGGAGGACCCAGGATCGGCTCCGATCGACGGTCAAGCCAGCGGGGAGGGCACAGTCAGCCACTCCATGGCCTGCCCTTTGTGTGGGGAGCACAAGTGCAGACCCTCCCTTCGGGCAGGCTTGGTCGAGCACGTTCTGGGTTGGTTTTCGGTGAAGCCTTACCGCTGCCGCGGGTGCCGCCACCGGTTCTACCGCCGGGGGGGCGTGTTTGCCCCCGACACGAGCCCCCTGGAGGACCAAGAGCCTGGGTCCGGCCGGGAACCCTGAGCCGCGACACCGGTTAGGTCCGATCAGGCTTTTCGCCGGTAGGGCGACGACAGGTACCTGCGGGCGTCCTTGGCCGCATCGGCTTCCGGAGCGAGGTCGATGGCCTTGCGGTACGCCACCAGGGCCTGGTTGCGCCGGTTGGTCACGTCATAAATCTGGCCCATCCGGAGATAGGCGAGGGTGCCGGTGTTCAGATCGACTTCCTGAATGCCCGCGGTGACGGTGCGCAAGCTGGAGAGGGCCGCCTCGTAATCGCGATACCAGAATTGGATGTTGCCAAACTGGTACGCGATCTTCTCGTTCGAGATCTTGCGATATCCGGGAGCGCCGGCGCCCTTCATCCTGGCGACATGCTCGACCGAGCCGAGCGCGCGAGACTTGTCGCCCAGCGAACTGTACAACTGTGCCCGTTCAAACCAGAACAGGTAGTTGCGGGGGAAACGCTTCGTCAGTTCGTCCAACAGAGGCTCGGCGTCCTTCCAGCGGCTTTCGCGGCGGTACAAGGCGCACAGCAGTACCTTGGCATCCACCTTGTTCCAGAAGCCTTTCTGGGCGACCTCGGCGACCGCCGCGATGCCCTGATCCTTGTCACCGTGAAATCCGGCCAGGAACCCCAGCATCTTGTAAAAGAAGGGCAGGCTCCCCACCACGTAGTCGTGGAGACCTTGCACCAGGCGGGCATCGTAGTTGTTGGGATCGATCTCGGTCACCTGATTGTGGAGTTTCCGACCTGCGGTGGCATCGCGCAGAGAATCCATCCACTTCTTGCGGACCAGGAAGTTCCAGTTGGCGCGAAGGCCATGAGCGACGCCGAGCGCGTACATCGCTTCGGTGTCTTTCGGGTTCTTCCGGATCGCTGCCTGGGCGAGGCTCATCGACTTGCCGATGGTTGCTGTGAACTTCGCCTCAATCGCGGGAGTTGTGTCGACCTTGGGCCGGCGCAGGAACGAGTTATTGCCGGAGACAAGTTCGCTTTCGAGCGCCCCTACGCGGTACAGTTCGCGGAACTGGATCGCTTGGGCCAAATGGTTGTAGCCGTCGGGCCAATCCGGTTTGGCCTGAATCGCCCGTTCGAAATCCGCGATCGCTTCGTCGTACTCGAGGTTGTAGAAGTGCTGGAAACCCTTGGAGTTAACCGGGTCGTAGGTACGGTTGGCCTGTGCGCTCGCGAGGGCTGGCAACAGCAGAGCGATGGCCGGGAGGAACCTCATACGTCTTCCGATTTTAGTTGGTCCAACGACCACGATGCCGCTTCCGAAACCCTTACATCCTCATGATGCACCAGACGCCGCAACGGCTGGGCGAACTTCAGCGACCCTGTATTGCCCATGGCAATCGCCACATTCCTCAAAAAACCGGCATACCGCGAACGATTGACCGGACTCGATTGGAACATCCTTGCAAACTCCGGTTCCGTGATGCCCGCAAGCCGGTCCAGGGCGGGAGCAAACTCCCGAGCCTCAAAGCCGGGCTCCGTGGCGAGATGCCGGCTTCGGTTCCACGGGCAGACATCCTGACAGACGTCACAGCCGAAGACATGGTTTCCAAAGCTGGGGCGCAACCCGGCTGGCGCAATCCCTTTGAACTCAATCGTGTAGTACGAGATGCACAGCCGCGAATCGATGGCCCAGCCCGGACCGGGGGCAGGGACAATCGCCTGGGTCGGACACGCGTCGATGCAGGCGGTACAGGCGCCGCAGCGGTCGGGGGGCGGGTGCCCGGTTTCGAGTTCGAGCGAGATCAGGACTTCGCCGAGAAAGAACCACGAACCCAAGTCCTGGTTGATCAGGCAGGTGTTCCTGGCGATCCAGCCGAGACCGGCGTGACGGGCGTAGGCTCTTTCGAGTACCGGGGCGGTGTCGACGCAGATCTTGTAGTCGAATTCGACGCGCTCCCGCATTCGCGCGACCAACGACTCCAGACCCTTGCGGAGGACCCCGTGATAGTCGTCGCCCCAGGCATAGCGGGAAATCCACCCACGCTCGACGTCGTCGAATTCCGTGGAGTACGGTTGGGGCGTATCGTACAGCTTGCCGACGCAGATTACCGACCGCGCCGAGGGCAGGAGATAGCGGGCGTCCTCGCGGATTGCCGCGCGGTGATCCGTGAGATAGCCCATCGCGCCGGCCATGCCCTGGGCGA
>JBJXGR010000434.1:0-5289 GCA_046160045.1 Bryobacteraceae bacterium
CGTCAATGGATTCGATGCCCTTGAGGACCACGTGGCGGCTACGGAGTCCGTGCTGGAGGGCATTGCGGGCGGAGGCAGCCTTGCCCTCGGGAGAGCGAGGCCCGGTGGATCTGCTCGCGTTGGCGCGATTGGCTTGGAGTTGGGCTGGAGACGACATGAAGATGGGTCCTTTCATCCGCAGGCTAGACCCTGAGGGAGAAGAGGCCCACTTTTGAAACCTGCAACTCATAGAAAAATCGGGGCAGATAAAAAATTGACCCTTGTCACCGCCAGACGGCTCCGCGGGACGGTTACCCAAAAAGGCTGTGCGACCGATCGCCAATGGCAATGCCGGGCTTCGCCCTAAGGCGTTGATTGTTGGGCTTTATGGGTTGTGGTTTTCGTGGCAAGTAGTGGTGGTCGCGCGGACACTTCGCAGGGAAGATCGAGAACGCGTCCCGGGTTTCAATCAACCTGCGTGCAGACCCCTGCACTCGTTCGGGCCCTTGTTCAAGGACCGCAAGCTGAGTCCCTGGAGCTGTCCAGCAGTATGTCGCTACGCTGAGCCGGAGGAGATGGTTGGGTCTAAGCCGACCTGCAGGAAGTGATCCGGTTCGGCTTCCGGATTGGCCACGATCCGGACGGAACGGCTGAAGGCACATTCGCGGGACGGGCGTTTTACGGCCAAGGGAACCAGAATTGACTATCATTACTTCGTATGCTCAAGGTCCCAAGGGCCACCACCCCTCACGGGGCGATCACCGTCGCCCTGCTTCTCGCCCTGGCCAGTTGCGCAACGCCCGACGCCGTCCGCCAGTTCGTGACCACTGCCCGGGACGCCACTTCGCAGTTCTCGCCATTTGTCCAGGACATTGCCGATTCCTGCGTCCGCAGGAAGCTTTCCGAGCGGCCCGTCACGGAGATTGCCGACGCCAGCGGACCCGTAACCGCTGCTTGCAAGGAGGACTTCAGTCTGGCACCGGCCCTCTTGGGCTCAATGAAGGTACTGACGAACTACCTCAACGCGCTCAATAGCCTTGCCTCCAACGAAGCCATCACCTATGACAAGCAAATCGATGGCTTCGCCGGTAAGCTTCGGGCCGCAGCGAGGTTTCCGGCTCCCGCCGCCGATGCGGTCACGGGACTTTCCAAGTTCCTCGCCGATGCCGTCGCCTCCGGATATCAGAGAAAGGAGCTCGCCGATGCTCTGAAATCGGCCGACCCACACGTCGCCGCGCTCACCAACACCCTCGGCCGGATCATTGCCGTTGAATACGTCCGCGATCTCGACAACGAGCAGGACTCACTCCAGAACCAGTACATCGATGCAATGCGGTCCACCCAGCACAACGACGCGGTTGCGCTCTTGTTGCAGCGGCAATGGAGAGCCGATCTTGCGACGCTCAAGAAGAGAACAGCCGCGGCGGTGGCCTTCCGGGAGGCGCTCGCAAAGATCCGGGACGGCCATCGCCAGCTTGCGTCCTGGGCTGGCCAGTGGTCCTCGGCGGATCTAGCAAAGGAGTTGGGACCTTACACCGCGTCGATCCAGACGCTGGTCAAAACCTTTCAAGCCGCATCTTTTTAGGGAGATTCTCATGCCGGACCCGACGCTCGAGCACGCGGACGAACTAGCAAACCAGGCTTTGAGTCTCAAAAAGGCTGTGGGTGCGTTTCGCAACACCTTCTTCGATACCTTGACTCAAGATCTGCGCGAAGGCTTGCGAACTCTTGCTACCGCACTCGGCGACGAAGTGGACCATCTGACTGCCGTGGCGATTAAGCTGTCGCTGGCTGACCTGCAGCAATCCCTGTCCCATCTCCGCGACATCACCGCTGGCGTGAATGACGCCGTCGCTCATCTCGGCAATGTGCGTGATGTACTCACGATAGCCACGTCGCTGGTCGACCTGGGCGGCGCCATCGTCTCCGCCAACCCCGCTGCGGTATTGTCGGCATTGAACAACACCGTCACTGCCGTTAGGGCCGGAGAACCCAACCGACATGCTTAAGAACGAGGGTCAACCGCCCAGCCCCATAGGAGAGATTCGGCGACCTTGTCATAGTCGATCCGCCCACCTCGATAGTTGTGGACACCGCACATATTGGCGAACAGTTGCCGGGCGCGCTCAGTAGCGCTGCATCTCACACCGATGTTCGACAGCAACCGCACGAGATTCGCAGCGTCAGTGAAAGTCTTCCCGTAATTGAGCTGTTCAGCCACCGCATGAATAAGACGTCGGTCACGCGCGAATGGGTCATCCGATGGTTCGTAGGCTTCAGCGAGTCCAAGGCCGACGGCTCGGCTGAGAGCCGGCATCGCCTCATCGAGCCCCCTTCGGAGGTCGACATACTGGAGGCCCGCCAGTTCGAGAGGGGTATCGGCTGGAGCAACGTCCTCCATCGTTATTGGCACGATCGTCTTACCAAGATCAACGGCTCGCACAAGTTCCCGGCGGCACCATGGTGATCTGACCGAATGACCAGATAACAGGAACAAAAAGTGATACTGCCTAATGATCGCCTCGACGATTTCCGCTGTGAACCGATTGCCGCCCTCCAGTCTGTCGCTGTCCCACCAAATGTCCAATCCGGCCGCACGGAGCCGCGTAGCGATTAGACCCGCGATCTGAAAATCCGGTTCACGGGAGGAGTGGCTAAGGAACGCTGACCCAGGATTGCCCATGGACCAGAGTTTACACGGGCTGTTTCATACCCGGTTGTCGCGCTACCTGACCACTTGGACTGGAAGTCGCCTATGGTGAGAAGTGAAGATGTCGGATTCGTCGTCACCAGTCAGTTGTGGAAGTCGATTCCCGGTCAGGATGACGCGCCCCTTGAAAGGGGAGACCGCTCAGTGCCGGAAACGACCCGAAGGGCCACGGGTCCAGCCTGCCTGATCCACGGGCGAAGCCCGCTGGTGGAGAAGGTGTGCGGAAAGTGGCCGACCAAGCCCTCCCTTACGGTCGGCTCACGGATCGTGCGGGGCTGTCGGCGGACGCGCCCGGCCAAGGGGCGATGCCACCTCCCTGGTAGAGGCGCGCGAAAGCGCGCCGAGCGCCGGTCGGAGACCCGGCGAGTTCTCGAAAGCCCTACAAATGCGGCTCCGCGACCGCCACGATGTTTTGGCCGTCCGCAGGCCGTTACTCTTAAACACGCCTATGGGGCTTCGCCCTAAGGCGTTTGCTTTGTTGGTGGCAAGTAGTGGGTAGTCGCGCGGACTCTTTGGAGGGAAGATAGAGAACTCGTCCCGGGTCTCTATCAACCTCTGTGCAGACCCCTGCATTGGAACGTGTAAGAAAATGGGGCTGCCCGCTCCCTTCCGGTCGCGGCTCCGCCCAAACGCAACCCCACGGCTTGGTTCCGGGGCCCTTGTTCAACGACCGGAACCTGAGTCCTTGGAACAGTCCAGCAGTACGTAGCTAAGGGGATGATGGGATCTAAGCCGACTTGCGGGAAGTAATCCGGTTCAGCTTCCGGATTGGCCACGATCCGGACGGAACGACTGAAGGTACATCCGCAGGACGGGCGTTATACAGCCACACGGCTTTTCTGAAGCCGTCGGCAAACGCAGGGCGACTGCCAGCGGGTGATCTTGCTGCAGCCGCGTACTTGTTCTTCGCGACGGCACACTCACTGGAGCCTTCGTGAGGCCGACGAATTCTGTACCGGTCGATTACGCAGAGCACCGGCCATCTGGCGGCTGCCAGGATTTAAGAGCGGACGTATCCGACCGCTCAAGGCTTCAGGTTCATCTTGCGCAACAGCGTGAGATAGCGCGGGTCGGAGCGGATGGGAGCGAGGAAGCCATAGCTCTTGATGGGCATCATCAACTGATCGCATACCTCGACCGCGCGGTTGAGCCACTCGAAGGCGGTATCGATTTCCTTGAGCCCCAGATGGACCCAGGCGAAGCTGGACGGGGGCACGTAGCCCTGCGCGGCCATCCCCGTGGAGCCTCCGGAGCACGTCACGAGCCCGGGCGGTCTCGCCGCTCTCTGCCAACGCCAGGCCCAGCCATCCCAGCGTCAGGGCGGAGCCGCCGGAAAGTTCAACGGCTCTGCGCAGGGCAGCGAGTGCTTCGTCAAACATCTTTAAGTAGCGGTAACACCCCGACATGGCGAAATGGGCCAGGGGATAGTCCGGATCGAGATCGAGTATCTTTTGGCACTCTTCGATGCCCCGCTGGTAGCGGCCCGAGAGCAGCAGCATGATCGCGAGCCAGTATCGCACCTCGAACGAGAGTGGATCGAATTCGAGGGCGCGTTCGAGTTCGGCCGCGGCATCCTCGAGGCAGCCCTGAGGCATCAACCAGCTCACGGCATATCGCGTCCTGACGAGCGGTGAATCAGGATCCAGTCGCAGGGCGAGGGTCATTTCACGGTGGACCTCGGGCCAGTCATAGTCAACAGTCTTGTGGAACTGGCCCAGCAAGGCATGCGTTTCGGCGAGGCTGTCGTCAATCTCAATCGCCCGCCGGGCGTGAGCCATGCCGGCGGAAAACGCTTCTCGTGGTGATACCAGGCCAACGTAACCCAAGATCCAGTAGAACTCGGCCAGCGCATCGTGGCCGAGCGCGAACTCGGGATCCAGGGCAATCGCCCTCTCCAGATGCTGTTTCGCTGTTGCGAGGACCTCGGGGGTCAACTTGAAAATGTCGTGACGGCCTTGAATGTATTCGCTGTAAGCTGCGAGGTTTTGTATACGCTTCCTGGCCCGGCGGGCGACCCCGATCACCCCGGCGCGAGTTCGATCGGCAATGCCAGGGAGGTGCGCAGCGATCGTCTGTGCGATCGAGTGCTGCATGTTGAAGATGTCACCAAGGGCGGCGGCGTACTTTGTGGCGAAGAGGTGCGTCTGGTCGCTGGTCTGGATGAACTGCACGTTGGTTGCAATCCCGTCCTCGGTGCGCCGGACGCTTCCTTCCACCACGTAATCCACTCCCAACTCGCTGCCTATGCGGCTGACATCTTTGTGGCTGCCCTTGTAATGCATGGCCGTCGTGCGGGCGATGACTGAAAGCTGTCCGGGCACCAGGGACGCGAGTTCGGTGATGATCTCGTCCGTGATGGCGTCGCTGACGTACTCCTGCGCCGGATCGCCGGTCAGGTTGACAAAGGGCAGCACCAACAGCCTGGCTCTTTGCACCGGGACTTGCACCGCTGCTGCGGGCAGTGTGAAGACATCGCCGATAAAACGATAGCCGCGTTTGGGTAAGGTCTCGATGAAGCGTGGATGCTCGGCCGAGTCCCCGAGCGCCTCCCGCAGCCTGGCGACCGCGGTGTTCAGGTTGTTTTCGAAATCGACGAAAAC
>JBJXGR010000435.1:0-39830 GCA_046160045.1 Bryobacteraceae bacterium
GCGCCGCCGTCGAGGTAATCGAGCATCACCTGGTAGGCTTCACCCTTCTCGGTCGAGCGAAGGAACAGCCCGCTGTCGCAACTGTAGTCGGGCTTCAGTTCCAGGGAGATCTCGAAATTCCGATACCTCCGGTCGGTCAGCACGATGCCGCCGTTGCGCGGCTTGTCCTGCGTACCCGACAGGACGCCCTCCTCCACCTTCCAGCCCTGCGTGTTGCCGTGATGACTCTGCTGGCTGAGGTGCCATCCGGTCAGATCGTTCCCGTTGAAGATCGGCCGGAACTGGCTGTCGCCCGGCACGAGTTCGAACTTGTGCGGCTTCGGTTGCGCGGCCGCGCGCTGCTGGCGGACGAGGTCGGCATCGAGCGTGTCCAGGGCAGCGAGCGCCGTCGCGAGGCTCTGGGGCGGTTCGGCCTGAAGCGGCACCTGCAAGTCGCGCCACCGCGAGAAATGAACATTGTTGTGTTTCAGCGTGAGCGCATGCACTTCGGCGGCTTGCGCCCAGATCGGCGTCTTCAGACCCGCCAAGTTCACGCCCCCGGCCCATTGCGCTTCGGTGAACGTACCGGCCTCCTCATCATCGATGCGGAGGGTGTGCTTTCCGGCCGGCAGTCCGGTGACCTTGACGATCTGCCGGTTCAGGGTCTCCTGGAAATCCGAGGACTTCACCGCGAGTTCCATCACCGGATCGCTCAGGTCGACGGGCACCGGCAGACTCCTGTCGGTTTGCGTCCAGGAGAGCGAGTTGCCGAACCGCGTGCCACTGACTGCCGTGTTTTCCGACTTCACGAGACGCCGGGAGGCGGCATCGATCTCGACCTCACTGACGACAGCGGGTGCGTTCCAGTCCCTAAGCAACGCGGCGGCCATGATCAGATGTCCCGAGGGGCCCGGATGAACGCGGTCGGGAATGATCTTCTTGGCTAGCTCTGGATCCGTGGCCTTGGCCCGTTCCAGCATCGCGGTGACGGGCCGGTTGAGGTCCGCCACGGTCAGGGCTTCCGCCGCACCCAATTCGCGGACAAAATCGGAGTATCGCAACAGGACGCCGTTGTATCCGCCGGCGAAGCCCGGCCTTCGTGTGACGTCGTCATAGGGCGACGGCTGGATAGCGGTGATCCTGACCCCGGGCTGGCCGGCTTTCAGGTCTTTGACGATCTTCTTATATCCGTTCGAATAGATGCGGAAGATCTGGTCGTCGAACGGGCGCACGCGGCCGTCGTTCATGCCGAGCATGATGGTCACCACGTTCGGCCTGTACGCGAGGATATCGCGCGTGAGGCGTTCGTCAATGCCGCCGCCGGCGCCGCCCGTCACGCGGTCCCCGCCCCATCCCGAGTGAATAAAGGTCACGTTGCGAGATGGGAAACGAGTGACGGCGAAGGTCTCGACAAACGTCGTGTAGAGGCGCTGCTGGGTGATACTGTCACCGAAGAAGACTACACGGTCGCCATCTTTCAGCGGAAAACGGTCCTGGGCGGGCGCGGCGATGGTCAACAGAGCGGCTGCAAGAGGAATACACAACGCGATTTTCATGGGAGTAATACGTCATCCTAACCCAGCCACGGCCCGGTGGGAATCCCAGCTTCCGGGAAGCTCGCAGGGCTGCAGTGGCATCCGTGCCGCGAGGCCACATCGCAGCCCAGTGCGTGAGGGGAGAACGTGTGCGAGCGCCAGCCCTCCCTTGCGGTCGGGCCTCGGATGGTGCGGGCCATCGGGACTAGTGAAGGGTGTCGGCAGCCCCACGGCTTACGCCGTGGGCTCGTTGCGCAGCAGGAAGGCATCCCCCTCGCTGCCCTTGCCGCGAGAATCGCTCGCCGTCCAACCTCCCGCTTTGCGGCCCGACCCTTGACACGGATTTCCCACGCTGGTCCGATGGTGGCAGAGTGGTTCGGCCGGCCTACCTGAAAGGAGAGGTCCGATGATCAGCATTGGATTCCACACCGACGCGTTCAATACCAGCAACTGGAACTTCGAGCAGTGTCTGAAGTGGGCGCAGCAACACGAAATGCGCTTTATCGAGTGCGCCGCCATCGACGGCGTGTATATGCTGCACTCGCTCGGATATTGGCCTCATATCGCTCTCTATGAAGATCCCGTGCTCCTGCGCAGGAAGATGGACAGCTACGGCGTCCAGCTTTCGCAGATCGACGCCGCCTTTCCTCTGTCCATCCCGGAGGGTCTGACGTTGGGTGTGGAGTATGTGCTGCACACCATCCGCTGGGCCAAGATGGCGGGGTGCCCGCGGATCGACACGACCGACGACAAGGAGAAACCCGCGGGCGCGACGGACAAAGAAATCCTGGCGCATTTGAAGCGGGTCTACGGCCTGATTCTGCCCATTGCCGAAGCGCACGGCATCATCATCAACGTGGAGCCGCACGGATACTCGACCACCAAGCCGGAGTTGATGGCCGAGATTCTCGGCCTGTACGATTCCCCGTGTTTCGGTATGAACATGGATACCGGCAATGCGTTTATCGCGGGCCGCGACCCGGTGGCTTACCTGGAGCAGTTCATCAAGAAGGTGAACCACATCCACATCAAGGACGTCAGCGCCGAACTGGCCGCGGCCATGAAGGGTGAACTCACCGGCATCGCGCTCAGCACGGCGGCGATCGGAGAGGGCGTGAACGCAGGCAATATCCGGAAGTGCGTGGAGTTGCTGGTCGGAAACGGGTTCCAGGGCACGATGAGCCTGGAGTGCGACGCCCAGGGCGGCCCCATGCTCGAGCGTAGCCTGAACTGGACTAGGCGGGTCCTGGAAGAGACGATGGCTGGCGCGGCGGCAACCGCGTGAGACGGAGAAGGTGGTGAACAACATGTCAGCGCCGGCGCGGCGAACGTTTCTAGGTTGGGCCGGAGCCGCGTCGTTATGGGGTTTCGCGAATCCCGGCACTCCCTTCTTCGCGTTGTGCATGGACACGCACGACGAGAAGAAACGGAACCTGGCCGAGCAGGCCCGGATGCTGAAGGAACTGGGCTACGCCGGAGCGGGGCACCTGTGGTTCGACCATGTCGCCGAGCGGGTGGCCACGCTCGATGGCGAGGGCCTGAAACTCTTCCAGATCTATATGCAGATCAACCTCGGCCCCAAGGCCAAGGAGCCCTATGATCCGCGCCTCCGGCAGATTCTGCCGCTGATCGCCGGCCGCGGGACCCAACTGGCCGCGCTGGTGAGCGGGGGGCAACCATCCGACCCAGCGCTGGACGAGCGTGCCGTTGCGGTGATTCGCGAGATCGCGGACGCGGCCCAACCCCACGGGGTCAAACTGGCGCTCTACCCGCACCAGAAGAACTGGCTCGAGACGGTCGAGGATGCTGTTCGCCTGACTCGCAAGGCCGGACGGGCCAACGCCGGCGTGATGTTCAATCTCTGCCACTGGCTCAAGTCGGGAGACGAAGGGCAAATGAAACCACTGCTTGCGTCCGCCCTTCCGCACCTGATCGCCATCAGCATCAATGGCTCCGACCGCGGCGCCGAGATCAGGGCAGGAACCGGCAAGTGGATTCAGCCGCTCGGTAGCGGTTCGTTCAATATGCTCGGCTTCCTGGACGAACTACACCGCATCGGCTATCGCGGCCCCATCGGGCTGCAGTGTTACGGCATTCCGGGCGATGCCGCCATTCACTTACGCCAGTCCATGTCGGCGTGGCTGGCGCTCCAGAAACGGATCGGGGCCGATTCATGAACCAGGAGATACCCATGTACCATCGATCGACGCGCAGGCAATTTGTCGGCGGAACGCTGGCCACCACAGCCGCGGCCTCGGCCGCGGTCGACCCCTCGGGAGGCTTGCCGCGAGGCGAGATCGGGAAACTGCGGATCAGCCGTCTGCTGCTCGGCGGCAACCTGCTGGCGCGCTACACGCACAGCCGCGACCTGAGGTACGTCTACAGCCTGGCGCGCGCCTACAACACGGACGAAAAGCTGCTCGAGACGCTGGCCCTTGCCGAAGAGCGGGGCATCGACACTCTGGCCGTGCATCCCGATCCGGATACGATGCGGGTGATGAAGCAGCATCGCGCGCGGGGCGGCCGGATCCAGTGGATTCTCTCGACCGAACCGCCCGGCGATGCCGCCGTGGAGCCAGACATGGAAAAGCATCGCCGCCGCGTGCACGAACTGGTGGAACACGGCGCCAACGCCATCTACCTTTGGGGCGTGCGCGCCGATCAACTGGTGAAGGCGGGAAAGCCGGACCTGATCGCGAAGGCGGTCGAGGTGATGAAAGAAACCGGCCTGCCGGTGGGCGTCGGCGCTCACGCACTCAAGACCGTCATGGAATGCGAGCGGGTGAATGCAGGGGTCGAGTTCTACCTGAAAACCCTGCACCACCACAACTACAAGACAGGGCCGAGGCCCGGCGAGGCCGGCGACGATTTCAACGAATTCCCAGGCTACTGGTGCGGCAAGCCGCAGGAGACTGTGGAGTTCATGAAGAATGTCAGGAAGCCGTGGATCGCGTTCAAGGTGATGGCGGCGGGGGCGATTCCGCCGAAGAATGCCTTCAGCTATGCGTTCGAAAGCGGCGCCGACTTTGTCCTGGCGGGAATGTTCGACTTCGAGATCGCCGAGGATGTCGGGATCGTGAAGGACATCCTGGCGAACCCGCCCAAGCGGCAGCGCCCATGGCGTGGCTGAAGGCTACCCGATCCGTTTTCGCCATGACGAAACCAGGTCCACCGCACCCTGGTGAATGAACGTCATTTCGTCGCACGCCTCGAAGAAACTCGCGCCTCGCGACGCCCAGAACTTCGCGCCGGCGGCTCCTGACGGCGTCGTTCCGAACGGGACGTTGTGCTTCAGGCAGAGTTTCAGCATCTTCAGCATGCGCTGCTTCACCTCGGGGTGATCGTACTCCCCGGGGTGACCGGCCGAAATCGAAAAATCATATGGCCCGACATAGATCATCCCGATGTCAGGGGTAGTGACAATTTCTTCGAAGTTGTCGAACCCGCGCTGTGTCTCGATGTGAACGACCACCAGCGTGTTGGCGTCGGCTCCGTTCATCCAGGCTTTGTGGTTCTTGGGCCAGGCATAGTCCACATTGCCGAAGCACGGCGCGCCGGCGCGAGTTCCACGGGGAGGAAAGCGCATCCAGTCGAGAAGCTGCAACAATTCCGCGCGCGATTCGGTGCGCGGAAGTTGGATCCCGGCGACGCCGGCTTCCAACAGAAAAGCAACCCAGGGACGCTGGAGATCCGGAACCTTCGCCACCACCGGCATCTCGTGATCGCGCGCGGCAAGGATGAAATCGGTCAGCCTGGTGGGCTCGAACAGGACATGCTCGGTCTCGAGGTAGATGAAATCGAACCCGGCCATCTGATAGAGCTTGATGAGCGAAGGGCGTAGTTGCTCGATGACGATGCCACCGAGCGCCGGCTTCCCCGGCACGAGCGACGACCTGAGTTTCGCGCCCAGGCGGTTAGGGTCGGGTTGTTTTGTTGTGGTAATGACTCCGAGTTTGGCCACGCATTGCTCCTTGCAGTCGGTAGGGTGTCGAGCGGCACGCTGGCGCCGGACGCCGCAGGATTCATTATACGGGCGACTGATCGGAGCGGTGGCTTGGGTTCGCCGGCAATTCCATCGGTGTAGACTCAGACAGCGCGCCGGGCGACAAACAACGTCGCCCGGCGCCGCTCGCCACTCGGGTCCGTTTGCTCTTCGCCCCCGATTGGATCTACAATCGACCCTCATGACGTTGGGCATGGCTCCCCTCGATCTCGCCATTCTGCTGGCATACTTCGCCGTCGTCACCTATATCGGAGTCGTAGTTGGCAGAAAGCGCGCCAAGAGCCTGGCGGATTTCTTCATTGCGGGAGGCCAGTGGGGCCCTTTCGTTTCGTTCATTTTCGTCATCGCTTCGGTGATGGGCGGTTCGGCGGCGGTGGTGGTGTCCGGCGGCGCTTACCGCAGCGGTCTGTCCGGCGTCTGGTATTACTGGCACCCGTTGTTTGCCGTTCCCATCTATTTTCTCTTTGCCACCATCTACAAGCGATCTCGCGTCTTCAATGCCGCCGAGTTCTTTGAAATGCGTTATGGACGGGGCGTCGCGATGCTGTACGCCGTCCTCGGCATGGCCGCCCTGATGTTGGACATCGGAGGAGCCCAGCTGGCCGTTGGAAAAATCATCGCGGGCCTGACGGGGCTCAGCGTGGACCAGGCCGTCCTGGCTGCCAGCGTGGTGGCGGCGCTCTCGATTGCGTCGGGCGGACAGATGTCCACGCTATTGACCGATATGTTTACGGGCGTTCTGATCCTGACGGTGTACTGCTTCATGATCCTGCCGTACCTTTGGAACTCCACCGGCGGTTTCCAGGCGCTAAGCCAGTTGCCTCCGCGCGTATGGTCGCTGGAATCCCTGGAATTGACGCCGGCCTACATCTTTGCGCTTTCGTTTTCCGCGAGTTTCGGCTCGATCGTCTCGCCGGCATTGTTCTCTTGGATCGTGGTTGGGAAAGACGAGCGCACCGCGACGCAGTGCGCCTGGGCGCACCTGTGGAAGCGGACTGTCACGCTGCTGTTTGCGCTTTACGGAATTCTGTTCTTTCTCCACACGCCCGGACTCAAGGACGCCGAACTGGCGTGGGGAGTGGTGATGCAGGAGATTGTCCCGGTCGGCGTGAAGGGCCTGATGGTGGCGGCGTTCTTCGCGGCGCTCATGTCATCGCTGGACTCCATGGCCTCCACGGTTTCCGCCCTCTCGGTGGATCACATCCTGCGGAAGCGGCTGTTTCCGGGACGCAGCCTGCGCTTCTATCTGACGAGCGCCCGGGTTTCAGCCTTTCTGACGGTGTTTGTGTCCTATCTGCTGACTCGTCAATTTCGTACGCTCGTGGAATTCATTGAAGTGGTTTCTTCGTTTTCCGTATTGCTGTGCGTTCCTTTGTATTTCGGGATTGTCTGGCGGAGAGCCAATCGGCGCGGAATGTGGGCGGCCCTGTCCACGGGAGTATCGCTGCTGATCGTCACGCGTTTCTGGTTGCGGCTGCCGTTTCCCTATACTGTGTTCATTCCGACGTTAAGTTGCGCCCTGGTCATGTACCTGGTGAGCCGCGCGACGCGGCCGGAATCGCAGAACCTGCTCAACCGGTTCTACTGCGTCCTGCACACGCCTCTGGGGATGGATCATCAACTGAAGGCCGTGGGCATCCGGCTTCCGGGGATGAGCGGCGTGTCCGAGACGGAAGAACTCACGGCCGCGGAGACCCTGGACGCAGACGCGCTGGAGACGTTGTATCGGGACCGCGCGGCCCTTAAGGTATTTGGGCCAGAAAGTGCGATCGAGATTGTACGGGAGCCCGGGTTGGGTTGGTATTATCGCGGCTTCGTGACGATTCTGCTGGCATGTTGTTTCCTGCTGGCGGCAGCCTGGGCGGTCGGGCCCTTAATGTCGTGGGCCAGTGTCGCGAAGTAGGGCAAAACCGCCGACGGACGGCGAAGGTTGATCGACATCCGCCGGGAACAGGGTTCGCGATCGTCTGGAGCGGAGGATTCCGCGAATCCGTAATACCAGGCGTGTCCTTAGTGGACAATGCCAAGCATGTAGGCTACCAGGAGAATGACGAGGACGGTGCCTAGCCCCACGCCAGCGCCCCCGCCGTAGCCCCAACGGCTGTGGCCATAGAACCCGCCGCCGGCCCCTAACACCAACAACAGAATGAGAAGCAATATCAACATGGTGAGTCTTTCTTTCCTGTGAACGTTTAGCTCGCGGCCGGCTGGGAGTTATCCCTTTCTGCCGGCGGCGAGGAGCACCACTCCGCCAATTAGCGCCACCGCGCCCGCGATGGGAGGCAGCGGCACGTTGTGTGTCTTTTCGCGAGTCGCGTGAATTGGTCCGATGTCAACGACCTTTTCCCTGGTCGTGTACGTAAACCCTCCCCACGCAAGACCGAACAAACCAAGTACAATCAGGATCACGCCAAGCGTCTTGTTCACGGCGGCCTCCTTTCGGGGCGCTGACGTACCAGCAAGGGAATCCGGTTCATACACTTCGGAAACCCGAGAGGGCGCGTCGAAAGCGGTTAACGGTCTGCCGGCTGGCCTTTGGCGCCTTTCGCACCCTCAGCGCCGGCCGCGCCTTCCGCGCCCGCGGCGCCCCGTCGACCCGTGGCGCCATCCGCACCGGATTTGCCATCAGCGCCCTGTGCGCCCGCGGCACCCTCTGCTCCAGCCGCCCCTTCATTTCCCGAAACACCGGATTTGCCGTCAGCTCCAGTAGCTCCGGGGGCTCCGTCACGACCACGGACATCACATCCGACAGTCAAAAACGAGAACACAGCCAAGCACAAAAACAATCGTTTCATTTGTGGTTTCTCCTACTTGCCAAATCGCCGTCTTTTCACCCGCACCCTGGTGAATCAGGACGGGTTTCCTCTTTGAAGGTCTCCCTTGTAGCCCGCCAACGGACCGGGATAGGCGAGCCTCCGCACGCCTATCCCGGCTCCATCGTTACCGGTGCGCGGCGCGCGTACTGGCCGCCGGGTAGTCCGCGCTGGCTTCGCCAGACGACGAAATATCCTGGGCGCCCGTCTGCTTTAGCAGATCTTTCGCGCGAGTGATCTCGTCCGATGTGTCGCAGTGGACGGAAAGCAGAACTCCGCCCTCCTTGATTCGTCCCTCGTATCGCTTCGCTTCGTACTCGGGGATGCCCATGCCAACCAGTGCGCCTATCAGACCGCCGACAGCACCGCCGACTCCCAGGCCGGCAAGCGCCCCCATGATCGGACCGGCCGCAATAAATGGACCGACTCCGGGAATTGCAAGAGCGCCGATCCCGGCCAGTAAGCCAAGAGTTCCACCGATTGCTCCGCCGGCCGCAACTCCGGCAGTTGTACCTTCCGGGGCTTTTGTGTTCTTGTCGTGAGCAAAGTCTTTGGTTCCCTCATTGTCCGGGAGTAAAACCGAGATGTCGTCATTGGAGAAGCCCGACGCCAAAAGGCGATCGACGCTTTGTTCCGCTTGGTTTCTGGTTTGGTAAATGCCAAACACCGCTGTCTTTTTTCCTGCCATGTTCTTTTCTCCTCTTCAAATGTCGATTTCGACTGGTGATTCTGATCGCTTAGAGCTTCGATGTTGGTTTGACCGACATCTGATTGATGACCTTGTCCGCGCTGCCGGTGGCGTTCGTTGCTTTGGAAACGATTGTTTTCACTTCGTCCCCAGATCGCACAGGTCCCTTTAGAGTGACGGTTCCGTCCCGACTGACGATCTTTACGTTGCGTGCGTACGTAGAGAGCGACTTGTCGGCCATGATCGCCCGCCGTATCGTGGCGGCGAGATTGCGATCGTTGGCGTTCATCTTCTGTTGATCCGCAGTTACTGCGCCGGGACTCCGGTCCCGCTTGTTCACGGCGGTGTTGTCCGGCTTCGACTTAGCGCCTGTGGATTCCGCATCAACGCGGCTTACCCAAATTGGGCCCAGCAGCAGGGCCAAAGTAATTACGCTTACCTCTGTGACCTGGGAGAGATGCATAGACCTTCCACATGCATGTGCAGGCCCAGTGCGCGAAACGAAGGAGGAAATCGGCTGGCTCGTAACGCACGACTGAAGCCACTGAATCGGTCGAACAATGAGCGGGGTTGTGCATACGGACTAGCGTACGTGCACCTCGGCTGCGCTCATCGAGAAGACCATCCACAGCGCAGTCGGGCGTTTTCGCGGTTACTTCACCCCCGGTCACACTCTCCGAGGAGGTTACTTCCCGTGATCGTCGGTGGTCACGTGACCACATATAGTCAACGGGCCGTGACACCGATCCTCGGAGGTGCGCGGGCGCAGGACTTGGTCATGGGACCGCGACAGCCATCTTTCTGTGGAAGCGGCGATTCTCCTGCCCGCCACTGGATAGGCGAAGGGGGCTCCGCCGGATGCGCCTGGGTCCCGGGTTGATATTCTGACGGGGTGATACGAAGTGCGCTGCTGCTGATCGTCGTTTCCTGCGGAGTGCAGGCTGGAGCGGCCAGCTTGCCGACGATCGAGTCCAACATACCGGTGGCTCCGCCTGCATGGGCCGTGCTCGAACGCCGCCTGATCGACACAATGAGCGAGGCGGCCGTACGGTACGCCGACCGTTACACGCGCCCGGGCGGAACATTGATATGGCGGACGACCGGCACGCTTTCGTGGGACCAGATTCCGGAGAGCTTCTACAACCTTCCTCTGCTGTATGCGCTGGGAGGAGACGACCGGTTGAAAGAACTCTCTTTCCGCCTGTGGCATGCGGGAATGCGGCAACTGCGCGACGACTTCCACCTCGTCAAGGACGACTTTCCCGCGCAATCCGACTGGTTTCATATCGGCGAAGGGCTCCTGTTCTTCTACCATCTGGCGCTGGCCGATCCGACCGATCACGAGATGGAAGCGCGCGCCGTCCGCTTCGCCGCGCTTTACCTCGACCAGCCGAATTACGACCCGAAACTACGGATTATCCGCTCACCCAAGACCGGGAGCGCGGGGCCGTACTTAGGCGAGGCGGCGAATGCCAGCCAGTTTGCCGCGAGCAAAGCGATGTCGAGTTATGGCCTCCCGCTCCAGGATCTGCCCGGCATCCGCTCCTACGACGACCTCAACGACCAGGAGAAAGCGCGGCGCATGGGCGTGGCTATCCAGGAGCGCCTGTACCGGGGCGACGTGCCGATGAACCTCGCCGCCACCAGCCTGATGACGCATGCATACCTGTTTACCGGAGATGTCCGGTATGCGGAGTGGGTGAAAGACTACACGCGGGCCTGGATGGAACGGACGCGCGCCAACGGAGGGCTGACGCCGGATAATGTCGGACTCAGCGGCAGAGTGGGTGAAACGCACAACGGGAAATGGTGGGGTGGCAGCTACGGCTGGATGTGGCCGCACGGATTCTACAGCTTTGGCCAGGGACTCCATATCGCGGGCGCCAATGCGCAGTTGCTGACCGCGGGAGACGGCAGCTACCTGGAGCTGCTGCGTTCCAACCTGAGGCAATTGATCGCCGCCGGGAAGACCCACAGCGGGGCGTTTCTCGTCCCCTACAAACGCGGCGATCACGGCTGGTTCCACTATCAGCCGCTGGAGCGGCAGATGCTCGCGTCCCTTTGGTTCAGCTCCCTCGAAGCGCGGGATTGGGAGCTGATCGAAAAAGTGCGCCTGGCCAGCCGCACGGACTGGCATGTCGCGACGAAGTCCCCGTTCCCGAATCGAGCTTATGGCTATGCGCCCGAAACCCTCGAGGACTGCCTGAACTGCGACGTGGAAGGCCTGGCCGACTGGAACCAGGTGATGGACCTTCGAAACAAAGAGGACCGGAGCCACGAAGCACCCTGGCTTCGCTTTCTGGCGGGAGCGAATCCGGACTATCCCGAAACGATCCTTTCATCCAGTCTCGGCATCAGTGCATGGCGGTGGGACCAGATTCGCAGGGATGTCCTGCTTTTCGAATACGACCCTCGGGCCGCTACCTCGGTCGAGCGCTCGACGGATCTGACCAAGCTCTGGCAGCACCACTGGCAGACGGTCAATCCGGTGACCACGGAGGCACTGGTTCAACTGACGATGGGCGCTCCGCAACTGATGTACAACGGCGGCCTGTTGCACGCGTCGGTCCGGTACTTCGACCCGGGAAGGAAGCGGCCGGGCCTGCCCAAGGACATCGCAGCCCTGGTGCGGAAACTGTCGGCATCCGGATTGGTGCTGGAACTGGTGAACCTCAGCCCGTTCGAGGATCGCGACGTGATCGTGCAGGCCGGAACGTTCGGCGAACACCAGTTCACTTCGGTGCGATACCGCCGCCGGACGGACAAGGAACCAGCGCAGCCCGATCACTTCGGAAGGCCGATTCCGGTGCTGGCCGAGGAGCGGGCCGAGGTCGGGGCCAAGGCGTTCCAGGTGCGTCTGCCGGCAGGGACAGGCCTGACGCTGGAACTGGGAGTCCGCCGGTTTGCGAACAAGCCGAGTTATGCCTTCCCGTGGCACGGGGAGCGGATTCCAGTGCAGTAGACGAGCCGCGCGCGTGAGCAGCGGACACCGCTCCCTCAGACTCGGATCTCACGGTCGCGGCACGGATTCGGTTGCGGCCCCAACAAATTCGCGTCGACTAGAACACGAGCTTCAAGGCGAACTGCAGGACGCGTGGATCGGAACTAGCGCCATCTCCGTAGAGCCCGCCCGCCGTCGCCGTGATCGTGCCGAATGCCGCCGGATTTCCCAGGCCCGCATTGGGCAGTGAGAAATTCGCGTGGTTCAGCAGATTGAAGAATTCCGACCGGAACTGCAGGTTCATGCCCTCGCGAAGCCGGAAGTTGCGATAGACCCCGGCGTCAAACACCTGAAGACCGGGACCGCGTAGCCGATTCCGGCCAAGGTTGCCGAAGGTTCCGATTGCCGCGCTCTGGAAGCAGTTCCTGTTGAACCACGCTAGCCGCGGCTCCACGCCCGCCGGGCGCTCATTCACGTTACACCCGCCCGTGTAATCGGCGTAAACCGGGCCGCCGGCGCTGCGTGAAGGGTCGCCGGCGGACGACACGTTGAACGGATTGCCTCCTTGCAGCGTCACGATCCCGGTGAGCTGCCAGCCACCGAGGAGCATCCGCGCGACCGGAGCCGCATTGGCCGGCGTCGGAAGCTGCCACACAAAGTTGCCGACAAACCGGTGCGTCCGGTCGAAGTCGGACGGGCCATACATCTGCGGGATGCCGAGAGGATCCCGCAGTTGGTTCTGGTGCGGCGATCCGGCGGTCTGCGGCGAGTCGTCGAGCGACTTCTGAAGGGTGTAATTGAGCTTCAGCGACAGGCCGCGCGCCAGCCTCCGTTCCACGGTGACCAGCATGGAGTGCAATATCGAATTCCCGTCGCCGGTCGAGAAGTTCACGGTCTGGTATCCCTGATAGGGGCGGCGCGCATTCACGTTCGCGCCGGCGGTCGTCGACAACGGATTGCCCTGCGCGTCGTTGCCGGGAATGAATCGGCCGGCATTGATGTTCCGGTTGCGGTGCACAAAGTCGCCGTTGGAGCCGACATACGCCACCCGAGCCACGAGCTGCAACGGCAATTGCCGTTCCACGGTCAGGTTCCACTGGTGCGTGCGCGGCAGGCGGAAGCCGGTAGGAAAGGCAAACACGGTTCCCAGCGGCCGCGCCAGCGGCTGCGAGGGCGGCGCCGGAATCGGCGCCGGGAACGGATTCACCTGCCCCGCGTACGGATCGGCGAAGCTCTGCGGCTCGATGAACAATACTGTCGTCGTAAACGGCGGCATCCCCTGGAACTGTCCGAACCCGGTAGTGGGCGCCACCTCGTAGAAGATCCCGTAACCGCCGCGAATGCTGGTCCGGCCGTTTCCGAACGGATCGTAGGCGAACGCGAGACGGGGACCGACCCGCCCGTAGAGGTTCTCGTGGTTGTTCCTCGGCACGCCCGGGTCTCGCACGGTGAGCAATCCGGGCGGCAGATTCGGGTAGGCGGTGGATTGCCGGCCGGGAATAAATGTTGCCTGCGTGTCCGTGCGCGAGTGCCAGTTGGTGTACGGCTCGTAGCGGACGCCCAAGGTGAGCGACAGCTTCTTGCCCGCGCGATAGGTGTCCTGGAAGTAGAACTGCGTCAGATTGCGGTCGCCGATGTTCTGCGAAGGGTTCACCTGCTGGAATTGCCCCATCAAGCCCATCACCAGATCGGCGTAGGGATTGCCGGTCCGGTTTTGTCCGAAGATGAAATAGCCGTCGGCGGTGAACTCCGAGGTATTGCGGTAGTAGTTGCGGATGAAGTCGCCGCCGAACTTCAGTTCATGCCTTCCGCGGATGGACGTCATGTTGTTGGCAAACTGGAAGGACCGGCGCATCAGATCCGCCAGAGAGCCGGCATAGAAGCCGAAGAACGGCGTCCCCATATACAGCATGTCCGGGGTCTTGGTGAGCTTGGGGATCTTCATGCCGATCTCGCGCCAGTTGAAGTTGTTGGCGACGGGCGCCGCGCTTTCGCCTTCGGTATAGGTCTGCCCCCACGTGAAGCGGAACTCGTTGGTCAGGGTGGGAGAGAAAATGTGCGACTCGCCCGCGGTCAGCTTCCTGGTCAGGAAGCTGATTCCGAAGTTAAGCGACAGGACGTTGGCCGGGTCGCCGCTGTTCGGGCCGCGGTCCCGCTGGTCGAAGTAACTGCCGAACACCCGGTCTTTGCTGCTGATCTGATGATCGCCGCGCGCGATGAACTCTTTAGAGTCCCTCGGGGCGCCTTGGCCATAGGTCAGGAGTCCATTTGGACCGTTGGGTAGAGGGACGAGCCGTTCGAGGAACTTGCTCATCACCGGGTCCAGGCGCGGGGCCGGAATCTGGTTGTTGGGAAATGGAGCGTTCGCCGCGGGGTCGCGCGCCGGCGCGGTTCCCGTCAGATCGCCGCGCCTCTGGGCCGCGGTCGGAGTGAACGCCGTCAGGCTGCTCGGGATGGTGCGCAGGTTCGTTCCCTGATACCCAAAGAAGAAGAACGTCTTGTCGCGGCGTACGGGGCCGCCGATGGTTCCGCCATACTGGTTCCTTTTGAGGCCATCGTTCTTGAGCGCGAAAAAGCTGCGTGAGTTAACGGCATGATTGCGAAGGAAGTGGAACAGAGAGCCGTGGAACGCGTTGGTCCCGCCTTTGATCACCATGTTCACCACGCCTCCGGCCTTGCTGCCATATTCGGCCGTGAAGTTCGACGTCTGGACACTGAACTCCTGGAGCGCATCCGGGTTCGGCGTTGGCATGGAGACATTGGTCCAGTGGTCGTTGTGGTCGCCGCCGTCGAGGATGTAATTCGTCCCGTTCCCCGGGGCGCCGCTGATCGAGAAAAAGCTCACGCTTTGCGGCACGTTGGCGTTGTAGAAGAACGCGCGGCCCGTGATCTGCACGCCGGCCTGAATCGAGACCAATTGCTGCACATTGCGGCCGTTCAAGGGAAGTTCGGCGATCTGCGTTGCCGTCACCACTTCGGAGATCGTGCCCGAGCGCGTGTCCACCTGGAGCGGAGTCGCTTCGACGGTGACGGTTTCGGCCGTTTCTCCGAGCTGTAGTACCGCGTTCACACGCACGGACTGATCGATCTGGAGCGTCAGCCCTCCCTGCCGGTAGCCTTTGAATCCGGTGTGACTGACCTGGAGCGAATAAATGCCGATCGGCACGTTGGCGAACAGAAAGCTCCCGCTCGCATCGGCTTGCGTCGTCTTTTCTTCACGCGTTGCATCGTTACGAATGGTCACCGAGGCGTTGGGCACGACAGCGCGGGTCGGGTCGGTGACGGTTCCGAAAATACGCCCGACGGGCGCAGCCAGCGCCCCCCCCGCGGTCAGCAGGAGCAGTGAGGCAAACATGAGAAGACGAACATGCCTTTGGTTTAGTGTCATCAGAGACCCTCCTCAAACGGGTGCGACCGTTCTATCACGGGGCCGAGAGAAAATCAAGGTGCTTCGAGCGCTAGCGTTGCCGGAGGGGGACGCTTACTCAACGCGCTCTGCCGGGAGGCGGCTGCCCCACCGGTTGCGCCACCGGGCGGGATCGGCGCCGTGATCCTCACCGCTGATTTCGCGAAGGGCCTGATAGACCCATCCTCGGGTCTGGTTGTCGAGGGCCGGGTCGTCCGTCATCGGGAGCAGGTAGGGAATCACCCGTCTCCGCTGCTCCCGCGTCAGCATGCCGGACTCGGCCAGATTGCAGGCCGCCCGCTCGCGAATGTCGGGCGAGGGATCGGTGCGAAACACGTCGATCAAGGGTTCGACGATGTCGTCGGTCCCGAGCATTCCGAGGGCGTTGACGGCCCAACGGCGGTTCACCTCGGCGGGATCCTTGAGGTAGTCCACCAGGGCGCGCCGGGCCGTTTCGGTCTCGACTCCCCGGTTTCCCAAAAGGCCCAGCTTCCACAGCGGGTAGAACTTCTGTTCCGGCTGTTCGCGCAGCAGCCGGATCTGCTCGTCGACGCTTTGCGGGGTCTTGGCGAGCCCGTATCCGGCCAGTGAGATCTCGATAGCGGCCGCTCGGACCCGCAGGTTATTGGAGCAATAAGCGACCCCGGTGAGGTCATTCAGCTTCTGATCGAGGGTGATCTTGCCGGTCCAGCCACCCACGCGCGATTCGATCTGCTCGAGCGCACCCTGATAGTGATTGATGGCGCGCTCGAGCAGCCGCATCGCTTGTGCTTGCGGGGAGAGCGTATTGATTTCTTCCAGTTCGTGTTCGGAGAGGATGGAGCGGCTCGCCGGCACGGGACTGCCTCCGAGTTGGAGGGAGAGACCGATCCATTGCCCGATGCCGGACGCGGCAAGTCCGGACGCGCCGAGCGCAGCCAGCGCGAGCCATGCACCGCGAGCCGTCATGCTTTCAATGCTGGCATGAAAGGTTGGGCCCGGCCATCAGCGAATCGCCTTACGGAGTACCAGCGCTGAGGTTCCGCACAGCTCAGATGAGCCGTACGCCGGAATGGAGCGTGGCCAATCCCCGATCAAAGGTAATCAACACACTCCTATGGTGCCGTGACAGGGCCACCAAGTAGGCGTCTGTCACCTGCCGGTGGCCGATCACGCCGTGCAATTCCAAATTCGAGTAGGACAGTTCGTCGGGCCAGAACTCGTGCCGGGGCATCGACGTTATGGAATGGAGCAGTTCGCGTGCGGCGGTCGCCGTGGCACCGGGAACACTGTGGAGGTAGAAGCGAATCAACGAGCCTTGGGTGATGGGGCACGTGGCAAAGTGGGGCCGTTCGGCGGCAAACCACTTGGTCGCCTGTTCATGATGGGAGTGCGTCCGCGTGGTCAATGCGATGAGGACGTTCGCATCGAGAAGCACCGCACTACTCATCTTCCAGGCTCGCGACATCTTCGCTTGTGACGCGTCGATCCGTTTCGAATGTGGGAAACCCCGCCGCGGATTTTCTGAATCGGTTCGGCGTGGTTTCACGTCGGGCGACAATGAATGCACTAACCACCTTGCCAAGGCTTTCTTTTCTGTCGCGAGCAACGGCCTTCGCAATGGTGTAAGCCTCTGGGGTCAAGTCGATTGTGGTACGCACAATCGCATCATAGCATCAAAATGACATGGTGCGCCTCAAGAAGAAGCGACGACAACCCGTTAGCAAGACTGCCGACGAAAAGAGCGAATCAACTAAATTGTCACTACTCCGGAACACTGCGGGCGAGGCGCATCCCGTTCCAGCGCAATCGGCGATTCGCCCGCTCCGGATGCCGCGTGGAGGGATCCAGCCACTCGGCGGAATCGGGGAATCCGCCTCCCCGCAGAATCCGCATCCCGTGGCCCGAGGGGTCCTCGCGCCCGTCCGTGGCGACGTACGGATAAGCGGCAGAAAGGCTCGAGGTCCACTCCCAGACGTTGCCGCGGAGGTCAAACAGGCCCAGGCGATTCGGAGCGCCTCTCCCCACCGGGAGCGGCGCGTTTGAATCGGCCGGGGCTGGCGTTCCGCCCGTCGCCCTGGCTGCGAATTCCCACTCCGCCTCCGAAGGAAGACGGAAGCCGGCGCCTGCCACGCGCTGGTTGAGTCGAGCCAGCAGCGCGCGGCAGTCCTCCCAGGAGACGCTCTCCACCGGCATTCGGGCGGCGTCGGGAAACGAGGTTCCCTGATGAGCGCTGGGATTCGAGCCCATGAGGTTCGTCCATTCGGCCTGGGTCAACTCGTACTCGCCGAGATAGAAGGGTTCGACGGGTACCGTGTGAACCGGCAGGGCACTGCCCGGACGGTCGGACCCCATCTCTGACTCGCCGCCCGGGACCAGGACCATGGAGATTCCCAAACCGGCGACCTTCACCCGCTTGGGGAGGCCGGACCGGGCGTCATACTCGTCGCCGGTCATTTCAAAGCCCGGCAGCGACGGTTGGAGACGCCGCGAGCACATGCGTGCGCGCTCGGTGGCGAGCGGGTCTCCGGGCTTTTCCTGAAGGGCAGCCTGGAAGCCGGAGAGGGCGCCGGAGAAATCCCGTTGGCCGGCTCTCTTTTCTCCCTCAGCCATGTGTTGGGCGTACCGAGCCCATCGGGCCGAGAGTTCCTCGTGGCGAGCGTCCCTGGCCACCGCCGGCTTATCGGGATTCACCAGAGCGTGATAGTGGTGGCAGGTCTGGCAGTTGGTCTTGTTGGCGCTCTTCGGGCATCCGGCGGCATGACACGTGGCACACAGGGTGGCCATGGCGGCGCCCTGCGGAACCCGCTCCGGCTTGATGTTGTTCCGCTCATCGATGATGTGACCCTGGCTGGTTCCGTGGCAGGCAACACAGCCGGTACCGGTCTTGGCGTGGCCGGACATGCCCCATTCGACAACCGAGATGACATGACAGCGGCCGCAGACTCCGGCCTTCTGAAAGTGCTGGTCCTGCTCGGCGAGGGCTGGGAGGGTCAACAGAAGCAGTGCGACGAAGAACGCCGGGGGACTAAAGTCCCTTTGCACGCTGAAGCGTGCGCCGCGGGAAGGGTTGCTTACGCGCGCCATTGTTCCTCCAGCCATCGATAGTGGTCCGGTAGCCAGGATGAGCCCATTAGCTGCGCCACACGGCCCGCAGCGTCGAGGGCGGCCTTCTCTTCGGGGCCCCTGTGTTGATAGCGCGATAGCGCCTGGTAGTTGTCGTCGAGCAGTTGATCGTGGAACATGCCGGTAATCGCGGTCGCCAGGAACTGCCTGGAGTAGGCGAACCGCATGGCGGCCATGCACAAGGTTTCGTCCGGAAGGCGGTCGAGGCTGCGCGTCAGTTCGGCCACCGCGGCGGGCAGGATCGGCTTGTTCCTGCGCTGCCACAATTGCAGCGGCTCAAACTCCGGCGCCATGCCCGGGCGGGCGCGCGGATCCAGGCGCATGATCGAACCCGAAGCCAGGGGCTTCATCGCGATCAGTCCCACGTTTTGCCGAATCGCCATGGGCAGGAACTGGCTGTAATCGGCGCGGGCGTGAATGAAATTGTAGGGGAAGAAGATGTAGTCGATTCCTTCGAGTTCGCGCAGCGCCTCGGTCATGGTCCGCTCGATGTGTGTGGCGATGCCGATGGCACGGACCTTGCCAAGTTCCTTGGCTTTGAGCAACCGGTCCCAGTTCTCGAGAGTGACCGCGTCGATTTCCGCGGTATGAAAACGATAGAGGTCGACGTGGCCGAACAGCCTGGCCGCCCGGTCGACATCCTCCTGGCGGGTTTCGTGCGCCAGCGAGATGAGGACGCGGTTGCGCTTCTCTTTGACAAGGCGGGCGGCCGGTTCCCACTGGCCTTCGCTGTCGTACACGTCGAGGAGGTTGACGCCAAGGTCGAAAGCGCGGGAGATCATGCGGTCGCGCCGTTTCTGGCCCGCTTCGGTCAGCACGGTGCGGCTTTCACCGGCGCGCACGCGGTCCTTTGGATCGGTGTGAGATCCGAAGGAGAGAAGGGAAACATCCATTTCGGTCCGGCCAAGGCGGCGGTAGTTCATTCCGCCGCGCCGATACTCCGGAGCGCCTCCGGTCTGGCCATGCGCCACGGCGAGGCCGCCGCATGTACTTAAGAGAAACTGGCGCCTGGAGCGATCAAGACAATATGAAGGCATAAAACACCACAAGGCTCCTTGCAGCAGAAATGAGGGTTCGTATCCTCTACCTGTATTCGATCTCAGCCGTACGGCGATCGCAAGGCTCTCCTCAACCGGAGCCAGACGACATTCGATGGTTGGAGGTTCCGAGAACCGCCGGCGTGCGCGAGTGGGGAAGGAACTACGGGAGGGAAACTACGTCCAGATCGTAAGGATCTCTCGGCTGCCGGTGGTCCACAGGTCGGTATAGCCCTTCATTTTTTCCCGGAGAATCCCGTTGGAAGCATATTCTTTCATGCGAGCTTCAAACTCACTGATGTCCTGCGCCACGTACTCCATGATGACGCGATTGAACTCTCCGGTCATGTCGGTGAGAATGCGGTGCTCGGGAATCTGGGCAGCCACCGCAGCTTCTTTCAACATGGCCGCGAGTTTGCTGGCATGTCCCGGTTTGGCGATAAAGCAGTTGCGAACGACAATCATGAGGACCTCCTGCGTCGGAATCACATTATGCCACCGGCCCGAGGCCGAATGGGCGACGGGCCGCGGGCGGGGCGTTGTGGCTCTCAGGCCCGGGGATTCCTTTTGACCGGAGCGGCGGACATCATGGGAGTGTGTATTGATCCTACGAGAGTCTCCCGGCGATCGCTCCTCTGCGGCCCCCTCCTCGCGGCTGGGTTGGCGGCAAAGGAGAGATCTCCCGCCCAGCCGATGAAGCGGAATCACCCGCTCGACGGCATCGCCCGCGAAACCCTCCGCATTACCGACGTCCGAGTGACGCTGATGTCTTACGAGTTGAAGGACAAGTCTTGGGTTACCGGAACCATGCTCATCTGGAAGTCCGACGCCGTCCTGGTCGAGATCCTGACTGATCAGGGGATCATCGGCATTGGCGAATCCAGCCCGTACGGGGGACCGGAGTACCTGAAGAAGACGATCGAGGAGTCGCTGAAGCCGGCCCTGATCGGGAAGAACCCGTTCGACGTCGAGCATCTTGCGACCGCGTGGGCCGGGCAGCGTCCGAGCTACGCCGCGTGGGCGGGAATCGACGCCGCCTGCTGGGACATTATCGGCAAAGCGAAGGGGATGCCGGTCTACCGGTTGCTCGCGACCGGCGCGCCGCCCGAACCCAGGCTTCGAATGTACGCTTCGGGCGGCGTCGAATATTCCTGGCACAAACGGCCGGAGGACCTGATCGACGAAGCCGTCCGCCACAAGGAGGAAGGGTATACCGCGTTCAAGTTCCGGGTCGGCACGGAATGGAAGAACAGCGGCATGACCATCCGGAAGTACATCCCGTGGCTCTACAGGATGCGTAAGGCGGTAGGGCCGGAGATGGACCTGTTGCAGGAAAGCAACATGCGGCTGACCCTGGAGGAGTGCCTGGAACTCTGCCCGGTGCTTGAAGAATTGCGCTTCCTGTGGTTCGAAGAGCCGGTCAAGGCCTACGTCGACGGCGCCCTGGAAAACCACCTCCGCATTCGCCAGGCCTTGCGCCGGGTGAAGGTCTCGGGCGGCGAGAGCCGCAACAACCGCTTCGAGTTCAAAGAGTGGATCGACCGCGACGCGTACGACATCGTGCAGCCCGACTGCAACGTCACCGGTGTCACCGAGGCTTGGCACATCGCCCGGATCGCGCACCTGAGGAATAAACCGTGCTGCCCGCACAACTGGCACGGAGGCCTCAGCACCATCGCCAACGCGGCGCTGGTGGCGGCAATCCCCAATCGGCTGGTGCTCGAACTAAACCAGACGTTCAACCCGTTCAAGGAAGAGTTGTTCCGGGACCCGCTCGTGGTGAAGCGCGGCTACCTCGAATTGTTCGGCAAGCCGGGATTCGGAGTGGAGTTGAAGCCGGGGATCGCGGCGAAGTTTCCCTACGTGCCGGGCAACTACTGGAAACCGAATCCGGACCTGCCGGCGGCGTAGCCTTGCGGAACGGAATCTCCCGTGCTGAAGTGGCGAGAGTATGAAGCTCCGACTCATTCTCTCCGCAATGGCCCTGGCGCTCGGGTGCGGCGCGGCGGCCGGTCAGGACGGCAAGATCCGCGTGATCGCGTTTGGGGCGCATCCGGACGATGCCGAACTCGGGAGCGGTGGCGTGGCGGCCAAATATGCGGCCAAGGGCCACCTGGTGAAGTTGGTTTCCGTGACCAACGGAGACGCAGGGCACTGCGAGCATGGCGGCGGCGAACTCGCCAAGCGGCGGCGCGCCGAGGTGACCGAGGCCGCACGGCGGTTGGGTATCGCCGAGTACGAAGTGCTCGATAACCATGACGGCGAGCTGCTGCCGACCCTGGACGTGCGCAAGCAGATCATTCGCCTCATCCGCCAGTGGAAGGCTGATGTCGTCTTCTCGCCCCGGCCGAACGACTATCATCCGGACCACCGCTACACGGGCGTTCTGGTGCAGGACGCGGCGTTCATGGTGCTGATCCCGATGGTGGTCACCGATGTTGAGCCGCTGAAGAAGAATCCGGTCTTTCTCTACTTCCAGGACGGATTTCAGAAGCCTCAGCCGTTCCAGCCCGATGTGGCGGTCAGCATCGATGACGTGTGGCAGAAGAAGATCGACGCCCTCGACGCCGAAGTGTCGCAGTTCTACGAGGCGCAGCCGAAGTGCTGGGGAGGCGGGGTGGAGGTCCCGGAAGGGAAGGCAGAGCGGCGGCAGTGGCTGGAGCGCCGCCGCGACCGGCGCCCCACTCCCGCGGTTCAGCGGGCCCTGGCGAAGTGGTACGGAGCGGAAAAAGCGAAGCAGATCCGGCACGCGGAGGCGTTTGAGATCTGCGAATACGGCCGGCGCCCGGACGAGGCCGAACTGAAGAGGCTTTTTCCGTTCTTTGAGTGACGCGACGTGGGGAGCTAGTGTGATCCGGTGCCGGCGTGAAGCGTGTGGGATGCGGATACGGCTCGACCTCAATACCCAAGCGCCTTTGCGCTATTGGCTCATCGGACATCAGGTTGAAACCGCGTACGAACGTGGTTGGGCTGAACTGACGAACGGCGATCTACTCGATGCAGCCGAGGAAGCTGGCGTTGAAGCGATGATCACAACCCACCCTTCTACGCTTCGATCGTTCACGGAAACGCCAGCAGGATCAAGGCCAGCGTACCGGTAATTATTCCCAGATAGCCGGCCCAGTGGACCCGCTCGCGAAAACCTACCACGCCCACCGCCAGCACAAACAACAAGCCGCCTCCGGTCGCCACCGGGAACACGACGAACCCCGGCAGGCCGTGAGTCAACGCCAGCGCCATGCCGAGTTGGCCGAACAGTGAACATCCGGCCATGGCCCCGCCCAGCACCCATTCACGAGGGGCCATGCCGCTGCGCAGGCGGAGAAAAGGAACCGCCGCGACCAGCGCTCCGGCGACATACCAGAGGCTGAGATACTGCTGCTCCCTCACGTGACCCAGACCCGCACCGGCGAGAACGCGAAGTCCAAACGCGCCGAGGCCGTTGGTGAGGAACGCCACCAGCATGTAGCGAAGATACAGGGTCAACCGTTGCCTCCCGCGGCGGCTTCTTCGTTGCTCCGGTCGAACCACAGGAGAACCAGGGCGAGTAGAGCGAGCGCCAGGCTGGCCGCGCGCCGGGGACTGACCGCCTCCCCGTAGATCAGGATCGACAGGATCGTCGGCACGATGGTAGAGAGATTGACGATCAACCAACTGGTGGAAATCCGGCCGTGGCGGACGCCGTGCTGAAAGTGAAGGATCGCCACCGAGGCGCACAGCCCGCAGGCCGTCGCGACCCACCAGGCCTGCGGCGGGACTCGCGTCCAAGCCTCGACGCCGAGTTTGAAAGTAGTGACGGCCGTGAGCACCAGACCCGCCGCCAGGAACAGCACGGCGTTGATGGCCTGAGGACGGCAGCGGCGGTGGTCGGCCACCTTGTGCAGCACGCCGAGGCAACCCAGGCTGACGACCGCCAGGACGAGATACAGGTGACCCATCGCGGTCAGCGCCCGGACTGGAGAAGTTCGGCGTCCGAAGCGGCCGGCTCGTGTTCCAACACCGGAACATCGAGAGCGCGGGCCGGATTTGTGACGGTCATCTGATGGATCTGCTCTTCACTGACTCCGGCGCGGCGCAGAATGGGGAGAAACACGCGCGGAACGTGCGCATACCCCTTGCCGCCATAGGCGCGCAGATGGGATTTCATGCAAACGTCTCCGCCCAACATGATCTGGTGGAGGTACCCCTCCTCGATCAAACGGCACACGTTGGCGGCCCGCACCTCGTCTGGCGGATAGCCATCGCCGCTGTAGCCGATGTTGTCAATGCTGAGAAAGACGCCCTCGCGCGCAATGGCCAGGAACCGGTCCGGGCTGATCCGGTCGCCGAGATGGCTGACGGCAATGCGATCAGGCTCGACACCCTCTTCCTTCAGGAGTGCGATCTGTTCCAGGGCGAGCTCCCCGAAATGCGTGGTGTGCGTGACGATGAGCACGCCGGTCTGCCGCTGCGCCCGCGCGCTGGCGCGGAAGACCCGCTCCTGCGCCGGCGTGATGAAGCGTCGCTCCGTGCCGATCTCGCCAATCACGCCGGCTTTGATGTCGGTGCCATCAAGCCCTTCCATCAACTCGGCGACAATCTTCGCGGCCAGGGCATTGGTTTCGGTCTCTTGAACAAAGGATGGATAGACATCCTCGCGGTACCAGGCGGCGCCCATCACGACGTGGACGCCGGTCGCCTCCGAGATCCGTTTCAAAGCCACAGGATTGCGGTTCAAGCCCCCGCTGGTGACGTCGATCAGGGAACGTCCGCCGGCGGCAGCGTAGTCCGACAATTCCGCGATCGCGAGGTCGACGTCATCGAGGATGCAATCGTAGGACCGGACCATCTTCCAGAGATCGCAGAGCAGATGCTCGTGCGAGAGCGTGTAGCCAAGTTCCGAGGCGTCCACAGGCCCTCGTACGGTCATCACGGACATAACTATTCTCCTGGCGGAACCGGAAAGCCAGAATGCGGCCAGCGGCTCCGCTTTCCAATTTCGTTCTTGACAGAGGATACCCGGTTTGGTATTCGTATGCAATATTATCATACAAATTACCCGAAATAGGACGCCGAGCGAGGCCGTGACCGTGACAGGGAGATTCCATGCAGAGAAGGTCATTTGTTGGCGGTGTGGCCATTGGAGGACTGGCGGCCGGCCTCCGAGTAAACGGGGCTGCCGAACCGGGGCAGGGTTCGCCGGAGACCCGTCGGATCATCCCTTTTCCGCGCTCGATATCGTGTGGTCTACGGTCACTGAAGTTGGATGCTGGTGGAGGAACGAGTATCGTCCTCCCCGCAAATGCCCCTGCGAAACTCAGGCTTGCCGCGGATCTGCTGGAGGCGGAGATCGGACGGCTCTCCGCTTCCCGGGTGCCCGTGCAGCGAGTTGCGACCGGAGCCGTGATGGGAACGGCCCGAGTGGCGATCCACCTGGTTGACTCCAGGAAAGGGAGCGAACTCGGCGAACCAATCGCAGCCCGTCTGGACGGGGAAGACCGAAAGGTGCTCAGCGATTCCTCGGCCAGCGGGCAGGGGTACGTGATTCGGATCTTCCCCGATCGCAAGGAAGCCTGGCTGGTGGGGTCAGACGCGCAGGGCGTGCTGTACGCGGCTGCCTCGCTGGTCCAGTGGATGGACTCCGATGACGGCCCGCGACTGCGGGAAGCGCACATTCGCGACTATCCGGATTTCCGCTATCGCGCCGCCTCCGACTGGCTGCTGCAGGCCGAGGCGAACCGGTGGGCGTACGATTGGGGCGATGGGCGGAGGGCCTACATTCAACGCGTCAAGCGAAAGCTGGATTTCTGCCTGCTGTACAAGATCAACATGGTGGTGTTCGACGGCTTCGGCTGGAAGAGCGAGAAAGTGCCCGGCTACTCGAGCATGATGCGGGAGTTGAACGGCTACGCCCGGGAGCGCGGCATCAAGCTGATGTACGGCGGCTATGGCTCCAACTACCAGGCGGCACTCGTTCGCCCGGAACATAACATCGGGACGATCTGGCATAACCGCGAGAGTTACCCGCACGGCGCCGTGTACTCGTGCTTCGGGGAGGCGAATCCTACCTATCGCGAAGGAAGTCCGACCGGCGGGCTGCTGGGGACGTGTCGCGGCAACGAAGAGCTAAACCGGCTGAAGGCGCAAGAGATGCGGGAGTTCGTTCGCTCCGTGGAACCGGGCGCTGTCTATATTCACCATGAAGACGTCGGCAACATCATCCGCAGGGGCGAGACCGGCGACGACAACAACCGGTTGGCCGACTGGAGGACTCGCTGCCCCCGGTGTAAGGCCAAATGGCCGAATGATGACTTCCTTGCAAAGGACGGCGGTAGCGGCGCCATTGCTCATGGCTACAGAAACCTGCTGAATGCGGTGTTCAGCGTCAAGAACGCCGACACCGGTTACGATGCGCTCAAGGACTGTACCGTGATTCTCGTCTCGCCGGGATACTCTCCCAGTTCCACGGACAAGGCTGGCTGGGAGGCGCACCTGACCTTCTGGGCGAATGTGGTTTCCCTATTGCCGGAACAAGGAAATGTCGAGATCTGCTTTCGGGAGGTAATGCCGCAACAGGGTTCGGGCAAGCGGTGGTTGGACGCATTCAGTGAGCGCCTGGCGGCCGAAGGGCGGTCCTTTCCCACATTCCTGTTCTTCGTGGGCGGAGCCGACCACTACATCGCTAGATCCTTCAATTACCCCTATTCGCCAGTGGCTGCCATGAATGGCCTGTTCACAGGCGCTGAGACGATCTACAACTTCTGCGGCTCGGCCTTTCAGGAGCCCCTCCAGATTCTGAACAGCGAATTCGCCTGGAACTCTAAGGCTCCGGGACACCGCATACCGGCGACTTATGAATCCAGCCAGGCAACCCGCCAAGCCATGATGACCAATCTCGACGTTCCCCGGGAGATTGAGGGCGACGGCGGACTGCTTCCCGAAGCCTGCCGCAAGCTGTATGGCAGACAGGCCGGAGAGGCCATGCTGCGCTATTTCACGTTCTTCAAGGCGCAACCGCGGACCGGCGACGGATCGCCAATGGTTCCGGTTGCGCCCGAACGCCTATACGCGACGCCGATTCTCTGGCGGATTCTGGAGTTGGACCGCGATTCCAGTTCGACGCCACCCGATTCCGACTCGCAGCGGTGGATCGGCAAATTGCGCCTCTCGCCGGCGGATTGGCAGGAGCGCTGGTCCCATCTTTGGCTGGGCTATGCCAAGGTTAACTCCGAGGCAGGCGCCCTGGTGGGCGCCACGCTTCGCAGTCCGGACCTCCGGAAGGATGCCCTCGAAGATGTCGCCTATTTGAAGAAGTGCCTGGATGTCGCGCAACGCTTCGCGGCGCTGTTGGCCGCGTATCATCTCGCGCTTTCGTTCCACGCCGCAGGCAACGCTCCGAAGGCTCGTCGGCAGTTTGACGAAGTTCGGAGCCTTGTCAATGCTCTGTCCGCATTCCTCGAGCAGAACTTCCGTTTTGATACGGTGGATCCTCTTGGCGGCGATCAGGCGAGTTGGCTGGAAACGCTGGACTACCTGCGCAGCCGCGTGGCGGACCTCGCCTGAACGCGATCCTCGATCCCTGCCTGCTTGCCCCACATCGGGTCGAGCGGGCGGATCGTCCCGGCTGGCGACCCTTTCCACTTTTCGTGAGATCCTTCTCGTGGTTTTCGTCCTTGACAGAAGCTACCCGTCTTGGTGTATGTTTGCAATATCATCATACAAATCAGCGGCAAGGGATTTCGACAGGAGGCAGGTCATGCAGTTTCGGAACTTTAGCAGGGTACTTACCTTTGCACTCACGCTTGCATCAATGCCGGCGGGAAACGTCATGCTTGGGCAGACGACTGCCTCCATCGTGGGGGTGGTGGGCGATTCGACGGGCGCCGTTGTCCCCTCGTGCTCGATCAAGGTCATCAACGAACAAACCGGGCAGGAGCGGCAGACCCTCGCCGACGATGCGGGGGCGTACCTTGTGTCCCTGCTGCCGCCAGGGTCCTACACCGTGGAGGCGGAGGCGAGCGGGTTCAAGAAGTCAGTGCGCAAGGGCATCACGCTTTCGGTCCAGGAGAATGCGCGTGTCGATTTCAGTTTGGGAGTCGGGGCGGTGAGCGAGGTCGTGACCGTGGAAGGAAGCGCGCCCGCGATCGACACGCGGCAGGCGTCCATCGGAGCGCTGATGGAAGGGAAGCGGTTGGTGGAGTTGCCGCTCAGCGGCCGGAGTCCCGCCTCGCTGCTGGTGCTGATTCCCACGGTGACGGAAGTGAGTCCCGGTGCGCGCCCGACCAGCTATTCGGTCAATGTAAACGTCGCCGGAGGACGCCGGAGCGGGAACAACTTCCTGTTGGATAACGCGCGTTATAACTCGATTCAGTACGGTGAAGGCAACCCGCTGCCGCCGCCGGATTTCCTCTCCGAATTCAAGGTGACCACCAATGCCTACGACGCGGAAAAGGGACTCGCCTCGTCCGCGACCATTCAGGTTGTGACCCGCTCGGGCACCAACAGCTATCATGGCAGCCTGTTCGAGTTTCATCGCAACAACAACCTGACGGCGCGGAACTTCTTCGCGCCAACAACGCCGTTTCTGATACAGAACCAGTTCGGAGCGACCGGCGGCGGCCCTATTCGCAAGAACAAGACGTTCGTCTTCAGCGGCTGGCAGGGCACGCGGATCCGGGAAACACAGCTGAACAACGACGCAATTCCCCCAACCGACGCCGAGCGCAACGGGGACTTCAGCAACTCCCGAGGCGGGGTGCCGACCGACCCCACGACCGGACAGCCGTTTGCGGGAGGGCAGATCCCGCGCACCCGGTTCGACACAGCCGCCGTCAACATCATGTCAAAGATCCCCGCCGCCAATCTGGCCGACGGGCGGTTCCAGATTCTCCGCCCGCGCGCCGAGGACGGCAACCAGTTCATCGGCCGCCTTGACCACTCGCTGCGGAATAACAACCAGGTGAGCGCGCGCTATTGGCGGAGCTACGGCAACCTGGCGTCACCGAACGGCAACATGCCCTATGGCAACGGGCTGTACACGCTGCATTTCCAGAACTTCAACGCTACGGATACGCACACCTTCAGCCCATCGCTGATCAACGTCTTTTCGATGGCCTGGAACCGGAAGTTCGAGACCAGCGCCAATGAGAACACGCCATTCAAGACACCGCGGGAGGCTGGGGTCAACCTGCCCGATCCCCTGGCCCCCAACTACCCTCCGTCGGTGAGCACAACCGGCCGCTTCTCGCTCTCACCTCGCATCGCCGGCGTTCCGCTGCGGCTCGACAACACCTGGGATTTCCTCGACACGCTGACCTGGATCCGTGGACGCAGCACCTGGAAATTCGGAGGCGGATACCAACCGATCCGGTTCGGTCCCGGCTACGCCGCGTTTGACAACGGCCGATTTACATTCAACGGTCAGTACTCGCGAAACGCGCTGGCCGACATGATGATCGGCAGGCCGAGCTTTCTCCAGATGCTGGTGGAGCGCGAGAACCACCGCACCTATGTCCTGAGTTTCTTCGCCCAGAACGACTATCGCGTCAGCCGGCGGGTGACGTTGAATCTCGGCGTGCGCTATCACTACGAGGAGCCCACGTATCAGGCCGACGGCTACTCGGCGAATTTCATCCCAGGGTTCCGGTCCAGCCGATTTCCGACGGCGCCGTTGGGCATGGCCTATTTTGGCGATCCGGGAGTCCCGCGCGGGATCTTCAACAAGGACACCAACAACTTCTCGCCGCGAGTGGGCATTGCCTGGGACGTCTTCGGCAACGGCTCTACCAGCGTTCGGATGGGCTACGGCATCTTCCATCAACCGTACGGCAACGGACAATCGCAGTTCATCAGTTTGAACCAACCTTTCCTGCCGATTTTCAACTTGGATACGGTGCCCTCCTTCGCCGATCCCTTCCAAGGCCGGCAACTTGGGTTCGGCCTGGTACAGGGCGACCCGTTGGCCCAGTTCAACCCGCAAACCGGGCAGGCGGTTTTTCTGCCACCGGTCACCGGCTGGTCGGCCAACCCGAACTTCCCCAACCCGTACGTGCAGCAGTACAGTTTCTCCATCCAGCAGAAGCTCCCGCAGAACATGGCGCTCGAAGTCGCCTACATCGGCAACGTCGGGCGGAAACTCGTGAGCTTCTACCAGTTCAACCCGGCGGACATCACGCCCGGGATTACGCCAACCCTGGCCAACGTCGAGCAACGCCGCCGCTATAACCCGGGACAAGTGGGTTCGATGCTGCGCATCGACAACCGGTCCAACAGTTCATTCAACGGCCTGGCGTTCGTGGTCAGGAAGCGATTCTCGAATTCCTATCTTCTGGATGTGAACTACACCTGGATGAGGTCGATTGATGAAGTGTCGATCCCGAACGGCGGCCAGTATCAGAATATTGATAACCTGCGGAGCAACCGCAGCCTATCCGACTTCCACCGCGAGCACGTCTTCTCCGCCTCCTGGGTTTGGGAACTGCCGAAGCTGGCCACTGCGGCTCCCGCGGTCCGGCATGTGATTGGCGGATGGCAACTGTCGGGGCTGGTGCGTGTGGCGACGGGACTGCCGATCAACCCGCTGACCGGTCGCGACAACTCGCTGCGGGCGATCGGCGCTGACCGTCCGAATGTGAACGGCAGCCCTGTATTGTCCTCCGACCGGCCCCGGCAGGACCTGCTTTTCAAATACTTCGATACGTCGGTGTTCAGTGCCAACGCCGCGGGCCAATTTGGAAGTGCCGGTCGAAATTCGATGATCGGGCCCAGCCTGGCGAATGTCGATGCGGGCATGTTCAAGGTGATCGCAATGCCGTGGGAAGGCCATCAACTCCAGTTCCGCAGCGAGTTCTTCAACCTTTTCAACAAGCCGAACTTCGCCAACCCGAACGCCACGTTCACCTCGCCGCTGTTCGGGCGTATCCTGTCGGCCGATTCGGCACGCCAGGTGCAGCTAGCGCTGAAGTATCAGTTCTGATGCGCAGCGGGGCCTCCATCGAGCTGTTCGCGTATCCCTGGGACATCGTCGATCGCGGGGTGGGCGCATTCGTGGACGAGTGCGCGGGCCTGGGCGTGAACCGGCTGCACGTCACCACGCTTTACCACAGCGGCAAGTTCCTGCTGCCCCGCCGCCGGCGGCAGCGAGTGTATTCTCCGGAGTCGGGCCATCTGTTGATCCCCCTGCCCGAGGCCGCGTTTGCCGGTCCGATCCGCCCGCGCGTCTCGGCCTCGGCCTCCTCCGGATGGCTGGAGGATCTCGCAAAAGCTTCACGAGATCGCGGCATCGACCTCGCCGCGTGGACCGTGTTTCATCACGGCTCGACGCTTGCCGCCGGACATCCGGACCTGACCATCCGGAACGTGTTTGGCGACGCCTACCCCTTCGCCGTATGTCCCAGCCACCGCGCTGTGGCCGACTATTCGCTCGCGCTGGCAAAGGCTGTTTGGGGGACGGGCGTGTTTCAGACGCTGGATCTCGAGACCATCGGGTACCTCGGCTACGCGCACGGACACCATCACGAGGTCACCGCAGTTCCTGCGGGCCCGCTCGAGAACTTCCTGTTGTCCCTCTGTTTCTGCCCGGCATGCAAGGAGAACGGCCAGCGCGACGGAATTCCCATGGAGAGATTGCGGGGCGAGTTGGAGCGTGTCCTGATGGCCAAGCTCCGCGCGGATGACGCTGCCGGCAGGCATCCGGACAACATGGAGCAGGTCTCGACGCTGATGGCGTTGAACCCGGATTTGCAGCAACTCATCCGGTTGCGGGTCCGGACGGTATCGGAACTCGTGCGCCGGATTCGCGACGTGGTCCAAGGCGGTGAACTCTCGGTGTTCACGTCGAGCTTTGTCGGGTCGCCCTCGAACATCTGGATGGAGGGCGTCTCGCTTCCGGAACTGCGGCAAGTGGCGGACACGTTTCACTTGTTGGCCTACACTCCGGATACCGATGCCGTCAACGGGGATCTGGTTTTCTGCCTGGCCCAAGTCGAGGATGCGGCGCGGCTCAACCTGACCTTGAACCTGGGACTGCCGATCACGCCGGATTTGGGGCATGCGATGGGCAAGATCGAGTTCGCGTGGAAACTGGGAGTTCGGCGGTTCGCGTTTTTCAACTATGGATTTCTGGGAGAGGGGCGCCTGAGATGGATTGGAGAGATCTCCGCGGCGTTGCAGTCGAAGGGAACCGCTTGACCGTGAAGTCGATCATCTCGCTTGCCCTGGCAGGCGTGTTGGGGGCGCAGCCTGTGGTGCTGCCGACACCACAATTTCTCGAACCGCTGAACCACTCCGTCGTGCTGCCCGCGAGAGTGACAACCGGCGCTGCGCAGGGGTCGGCGAAAATGCGGCTGGCCGCGGAAATGCTGCAATCGGGCAACCCGCCGGCGGCAGCGGGGACAACCATCACGCTTTGGGATTACTCCGTGGATTCACGCCCGGGCGTCGAGCTGAACTTTCTGGACCGGCAACTGCTCACCGACCCTGCCCGCCGCAGCCAGGGATACGTGATCAAGACGCCCGACGCCCAATCTGTCTGGATCATCGGAGGCGGCGACCAGGGAGTTCTGTACGGAGCGGCGACGTTGGCTCAGTGGGTGGACGGCCGGAGCAGTGTTCCGGGAATCTATGTCCGCGATTATCCGGACTTCGAGTTCCGGGCCGCGTCCGACTGGCTGTTGCACGTCGAGGTGAACCGATGGGCGTTCGACCGGGGCCAGGGCCCTGAAGCGTACCACGCCCTGGTCAAGCGGAAACTCGAGCGCGCCGCCCGGTTCAAGATCAATATGGCGTTGATCGATGGCTTCGGGTGGTCCCTCGATCAGCGCCTGGCGGGGTATTCCGGCCTGATGCGTGACCTGAACCGGTTCGCGCGCGAGCGCGGCATCCGGCTGATGTACGGCGGGTACGGCGCGGCCTACGATTCGGCCCAGAGCGCGGGAGACTATCAGGGCAGCGTCTTCCTGAACCGCGAGTCCTATCCGGACGGGCACACCTACCAGTGCCTGGCGTTTCCGCCGAAGAAGCACGGTCTGGATCCGAGCACGATGGGAGGCTGCCGCGGCAACGACGACCTGAACCGCCTGAAGGCGGAGGATCTGGCGCGCTTCGTGGACGCCGTGGAACCCGGCGCCCTCTATATCCACCACGAAGACTGCTGCGTGTTCGAGGATTTTCAGAAAGCCTGGCTCGGACGGTGCGAACGATGCCGGCGGCGATGGCCGAGCGATTCGCTGCTGGCGGAGGACGGAGGCGCGGGCGGCCTGGCGCACGGATACCGTGCGCTGATCGAAGGCATCAATCACGTTACGCACGAGGGATTTGCTGCCTCGCGAGACACGGAGATCGTCCTCGTGTCGCCCGTCTATATGCCGATGACGTCCCGCTCCGACGATTGGGGACAGGTATTGCAGTTGTGGCGGACGATCGCGCGGATGCTGCCCAAGGCATCGAACGTCCAGATCGCGTTCCGCGAAATCCTGCCGCAAGCCGGAGGCGGCCGCCGCTGGATCGAACTGTTCACGGATGCGATGAAGCGTGAGGGGCTGCCGTTCCGCACGTTCCTGTTTCAAGTGGGTGGCGCGGAGAACTTCCTGACCGACTACCCGACCACGGGCGCCCCCGCGATGGACGCACACTTCCTGGGCGCGAGGAGTATCTACAATGCGCTCGGCGATCCCTACCACGAGCCGATGGAGATCCTCGCCGCCGAGTACGGCTGGAATACGCGATCCACCGGGTTTTCCCGCAACCCGGCGAAGGAATCGGATATGGATGAAATCGCCCCCTGGGTGTATCAGCCCGGGCAGCCTGCGGAGATCTATGGTCCGGGCAAGCTGTTCGATCGGATCTGTACCCAGCTGTACGGCGCGGAGGCGGGAGCGGAGATGGCGGCTTACTATCGCCGCACCGAATATCTCCCGGAGACGCCCAAGGCCCCGTCCGGAGAACAACACCCCTACTATCGCGGCCGGCGCGGCGTGTATCTCCCGAGGACGTGGGATCGGGTCCATGCGATTCCGTCGTACTGGAATCACTACTATTTGGATTCGCGAACCTGGTCTCCAGAGATCACCGATGAGGGATACCTGGGCGGCCTGAAGTCTCTGGGGATCGACACCCGAGAAGCGCACCGGCGACTGGAGCGGCGCTGGAAGCTGGCGGCCGAATTGAACGCTTGGGGCCGCGAACGGGTGAACAAGGCGTTGGCGGCGGGTCCACCGGCCGATGCGCGCGAGGATCTGGAGTTTCTCATCAAGCTATTCGACGTACACGCTCCGATGATTGAGGCGTTGCGGGCGCTTCACAAGGCGGCTGCGAATCCAGGGTCGCCGGAGGCTTTCTCGCTGCTCTACCGGGCGGAACTGTACGCACGCGATACGGCTCAGCGCGCGGCCGCCGCGTTCCCGCACCCGGTGGATCCGGCGGTTGGGGAGGTCCGGACGCTTCGCGAGTACCCGCAGAAGTTGCTTGCGGCTATTGCCGAACGGAGGAAGCGGTGAAGCGAGCCGCAATTGCGATCGTGCTTCTTGGAGGCATGGGGCAGGCGCGCGTCCTGCCGACGCCGCGAAAGATGGAGTCCGGCGCAGCAGCGGTGACGATTCCGCGCGGCGCCACGCTGGAGGTGGTCACGGCCGCCAAACCCGGGCGTATGGTCGAGATCGCCGTTGACCTGATCCGCCGCGAACTGGCGCCCGTGGCCGTCCGGCAGGTGAACCGCCGGACTCCGGGCGTTCCCGCGGTCGAGTTGATCGATACAGGTAAGCCTGGCGCGCCGCAGGGTCTTTCTCCTGAGGTGGTGGCCGGAATGCATTTCGGCCAAAGCTACACGCTCGAGACCCTGAAAGCGAATACAGTGCGCATTGCCGGCAGCGGGCCGGCAGGCGTGCTGTACGGCGCCGCGACGCTGGTACAACTCGCGGAGGCCTCCTCGCCGGGCTGGACGATTCCCCCGTCGAACATTGTCGACTACCCCACCTTTCGCTACCGCGCCGCGGCCGACTGGCTGCTGCGGGCCGAACTCAATCGCTGGGCGTACGATTGGGGCGACGGCGCGCGGGCTTACGCCGAGCGTATCAAGCGGAAGCTCGATTTCTGCGTCCGCTTCAAGATCAACATGGTGTTCTTCGATGGCTTCGGCTGGTCGGCGCAGAAACGGCCCGGCTACGCGGCGATGATGCGCGAGTTGAATGCCTATGCGAGGGACCGCGGAATCCGGCTGATGTACGGCGGCTTTGGCGCCAACTTCGAACCGCGCAAGGTGGAGCCTGAGTTCCACATCGGAGCGATCCATCTGAACCGGCGCAGCTATCCGGATGGGCCGGTGTACGCATGCTTCGGCGAGGGCCGTACGCCCGATCTTCCGACGTTAGGGACCTGCCGCTCCAACGATGCCCTGCAGCGCGAGATCGCGCGCGAGTTTGAAGAGTTCGTCCGCTCGGTGGAACCGGGTGCGCTCTATATTCATCACGAGGACACTGGTCATTACGAGACCACCCAGCGCCGCTGGGCGGCGCGCTGCGACGATTGCCGGCGGAAGTGGCCGAATCCGGATTTCGCTGCCGCCGATGGAGGCGCCGGGGCCATGGCGCACGGCTATGCGAACATCCTCGCCGCCATCCGCCGTGTGCGGAACGCCGACACAGGCTACGACGCCCGCATCGACTGCACGGTGGCGTTCATTTCACCGCCTTATGGTGTCGACTCCGGACGTTCGGGGCTCGGGGACGAAAAGGTGGATCCCGACCTGAACTGGAACAAGACGCTCGAGTTCTGGGCGAACGTCGTCTCGCGGATGCCTCACGACCCGCATCTGGAGGTCGGCTTCCGCGAGATCTTCGCCAATCGGAAGGGCGAGCAGTGGATGGACGCGTATCGCCGGGAGATGCTTGCCCGCAGCCTGAACCCGAATGTCTTCCTGTTCTTCCTGGGCGGCGCGGATCAGTATTCACCGGGCTCTTTCAACTACCCGTTCACGGGAAACTCCGTGATGAACGGGTTGTTCGACGGCGCCGAGGCGATCTACAACTTCAACGGCGGTCTTCACCAGGAACCGCAACAGGTGATCAACGCGGAATACAGTTGGAACAGTCACGCTCCCGGCCGCACGGTTCCCGCCACGTTTGCAGAAGGCCTGCGGCGCTGGCAGGCGTTGATGATGAACGAGGAGATGCCGGAGGCGGTGTTCGGGCCGATGGGCGTGTTTCCCGAAGCCTGCCGGCGGATCTACGGCACCCAAGCCGGAGAACTGGCGGCGCAATTCTACTCGTTCGCAGAAGATCGTACCGTCGCGTCCGGCAGGCTTCCGGCATTCTATCCGGCGAAGGTCTACCCGCTGGCGGTGTTGTGGCGGTTCCTGCAACTGGACGCCGCGTACTGGGATCGCGAGCCGGGAACCATCGAGCAAGCGTCGCTGCGAACGCTGAAACAAAGCCGGGGCGACCTGCAGCGGCAACTGGCGGCGTACTGGAGGCAGCAAGCCTCGGTGAACCAGAAGGCGCGCCCGATCGCCGGGTCGCTGCTCGCATCGCGTGGATTGCGCACGGACGCCCGGGAGGACGTGCGGCACCTGCTTCGCACGCTCGACGCGGGAACCCGCATTTCGAAGCTGCTCGCCGCGTATCATGAGTTCCTCGGCTCGGAGGCGTCCAGCGTGCCTGCCGCATTGTGGAGCGAATTACAGCAGACGGAGCAGTGGATCCGGAGCCAGCCTGCCGATTTCACCGACCCCAAGGGAGGCGACATCGCGAGCTGGCACGAATGTCTCGATGCCCTCAGGAGCCGTCTCGCCGGTCCAAGGTGAAAAACAAATGAACCGCTTTCTTGTTGTTGCCATTCTGTGCGGCCAGGTGGGCTCTGCCGCGATTCGCATTCTGCCGTCGCCCCAGTATGTCGAGGAACTCACTCACAAAATCCGCTTGGGGCGCAGCGTCCGCCTGGTGGTGGGCCCGGAATCCGCCGCGGCAGACCCCAAGATCGAGTACGCGGCGGGGATGATTCAGAGCGGACTGAAGACCTCGGCGACGGTGGTCCGGTCCGGTGAAGCGGCGGTTCGGGTTCATTTGTGGGACTACCGCAAGAGCGGCAAGCCGCCCGTGGCGCTGAATTTCCTCGATGAAGATACGCTGACCAACACAGGAAACTTCGGCCAGGGTTATGTACTGAAATCACCCGATCCGTCGACCGTTTGGATTGTCGGGGCTTCACCACAGGGAGCGATCTGGGGCGCGGCCTCTCTTCTCCAGTTGCTGGACAAGGACGCGCAGGGTGCATACCTTCAGGGCGCCTACCTGCGCGACCATCCGAACTTCGAGTTCCGCGCCGCGTCAGACTGGCTGCTCAACATCGAGATTAACGGCTGGGATCTCGATCGGGGCAAAGGAGTGGGGGATTTCGCGCGGCTGGTGGAGGCGCGCATCGATCGCGCGCTGCGGTTCAAAATCAACATGGCGTTGATGGACGGCTTCGGGTTCGGCGTGTCCAAGCGTCCCGCCTACTACAAGGACCTTATGCTGAGGCTGAACCGCTATGCCCGCGCGCGAGGATTCTCCCTCTACTTCGGTGGCTACGGCGCAAGCTATGGCATGGCCTACGAGCCGGTGGTGATGTACGAGAAGGGCGTGGCCTTCAAGGGGGAAGTGTTCAAGAACCGCCGGTCGTATCCGGACGGCGAGGTTTACCGCTGCATGGGATTTCCCAAGGCGCGGAGAGGGTACGAACCGGCAGAACTGGGCAGTTGCCGCTCGAATGACCAACTGAACGCGCGGAAGGCCGCTGAACTGAGCGAATTCGTGACGGCGGTGGAACCGGGGGCGCTCTATATTCACCACGAGGACTTCGGCGGATTCGAAGGGACCGAGCAGGCGTGGCGCCAGCGCTGCGAGACGTGCCGACGCCGCTGGCCGAACGATGCGCTGCTCGCCCGCGACGGCGGCGCGGGCGGACTGGGGCACGGCTATGCCGCGCTGGTCGAGGCGGTGAACCGAGTGAAGAACCCGCGGAGCGGCTATGACGCTTCCCGCGACTGCCAGATCATCCTGGTGTCTCCGGTCTATATTCCCGACAAGCCGCAATCGGAGGACTGGGCGAAGGCCCTGGAACTGTGGCGCAACGTCGGCCTGGAGATTCCGAAGGCGCCGAACGTCCAGACCTGCTTCCGCGAAGTCTATCCTCTGCGGCACGGCGGCGAGCGGTTCACCGAACGATTCGCTTCCGCGATGCAGGCCGCGGGGTCGCCGTTGCGCGTGTTCATGTTCTTCGCCGGCGGCGCGGACCGTTTCGTCACGGATTACCCGCTGTCGGGCGCCCCGGCGATGAATGCCCTCTTTCTCGGCTCGCGAGGAATCTACAACGCGAGCGGCGACTTCTATCAGGAACCAATGGAAGTGATCAACGCCGAGTTCTCATGGAACGCGCACGCGAAAGGCTTTCAGGTGCCGCGGACGTTCGATGAGTCCCAGCAGTTGATGCGGCAATACATGTACGAGGACAATCGCCCGCCGGAGATCTTCGGGCCGGATTCGCTCTTCGACCTTGCATGCCGGCGGCTTTACGGAGAGCGCGCGGCGCCGATGATGGCGAAATACTACCGGCTGTCGGCGATGCTGCCCGAGACATCTGCACCCGCTCCCTCCATCGGCCGTCCGATGACGTACGTCCCGCTCACCTGGGACCGGACGTATGCCGCGCCCTCGCATTGGCGCAGACTGATTCAGGACTCCCTGACGTGGGGCGCCGCGATTGACGATGAAGTGTATAGCGCTGCCATGAAGAGGATGGGGATCGACCGGAAGGAGCTGCATCGCCGTATGGCGCGGCGCTGGCAGTTGATGTCAGGCCTGAATCGCGAGGCGCTCGGTCTGCTGGATGGAGCCCTCCAGGCTGGGCCGAAACCGGAGTCGCTCGAAAACCTGCGCTTTCTGAAGACGCTCCTGTCCATCTATCAGCCCTTCATCGATTCGCTGGGCGGCTTTCACAGCGCGTGGCACGCCAGATTGTCAGGCTCCACTCCGCAAGGGCTCGATTCGGCTTTGCGGCTGGCTTCGCAGGCCCGGCAGATGGCGGACAGGGAGTTTCCCCAGCCCATCGATCCGGTCGGAGGGGAAATTGGGGCGTTGCGCCGGCTGTCGAAGCAACTCCAACAGGCGGTCGAAGCGAGGCGCATGGAGTGGACCTCGCGGTGAGGCGTTTTCGAGCCGGCATTGTCGGATACGGCTACACCGGCCGCCTGCATCACATCGCCTATGAGCGCGCGGGAGGCGAGGTAATCGCGGTCGCGGACCCGAATCCACGCGTGGAGGTTCCTGCCAGCGTCGAGCGGTTTGCGTCGATGGAAGACCTGTTGGCCTTGGATGTGGATGGGATCAGCCTGTGCGTCCCGAACGCCCTGCACTGCGATCTCACGATCGCCGCGCTCAGGGCAGGCAAGCACGTTCTGCTCGAAAAACCGATTGCCGTCGATCCGGAGCAGGCACGTCGGATGATCGCGGAGGCCGATCGCTGCCGCCGCACCCTGTTTGTCGGGATGACGCATCGCTTCTATCCGGAGTTGATCGCGGCACGGGCGGCCGTCGCGAACGGGGAGATCGGCGAGGTGGTCGCCATCACCGACTGCATCTACGAGCACTTCGGCTTTCTCGATTCGCCGCGCTGGTATCTGGACCGCGCGATGGCCGGGGGCGGCACGGTGCTCTCCTCCGGCATTCACCTAGTGGACCGGGTGCTGTGGTTCGCCGGCGATCGGGTGACGGCGGCGTGGGGCAGCGCGTCGAATCCGTTCTTCGGCCAGGATGTAGAGGACTGCGCTCAGATGTCGCTCCGGTTCGCGTCGGGCGTCTCGGCGCAGATCGCGTTCGGGTTGTTGCGCGAGCCTGCGCCGCTCACCTGCCGGCTGACCGTGATCGGGACCAGGGGTATGATTGTCGCGGACACGTGGAAGGGCTGGCAGATTCACTCGGCGGGGCGAAGTGAAGTCCACGACATCTACACCGATGAATCGCACCAACACAAGGTCCTGGTGGGGATGCAACGGGAGATCACGGAGTTCCTGGAGGCGATTGAGCAGGAACGGCCGCCATCGCCGCCTGCGTCCGAGAGCCTCCGGGCGCTCGAGGTGGTGGCGGCGTTCTATCGCGCTGCGGAGAGCCAGCGGGTCGAGGAAGTCACGATTTGATCGTAGAATTAAGCTTGCAGCCGGGTGATTTCATAGCACTAGTGGAGGTCCGCGCCCGCCTCCAACGATCATGCGAGTAATGGGTATCGACGACAGATTGACACGGGAGCTGGTGAGGCGCATCCTCACTGCGACGCAGGCTGACCGAATCATCCTGTTCGGCTCCGCCGCCAGCGGCAC
>JBJXGR010000436.1:0-19841 GCA_046160045.1 Bryobacteraceae bacterium
ATAGCGCGCCGGGGACGGAAGAGGGGCAGGTGCTCGGCACCATTGCCTACATGGCGCCCGAGCAGGTGGAGGGCAAGAAGATCGACGCGCGGACGGACGTCTTCGCCTTCGGCGTCGTGCTCTACGAGATGCTAACGGGCCGGCGGGCGTTCGAACGCGATTCGCGCATCGGGACGCTCTCGGCGATCCTGAAGGACACTCCGCAAGCGGTCAGCGAATTGTCGACCGAGACGCCGCAGGAACTGGAGCGGATCATCCTGCGCTGTCTGCGCAAGGAACCGGACCGGCGCTACCAGTCGATGCGCGACGTAAAGAACGCGCTGGAGGAAGTGAAGGAAGAGTCCGAATCCGGCCGGCTTTCGCAGCGTTCGATGCCCAAGGTGGAGCCGAAGAAGACCTTGCCACTGCGGTGGATCGCGTTGGCCGCGGCCGTGGTGGCTCTGGCTGCCGGGTTGGCGTGGTGGTGGAAACACCGATTGCAGCCGGCGCCCCTGGAACTCGCTGTCCGGGCATTGACCGCTGACACCGGCCTGACGACCGCTCCGGCGATTTCCCCGGACGGGAAGCTTATCGCCTACGCATCCGACCGGGCGACTCAAAAGAACCTGGATATCTGGGTTCATCCGCTGTCGGCAGGCGGGCAGCCGATTCGGATCACGCGCCATGAGGCCGATGATTTCGATCCAGCGTTTTCGCCCGACGGCGGCCTGATTGCGTTCCGGTCGAACCGGGACGGCGGAGGCATCTACATCACGCCCACCCTTGGGGGCGATGAACGGCTACTGGTCCGGGGAGGAAGAGGTCCACAGTTTTCGCCGGATGGAAAGTGGGTGGCGTTTTTTGTAAGCGCCTCGGGATTCACTGCGGATTCGACAACGTACCTCGTGCCCGTCACGGGCGGCGAACCGAAGCCGCTGGCCCCAGAGGTCCCCTGGACGGCCTCTCCGGTTTTCTCTCCGGAGGGGCGCAACGTGATGCTTGTGGGCGCCCCCAACACCAATCGCTTCACGGAAGCGGAGATATGGATCAAGCCGATGGATGGCAGCGCCGCGGTGAAAACCGGAATGGCAGCAACCTTACGGCGGCAATCCCCCGCCTTGTTCGCCGTCTCGCGTACGGAATCAAGACTATTGGCTACTTTCCCGTTGGTGAGCGGGTGGTTAGACGCACGGCTCTTGATCAGCGCCGGAGGCCGGGTGTGGGAACTGCCGATAGAGAAGGGGACTTGGAAACCGATCGGTCCACCGCGTCAACTCACAGGCGGCGCCAGCGACGAACGCAGCGCTCACGGCGTTGCCCTCGGAAACGCAACGCGGATCGCTTTTGTTGCCGGAACGATGATGGAGCATCTGTGGAGCTTAAAGCTCGACGCCAACAAGGGCGTGGCTCGCGGTCCGATGGAACCGCTGCCGCACTCGGGCGGCGCGCAAATCGCTCCCTCCGGTCCGGCCGACGGCAGCCGTCTGGTGTTCCAGCAATCCGATCCGGGCGGACGGTCTCTACGTCTGCGCGACATGGCCACTGGCCGGGAGACCTCGATCCTGTCGCAGGGCGCCCGCCCCAAGATCTCGCCGGACGGCAAACATCTTGCCTACTCGACGAACGAGGGACTGTTCCTGATGCCTGCAAGAGGAGGCGATGCCACGCGAGTCGTTCCGTTTGAGCGACCAACGACGGGTATCTTCGGTTGGACGGCGGATTCCAGACGCATTGTGTACTCGACGGCGGGTTTCTTCACGTTCGACCTGGAGAAACAGCAATCAAGCGAGATCTTTTCTCAGACGAAGTACCCCACGCACACTGTGGAGTTTTCTCCGGACCAGCGCTGGGTTGCGTTTGTTACCCCCATCGGGCGACGTGCCCCTCTGTGGGTCGCGCCCGTGCGCGAGGGACACGCAGCCGAAGAAGAGGAATGGATTCAGATCATCGACCGGGACGTGGAACACCGGCGGCCGTGGTGGTCACCCGATGGGAATCTGCTGTACTTCATCACCTACCTGGATGGATTTCTCTGCATCTACGCCCAACGCCTCGATCCGGCCACCAAGCGCCCTGTGGGAGAGCCGTTCGCGGTGTATCATTTCCACACCACGCGACTGCGGCTTCGACCCGGCTTGGCCTACTTTGGCCCGGCCGTGTTTCGGGACCGGATCGTGTTCGGCGTGCCGGAAGAGACGGGCAACATCTGGATCGGAGATTCGAAGTAGCCGGCAAGTTGTCTCGCGCATCCGACCCGCGTGCTGGCGTACGGAACGCCTTGTCCGCGGCCTTCCGGCCGCGGTTCTGTCAGGAGCGGTGGTCACTTTCCCGCCAGGATTCCCGGCCAGTTTTTGTCCGCGCGCGGAATCGCTTCGACGTATCCCTTCTCGAACTTCCCTTTCGCGAAGGGGTGGTTCAAGTACAGCTTGCCGTCCACGACCTTCCAGGCGTTGGGGGAGATGTTGGCCGTGTGTCCCTTGCTGACCGCCCAGGCGCAATAGCCGCCGTATTGCGGCAGGTACTTGGCGGGGTTCGCCTTGAATAGATCGCGATTCGCGGCGGTGGAAAACCGATAGGTCGCGCCGTCGTGCTTCAACTCGAATTCCTTCAGCCCCTTGACGGGCTTCGATTCGGCAAAGTACGCCACGGGATCGTAGCCCTTGACGGCCAAGCCATCCGAGTCGGCATTCACCGGCTTGATGGGAGCGGCCAGCAGCACGGCCTGTAATAGATGAAACGCTAGAACCCTCATATCTGTTGAGATGCGTACGAACGCCGGATTCTTCCCAGACAGTCTGAGGCCCGACCGCAAAGGAGGGCTGCCGTTTTCCTGTCACCTGAAGCCCTCCCTTGCGGTCAGGGTGCAAGATGCCCTCCCTTGCGGTCGGGCCTCGGATTAGCCTATGAAGCCTCCGGCTGCGGAATCGCCCGCACCGCCATGTTCGGCGCGGCGATGGACTCGACCAGTTCTTCGTGCACCCTCGGGTCGATCAGGTAATAGCGGCGTCCATTCTCCTCGTACGGCACGGCCAACCCGCGCGCCACCAGAAGCAGACAGACTTGCAGTTCGCCCGGAGTCATCGTATCCAGGTCCACCTGCGCCATCCCGTGGGAACCGGCCGTCAGCTTGCGCAACAGATTCCGGACAAAGACCTGCCGATCTTTGGCCTCGAGCGCGGCGCCGGCCGCGTACCAGCGCTGCTCCTGCGAACCGTGAAAATAGGGACCCGATGCATACGCCAGCAGAAAAATCACGACGTCGATAAAAGCCGCCAGCAGCAGCGAGAACACATGACGCCCGTCGGGAGCGGTGACCAGACCCTGGAAAGCCAGCATCAGGTCCTCCTGGTTGCTGGACGAGCGATCGACGAACGAAGAGAACGCCGGCGCCACCGGCCGCTCGAGTTTGCCCTGGTGCAATTGCCGTTCCACCTCGGCCCACGGAATCGCATCATAGACCGAATGAAACGCGCGCAGTTGCTGTTCGCTCGGATCGCCGGGCCTGGTCTTGGCGGCGAAGTCCGCGACCGCCCGCTGCGTCTGCTGCAGTTGCTCGAGTTGCTCCCGCGCGACCTTGGTGTATCGATCGAACGCCGAGTATCGCACGCCCACGCCGGCGCCTTCGCGATACCCGGCGGAGTACGTGCGGGCCTCCGTGGCCACGGCCTCGCGCACCGCCGCCAGATACGGGTCGGCGTCCTGCGCGCGGGAGATCGACCCGTGAGTTCGCTCCGCCTCCGACATCTCGCCGAGCGCCAGCACGTGTTTCCGCGCTTCGGCGATGGACGCGGAAACCAGTTCGTTGGTCTTGGCCGCCGCCGCGCTGAGTTGGTCGTAGAGTTGCCTCTGCACGAGCGCCGGGCGTTCTCTGGCGCTGAACCACGTGTACAGGCTCACGTAGGAGAACGCGATGGAAACCACGGCCGTGATCGAGTACACCGCGATCAGCAACCCCCGCCGCGAGCGGGTGAAGCCGATCAGCCACGCCACCAGCACCAGCGCAATCTGGATGCCCAGCGCGGCCAGAATCGAGAACCACGAGGAAAGATACAGCGCCATGCCCTGCTGTGTCGTGTAGTAAGAGACGATGGCCAGCAGGCAACTGGCCACGAACAGACCTTTGACCAAAGGGCGGCCGAGGTCGCCGGCTTCGCCGGAGATGTCCATGGACGGTAAACTCCTTAGGGGCATCTACGGAGTTTTTCCGCAAAAGGTTCCGAGAATCTTCCCGCGAGTGGCGGCGGGCGACGTTGTGTGTCGCCCGGTGCGGCCTGGGCAAAGGGATCTGGTCCTCGCATTCGCCGGACGGCAAACCCCTTCGGACAGCGGCACGACCGGGCGAGGCCACAACGGGGCCAGGGAAAGCGTCTAGGCGACCGCCAGCCGGGGGCGGAGCTTGAGCTGCTGAACGAAGGCATCCAGCCTGATCCGGTCCGCCGGTCCCTCCGCGGATCCGAACAGCAGGCTGATCACGGGCTTTCCCCCATTGTCGGCGCGGATCGCCGGAATCGCCGCCGCGGCCAGCGATCCGATCGCACAGTTCACGCCGGCGGCACTAATCGCCGCAGACGCACCGCGTTGCAGGAAGTCCACCAGCTTGGCCACGGTCAGGACAATCAGGTAGTTGGTCGCGGCGCCCACGTACGGCCGCGCCAGCGCGATCAATTCAGAAGGAGGCGGCTCCAGAGCCAACGCCCCCACTTCCGCCGGCAGCGCATTCTGCACCCGGCGCCGGAGGTGGTCGGTGACCACCCAGCAGAACCCGTCGAGAGCGAGGTCTTTCAACCGTCCCTGTCCCGCGGCGCGAGAGGCGTCGAGGACCGTTGCCAGATCATTGCCGGCGGCGTACGACGGACTCAGCCAGACCTCGCATCCCATAGCCTCCAGACGCTCCACAAGCCGGTGATTCCCGGCCGGGTTGACAGGTGTGAAAAGGTCCCCGGTGAGTCCGACCACGGGCCGGTCGCCGGGTCCGCCGATCCGGGCGTTGGTCCACATCCCGGCCGCCGTCCTGCGGAGGACGGCCGTGGCGTCGCCGCGCGCTGACAGGGTGTTCTCCAGTTCTTCCAGCGCCAGGAGGAGCAGGCGGTTCATGGACCCCCGATGCGCCTCATAGGGGCGAAGCCGAATCGCCGCCGTCATCAGGAGATCGGTCCCAAGCAGCCCTTCGTACAGTCGAGCCAGCCCCTGCGTTCCCACGAGGCGAAGCAGGTCTTCTCCCGCGGACTCCCAGATCTCGGGATATCTCGCTCCGCGCCGGGCAAGGAGGATCCGCATGGCGTCGCCGTACTGCCGCACCAGGCAGGGCGCGGCACAGTTCGGGACCAGAAACACATCACCCGGTTGCGCTCCGCCTTCCAGGAAGCGCAACAGATCGCCCGCGAGAAGCACGTAGGGGTGGCATTCGCGTCCGGAGCAGTGTTGCTCGCCCAGAAGCGCCGCCGCTTCTCCGGCAGCGGGCAGGACGGACGCTTCGAATCCGGCGGCGCGGAGGGTGGCGGCATACATCCGGGCGTGTTCGGAGATGTTCGGCACGAAGAACCGGCGGCCCGCCGGCACGGCGCGCGGGCCGGGCGTGACGGTGGGCGCGCGGTGCGCCGGCTTCCGCCGCCGGCAGAACGAATCGATCTCGTCGGCAAAGGCCTCCAGGCGAGTGGCCAGTCCGGCTTCTCCGCGGTGTTCGTCGAACTCGAGCACCAGATGCGGCCTGGCGCCGAGCAGTTCCTGAAGGTGTTTGGCGGTAAAGGCGTCCGGCCCGCATCCGAAGTTCGACACCATCAACCCGAACAGCAGCGGATCGTGGCGCATCCATTGAACCGAACGGATCTGCTCCCGGCTGTAATGCCAGGGCAGCGTGCGCCAGCGCCGGGGAATGCGGACGTCACTGAGCGGCAGCAGGTCGCAGGGAATCGCGGCCAGTCCGAGACGCTCGAGGTGCTTCGCCAGGGACAGGTTGAGCATGGGGTCGAACAGGTTGTACGGGCGGCCGAGAACAACCACGGCCCGGTCGAACTCGGATGAGAGCGCGAGCCGGCCCAGCCGTTCCCGGTCCTCCGCGAAGCGTTGCTGGCAGCGCCATGCTTTGCCCAGGGCGAAACTCACGGCGATCGGAGACCGGTTCAATGTCTCCGCCAGCGCCATCGAGGACTCGACGCCGCCGAGCAGTCCATCTTCCAGCGAGTACTGCGCGGTGAGGATGCGCGGGTCTCTCAGGGAGCGGAGCATGCCGGGAAGTTCCTGGGTGAAGAAACAGGTGTGTGCCCGGCTCTCCCCTTCGCGCGCCGGCAACTCGATCAGCGCGGGAACGAAAACCCGATCGACGCTGCCGGATGCCATCAGCGCCACAGCCTGCGCCGCCGCGGTCTTGATGGGCAGGCAGACCTCGGGGGGGCGTCACGCGGCTGGAGTGGCCCAGCACGTCCGGAGTCGCCCTCGGCGAAACGACAACCGCGAAACCGAGCGTTCTCAGGAACTCCACCCAGAAGGGCAAGTACTCCCAATTGAGCGAGGCGCGCAGCAGGCCGATGCGCTCGCCGTTCAAGGGTTCCCGCCCCTCGGCGTCGATGTAGTGATCCAGCAGCCGGTCCCGTTCGGCGAAGAGTTCGGGAAACGGACGCGGCCTCGACGGCGTTTCCGCGTCGCGCTCCGAGTAACGCTCGCAGATGTCGCCGAAGTGGACCACTCGCGCGCCGGCCTTGACGCGGTTGACCTGGCAGCGGTTGTCGCAGTGCCGGCACTCGAAGCTCCGGACAGCGGCCGAGGCACAGGCGCCGAACCCCGCGAAGCGGCTGCGCGCCGGCATCTGCCGCGCCGCCAGCAACGCCACGCCGATCGCGCCGGACAGGCGGTTGTAGGGATGCACCACGACCGGGCGTCCCAGCAACTGGCGGAAAGCCGCCACGACTGCCTGGTTGGAGGCAGTTCCCCCCTGCAACATGACCAGCCGCCCGATGGGCCGCCCGGCGACAACTTTCTCCAGATAGTTGCGGGCGACCGAGTAGGCCAGCCCCGCGCACAGATCTTCGAGCCGGACGCCGCGTTCCTGCGCCCGCACCAGCTCGAATCCATGAATACCGTGCAGCGCGAGCCCAGATCGCAGGGCTTCTCGGCGAGGAACGCGCGTTGAGAGAAGTCGCCCCCAATCCGCACACCCAGCCGCTCGGCCTGCTCTTCGAGGAACGAGCCGGTTCCCCCGGAGCAGATTTTGTTCATCTCGAAATCGGCAAGGATTCCATTGCGGACGGAGATGAACTTCGAATCCTGTCCGCCGATTTCGAAAATCGTCTCCACATCGGGATGGTAGTGCGCGGAGGAGACCATCTGTGCGGTGATCTCATTGCGAATCACGTCGGCCCCAAGCAGTTTCGCGGCGAGGTGCCGGCCGCTGCCGGTGGCGCCGGCGGCCAACACCACAATCCGGTCGCCGAAGCGCCGGTGGACGCGGTCCAAGCCTTCACGCAATGCCTCGAGCGGGCGGCCGCGGGTAGGCAGATAAATGCCCTGAAGAAGGCGGAACTGCCGGTCGAGGACGACAAGGTCGGTGCTAACCGAGCCGACGTCGAAGCCGAGGAAGGCCTCGACAAGGCCTTCCGCCGCGGGTTCTTCGTTCTCCACGGCCTCGGACGCCGGATCGCCGCCCCGAAGCGGGGTCAACGTCGAGGTCCACTGCCTGTCGATGGAGGCGCGCTCGAGCGCGGCGAGTAATGCGTCGAGGCCGATAGGCGCGGCCCCTGCCGCATCGAGGGCCGCGCCCGCCGCGCCGCACCACGCAGCGTCATCGGCAACCAGCAGGTCGCTGTCGGAGAAATGGAGATGTTCGCGTAGCGCGCGAACCAGGCCGCGGTTCGCGGCGCCTCCGCCGGCCAGCACGACCGGTCTCTCCAGGCGGCGGCCTTGAAGCACCGAGGAAGCGAAGGTCCTCACGAGCGCCTGGCAGAGCCCGTACGCGATCTCCTCCTGCGGCGTGCCTTTCTGCTGCAGATGAATCATGTCGGACTTCGCGAAGACACTGCAGCGTCCGGCCACCGTTGCCCCGCGGGGCGACGCGGCGGCAATGTCGCCCAGCGCTTCCACGCGGAGGCCAAGGCGCGCGGCCTGCTGTTCGAGGAACACGCCCGCGCCCGCGGCACAAAGCCCATTGATCGAGAAGTCGGAGAAGATTTCCTGCTCGGACTCCCCGAGCAGGATCCATTTGGAGGATTGCCCGCCTAACTCGATCACGCTGCGCGCGGAGGGGAGTGTGCTTCTGATCCAGCGTGCCGTGGCGGTGATTTCGTTGACAAGGACGCAACCGATTGAATCCGCCCAAGCAGCGCCGCCGGCGCCAGTAACGCCGGCGCGCACCATGGCGTCAGGCGGCAGGCCGCCGCGAAGGAGTTTGGCGAGGGTGTTGACCGGATTCGCCCGCGCCGGGGAGCAGGCTTTGCCAAGGATATGCCCACGGCCGTCGAGAATCGCGACTTTCACCTGCGCGGCCCCGAGGTCGATACCCAACAAAGGAATGTCTGGTTCCGCCATCCTGCCCTCCTCGCTGACGATTCAGAAGGGACGCGAAACGACTACTTGCCCCGGCCCAGCACTACGGCCCGGAAACTCCAGCCGTTTTCATGTTACGCCTGGACACGGATGAAATAAACCGCAATTTCCGCCACACCCCATCTTTCACCGGGTTCTTCGCAATCCGTCCTGGCCCGTTCCGCGCCAGGCTGCCAACGGCGACACGTCTGATCTCCACGCTCTGGCCGCAGCGAACATCGGGGACAGACTCGACCAAACTTCAGACCGCGGGGTAGTTGACTTTGTCCAAAAACAGGCCCGACGCGGGCGCGGTCCATGCCGCCACATCCAGTTTGGGATCGGTTCTCCCTGACAGCAGCTTTTCAAGGTCGCGGAGGGTGACCTCGTGCTTCCCCAACTTCACCAGCACCCCCACGACCCGCCGCACCATCCGCCATATGAAATGCGATGCCTCCATGCGAAACAGGATCAGGTGCTGGTCGCGGACAAGGTCGGCCGACTCCACGACCACGATCGTCGATTCATCGGGCTTGGACGGGTCCAGGGCCCGGAATGCAGTGAAGTCGTGACGCCCCACCAGCAGGGCCGCGGCCCTGGACATTAACTCGATGTCCAGCGGTTCCTTCACCCACCACACATAGCGCTTGGCGAAGGCGCTCTTTCGCGTGGAGATCTGGTACACATAACACCGGGTGAGTGCGTCGTGGCGCGCGTGGAACCGCGGCGAAGCGATCGCCGCCTCCAGCACGACGATATCCGCGGGAAGGACTTCGTTCAACGCCCGCACCAACTGCGGCGGGGAGGCATTTTTCCTCGCCTGCACGCGCAGATGAGCAACCTGCCCGCGAGCGTGGACGCCAGCGTCGGTCCGGCCGGCGCCCTGGAGGTCGACTGCGACGCCGAAGAAGTCCTCGGCGGCTTTCCGCAGTTCGCCCTGGACCGTGCGGGCGTTGGGCTGTTCCTGCCACCCGCTATAGCGGCCGCCGTCGTATTCGAGCAATAGCTTCCACGTCGCCATTATTTCCTGAGCGGCTCCATGAACGCCATGATCGCGAGGATGGTGTCGTCGGGAACGCGGCTGGTCAAAACCTGTCTTCCCGCACCGTGTCGAGAATGTCTGCCATAGGCGTGCCCTTCGCCCGACCCAGGTGCTTGCGGTTGATTGCGGTTGGCTCCTGGCGCCAGGAAGTTCCATCCTGGACAAAATCGGGCTTAGCAACGTCAACCAGCTTCGCCCGAGCCTCGCCGTTCACGGCGATCAGGACTGCCTCGCCTTGACTGGTCCGATCGGCCACCTTCGACAGGTGTGCTTTGCTTTTCCGCGAGCTCCGGATCACGAGCCCATTGTAGTCATACCTGCCAAGTTTGGATCTGACACGATTCGCCGTTCTGCGAGCGGACAGTTGCGCTGAACTTCGTTCTCATGAGCCAGACGATTTGCTTTTCTTCAGAGGTAGGCTCGGTTGAATAGGCCTCATTCAACTGATCCAGGATTCTCCGGTCTCGTCGCGCGCCGAGGTAACCTTCGAGCGCCCTGGAGAATAGGCGTCTGCGGCTGACGCCGATTTCCCGGGCGGCACGATCCGCCTCGATCAGCAGGCGGGCTTCGAGCGATACGCCGGTCCTCACGATATGCACATGGTCAGGCCACAGCCAGCACAAAGATCAAATGACGTCGGTGGACCCCGCCGCCGAAGCCACCTTGCCGTCGATGGCCGAACGCAACTGCGCAATCTCGGACTTCAGCGTTTCGGTCATCGCCGTCAGGTCGGAACTGCGCATGATGAGGTTTGCCCCCTCCTTCGCCCAGTCGATGTGACTCTGGAGGTCGAGCCAGTAGTGGACACCGTAGCCGATCCCGCGGGCACGGGTCTTGCGGCAGATCTCGGAAAGCGCCTCGCGGACCTTCGGATGATGATATTGCTCCGGCACTCCGAGGCTGCACGACAGGTCGTGCGGGCCGATCTGCACCGCGTCGATGCCCGGCACGGCAAGGATCTCGTCCAACGCCCTCATGGCCGGAACGCTCTCGATGTTGATGACCAGAAAACGGTCCTGGTTGCGCTGGTTCAAGTATTCGATTAGCTCCGGCTCCAAAGGAGCGCGGCCCTCCAGGTAGTCATACAAACGCTTGCCCTTGAGGGGACGCCACCGCACGGCGCCCACGAGCGCCCGCACCTGTTCGGGGGTTTCGATATAGGGCGCCAGCACCCCGCAGGCGCCTCCGTCCAGCACCATGCAGGCCTGGTACGGGTCGGGCTCCGGAATCCGGACCATCGGCGCAAGGCCCAGCGCCCGATAGGTGTGGCAGATCCAACTCAGGGTTTGCCGTTCTATGGGAGTGTGCTCGGTGTCGATGAACACGAAGTCGATGCCCGTCGTCTTGATGAAGCCGGGCCAGAGGGGCGATGTCGACAGGACGGCGGTGCCGTAGACGCTATCTCCGCGCAAGAGCGCTTGGCGAACTTCTTTTCCGGTCATATTAAGCCAGACCAGACTAGTCTCCCACAGCCGGCGACGGAGCGACGGTCTCCCGGCTGCGCCGCTCGCGGATCCAGGCCCTGATCTGTTCGATCAGCGAGTAGCTCACCGGCACCACCATCAGGGAAAGCATCAGGCACAAGGTCTGCCCGCCGATGATCGTCACTGCAATGGCGGAGCGCTGGGAAGCGCCGGCGCCGATGCCGAGCGCCGTCGGAATCAGGCCCGCGACGATCGAGAGCGTGGTCATCAGGATCGGCCGCAGCCGGACCCGATTGCCCTCCAGGATCGCTTCCCGCAGAGGATACCCCTGATCCCGCAGATGGTTCATGTGGTCGATTTGCAGGATGCCGTTTTTCTTGACGATGCCCAGAAGCAACAGCATTCCGAGGGCGCTGAACAGGTTCAACGACCGGTCCGTGACGATCAGAGACGCGAGCGCAAAGGGGACGGCCAGGGGCAGGGTCAACATGATGATGAACGGGTGCACGATGCTCTCAAATTGCGCCGCCAGCACCATGTACATGAACACGCTGGCCAGGGTCAGGGCCAGCACCATATTCTTGGTCGTTTCTTCCAGCACCCGGACCTGGCCGGAAAACGCCAGCCGGTACCCGGGCGGCAGGCCCATCTCCATGATGGCCGCCTCGGTAGCTTCGGCTCCCTCCGCCAGGGAGTGGCCGCGAGTGAGGTTGGCGTACACGCCGACGGCGAACTGGCGGTTGAAACGGTCGATGCGGCCGGGCCCGAGGCCACGGCCCAGCGTCGCCACGGAATCCATTCGGATCAGGCCAAGCTTGGCGGAAGGAACCAGCAAACGGCTGAGAGCCGCGGGGTCGTCGCGCTGGCGCGGCAGCAATCGCATGGTGACCGGATACTGTTCCGAGCCTTCCTTGTAGGTGGAGATTTCGTCTTCGCCCGACATCAGCAACCGCACCGCGCCGGCGATGTCGGAGACGCGCACGCCCAGGTCGGACGCCTTCGACCGGTCGATTTGGACCTGGATCTCCGGATTGCTCAGGTTGAGGGCCACTCGCACATCGGTGATCGAAGGCACATTCGCCAGGGCGTAGTTGCACTTTTTGGCAAGCTCGGCCAGCACGCGCAGGTCGGACCCCAACAGCATGCCCCGGATGGGCGAATAGGAATCGCGGCCGCCTAGAACGTTGGGGAAGTTGATGCGCGGGCGGGTGTGCGGGTAGTCCCGCACGACGGAACGAACCTTTTCCGCCATATCTTCGATGTCGCCGCGCTCGGTTCGGTCCTTCAGCAAAACGGTGGTCGAGATGCTGTTCACGCGATTGAAGAAGTTGAACGTCTGGCTCAGAACGCCGGTCACGCCGTCGATCTTGCTCAGCCGCTCGGACATCTGACGGGCGAGGCGCTCGGTGGCGTCGAGAGAGCTACCCTCGGGCAACTCCTGGAAGATCGAAAGCTCGTTTTGATCCTCCTGCGGCATCCAGTCGCGCCCGATGCGATCGTAGAGCGGGAACGTCGACAGGAACGTGACCAGGCAGATGGCCATCACGACCCAACGGTTTGCGAGCGCCCACCGGAGGACGGCGAGATAGCCCCGGTCAAGCCACGTATCGGAATGCCCGTGATGCTTCGGCTTGTCGCTGCCCGGCTTCTTACGCTTGATGAGCCGTGCGGTCAGCGTGGGCGTCAAGGTGAAGGCCACCAGCATCGACACCATGATCGAGATCGCCATCGTCCAGCCGAACTGGTTGACAAAGCGCCGGGCGTATCCGGTCATGAACGCGATCGGCACAAAGATGATGACCAGCGACAGCGTTGTCGCCACCACCGCGAGGGCGATCTCGTTGGTGGCCTCGATGGCCGCGCGGATCGGAGGGTAATCCTTCTCCTGCACAAACCGGACGATGTTCTCGAGCACGATGATCGCGTCGTCGATGACGATACCCACGGCCAGCGTCAGCCCCAGCAGCGTCATCGAGTTCAGCGTAAAGTCGAACAGCCGGATGAGCGTGAAGGTGGAGATGATGGACGTCGGGATCGCGATGAAGGCGATGAGCACGCAGCGCAAATCACGGATGAACAGGAAGACGATCAACGAGGCCAGCAGGCTGCCCAGCACCAGGTGTTCTTCCAGCGAGGCGACCGAATTCTTGATGTAAATCGACTGGTCCTTCACGATATCGATGGCGATATCGGAAGGCAGGACGGCTCTCACCCGTTTGAGCCTGGCCTTTACCGCATCCGCCACCTGGACGGTATTGGTGCCGGTCTGGCGCCGGATTTCCATGCTGATGCCGGGCCTGCCGTTGTAGTGGGCGAAGGTGCGGCGCTCTTCCATGCCGTCTTCGGCATAGCCGAGGTCGCGAACGCGAATGGGCGCGCCTGCGACGTTCTTGACGATGATCGCGTTGAAGTCGGCGACATCCTCCACGCGGCCCATGGTGCGCACGCCGACTTCGGAAGGGCCCCGCACGATGCGGCCCCCGGGTTGCTCGATGTTTTCGGCCTTCAGTGCCCGCTCGACGTCCTGAGCGGTGAGTTGGTAGGCGGACATTTTGTCCAGATCGAGCAACACGTTGATCTGGCGCTTCTGGCCGCCGTTGACGTCGGCGCCGGCCACGCCATCCACCGTTTCCAGAGCCCGGCGAATCTGTTTGTCGGCGATCTCGGTCAATTCGCGAGTCGAGCGTTTGCCCGAGAGCACGATCGACAGGATCGGGTCGGAGTCTGGATCGGCCTTCACCACCGTCGGCGGCAGGACGTTCGGCGGCAGCGTGCGCATCGCGCCGGCGACTTTTTCCCGGACGTCCTCGGCGGCCTCGCCGATGTCGCGCTCGAGGACGAAAGTCACCACCAGATTCGCCATGCCTTCGCTGACCATGGCGCGCATCTCTTCGATTCCGCTGGTCGAGGAGACCGCTTCCTCCAACGGAAGAACGACCTGAGACACCACTTCTTCCGGGGTGGCGCCGGGCAGGCGGACTCGGACGTAGACCGTCGCCGGATCGGTGCGGGGGAACAGGTCCACGCCCAACTGCCGGAACGACGAAACGCCCAGCACCACCAGAAACATGATCAGCATGAAGGCGAAGACTGGGCGTTTGACGCAGATTTCAGAAAGCTTCACTTACCGGCTCCTGGATATCCCTGGTAAGACGATGACATAGAGGCTGGAGTTACCCTGCCCGCCGACAGTGTATCAGGAGGGATCCGTGGGAGGCGATAGGCCGTTCGGGAACTGCCGCCGGTTGAGCGAGTTGCGCTCATCGAAATGGATACGTCTCGTGTGCTTCAGCGCGAAGAGCCCACTGGCGTAAGCCGTGGGGTTGCCGACACCCTCCACGACTCCCGCTGGTCCGCACCATCAGAGGCCCGACCGCAAGGGAGGGCAGATACGGTCGCCCTTTCTCGCTCTCGTGGGGCGGGCCGCCCGGCGGCCGGCTTTTCTCGCTGTCCCAAGAACCGTTTCCGTAACTTTTGAAAACCCGGGCTTAGCCTCCGCCCCAACGGTCCGCCCCTTTCCAGTCGCGGCTCCGATTGCCGTTATCGGACTGGCTGCACGATGACCTCCGGTGCCCGGCAGGTGTCCCGTACATCGGCGCTGCAGGCGCGAAGCTTCAGATCCTTCGTCAGGCACACGCGCACCTCGCTGAGGAAGCGCCCGCCGCAGAGGATACGAAGGCTGCCCGAAGGCATTCCTGGGTTGGCGGCCGCGAACTTCGCGCGAATCGACTCTGGAGTTACAGCAATCTGGCGGAGCGGGGTCCTGTAGTCTTCAGGAATACGGACGATCCCGCTGGCCTTGCGGATCAGGTCGAAATAAGCCCCTTGTTCGAGGCCGCTGCACGTGCCGTGCTTGGCCCATTCGTGCTGGATCAGCCGTCGACTGGGCATGAGGGGCAGCATCCGGTCGAGGATGGCGGGCTTGACGGTGCGGGTCCCCGCGCAGTTCGAAGGGTAGCCTCGTTCAAACTGAGGCCACAGCCCGTGAACGATGAATCCAAAGCGGCGGCCTTCGCCGCATTGGGCCGAGTCGCGCGCGCCGCCGGGACCCGAGCAGTATTGAGGAGACCAGGACAAGCTGAGCACGTAGTAATCGAAGATTCCCGGGGTGTCTCCCTCCCGCTTCCGCGAGCGGGAGTTCGCGAGAAGCGCGGCGAAGCCAAGAGTCAGGGCCAACGCTGCCAGGGCAATGCGTCTCATCGCGGTAATCGTAGCAGCCGCCGTATCCTTTGGGGGGTCTTGCGGTAAACAGGAATAGGTGCGACGGTGACCGAGGCTGAGTTCAAAACGATCTTCCGGGAACACAAAGACGCCGTCTACGGGTTTGCGTGGCGAATGACCGGATCGCCCGCTGTGGCCGAGGATGCGACCCAGGACTGTTTTGTCGCCCTGTTGCGGGATCAGGCCCGTTTTGACGGCGGACGAGGCTCGCTCCGTGCCTTCCTCATCGGCGTGACCCGCAACCAGATCCGGAAACGCTGGCGTGCCGAGGGCCGCTGGGACCCGATCGACGAAGACTCGTTCGTGGCCGAACCCTTCGATGCCGAGCGGATGGAGACCGTGGACCTGGTGGCGAAGGCGGTTCAGGCCCTGCCGCCGCTGCAGCGCGAGACCTTGATTCTGACGGAGTACGACGAGATGAGCCTACAGGACGTGGCGCGGGCCGTCGAAGCCGAGGTCGGCACCGTGAAGGCCCGGTTGCACCGGGCAAGGGAAAACCTGCGCCGGATGCTGGCGCCGCTGAGGAGACCCCCATGCAACCCCTGAACGATGACGAACTGCGGGCGCATTTGCGCGAGTGGCAGGCGCCCGCGGCGCCGGCGGGTTTGGAACAACGAATCCTGGCCGCGGCCCGGCCTGCCGGGCGATGGCGGTGGGTGCAATGGTTGGTTACCGGATCGGTTCGGGTACCCGCGCCGGTCTGCATCGGGGTAGCGGTCGCCCTGCTGTTGCTGGCTCTTCAGGTCTGGCCCCCGGCCAAACCCGTGGAGCCTGGGTTCCAGGGGTTCCAGCCGGTCGACGAAATTCGGCCGAGATTGATCAGGACAAGTCGATGAAACGAGTTTATCTTCTGTTGTTGATGCCTTTCTGCGGGGTCTCCTGGGGGCAGTTCCTGATGGGCGGCAGCGCCAATGTCCGCGGGGTTTCGTTCTCGTACGAGACGCGCCTGGAGCCGCCGGGGCAAGGAAGGCCGAAGATCTCCGGCGGCCTCTCGTTTACCCAAACCACCGCCCATCGCTCTATGTGCGATTTTCAGACGAAACGCTTTTTCGGCTATGACCTGACCATGGAGTCACTGGGCGGCGATCAGTATCGGTTCACCCTCTCTCCGCTGACCCAGACGCCGCGGCAGATCGAAGAGAGCTGCCCACCGCTAAAGGGCTGGTCGTCGATGCCGCTTCCCCGCATGCCGGCGCCGCAGATCTACCGCGGAGGCGACGTGATCGCGCTGGACCTTCTCGTGAATCCGCAGACGGGTCAGAAGGTTGTTGACTACATCACGGTCCAAGGGGGACAGGGCAGGCACATTACGGCTCACGGAACGGCCAAGGACTTCACGGCGGAAGACGCATCGTTCGAGGTGCAATCTCCCCGGTTGTCCATTAATGGCAAGCCGTTGGATGCCCCGGGAACCGAGGGCGGCAGAATCTTCGGGTCGCCACTGGTTGTTCTGGTGAAAGGACGTGGCCGGTTCATCATTACACTTCAGTCCAGAACCGACTTGGGAATGTTGAAGGCTGGCGAAGTCCGGGGCAGCACGATGACCTGGCGGTGGGGCGAAGAAGAATTCGTGCTCAATAGTGACGGCAGGATCGCCCCCGGCGACGGCGCCTACAATCTCTACGTGTTCCTCGATCCGAAGTTCCGCGGGGGCGGCTACGGGCCGTTTGTGACGGGGACGGGCGGAAACCTGGAGAACATGCTGCGCAAATGAGCCTCAGGCTGGATCAAAACCGGGGACGCGTGCTCTCCCATTGTTTTCCGCCAAAGGTCAGTTGCGTCAGCCTCCCGGCCGGCGGTTGGGCAAGAGCGGTCAGAACGGCCAGGACAAGCACGGAGACAAGAGGTCGCAAGGTCAGCGATTTCCTGGAATCATACCGCGCCCCGCGATCCAGACGGCATTCGCTGGCGCGAGAAGGCAGCGGACCGACGATAGACTGGACGAATGGGCTGGAGAACCCCGGGGCTGACGGCGATGATCCTGATTCTGCTGACCGCGTGCGGAAGGCAGGCGGTTCCGCCGGTTCAGGATCTCGCCGGCGGGAGCGACGTCTCGCGGTTCGCACTCACCTCGATCAAAGGGACTCGGGACGGCGAACGGCTCAACGTCCTGGCGGTGTTCGGCGACGGAGCGCGCGAACTGCGGGTCGACCTGCAGTTCATCACCGGGTCGCCGACACGGCTCACGTCCGGCAGATGGAGCGGGCTCGACGGCGAGGGCCAGGTACGGGAGCGGTCCGTGACGTTCCTGGGCGGGCAGTCGGGACCGCCCAGCATCGGCGGACGGTTCGATCTGACAGGCCCGGATCACGTCCCGCGGTATCGGGTGACCATCCCGCTGCAGCCGCTGCGGAACCGGCTGTAGTGTCACTGGAGCTCGATCGAGTAAAACGCGAGCTCGAGCGGCTCCAGCTTCGGCGTCCCCGCCGACCAGAACCTTTCCGACCCGCGACTCGTGGCCGCAAGCCGGCCGTCGCCCTCGTAGCGCCTCACCTGGTAGGGGCGCACCGCCGGAAACCACATCGCCAGGTCCACATGCAGCGGCACTGCCTGCGGCGCGGGCTTGTCGTTCAGCACGACGAGGAGAAGCCGTTTGCCGAGAAGATGGCCCCGCACAAAGGCCGGCGCGGGTTCCACCAGCACCGAGTTCCCGAGAAACGTTCCTTGAGTGAAGTACTCCAGGAACTGGCGCCGCCGCGCGGCCACCTGCTTCACCGCTTGCGCCACCGCCGGAACATCGCTGATCAACGCCGAGCCGTTGGCCTGCCCCGGTTTCTTCATCAGAAGGTCGAGATACAGCCCGTCACCGAAGCACTGCTTCACCACCAGGGGCGAGTCCTGCACGTTGCAGTTGAGACGCGGATAGCGCAGCACGCTCAGGACGGGCCCGCTGTCGTTGTAGCCGGCCCAGTTCCAGGTGTAGTCGAGCACGCCTCCGTCGCGCTCGAAACTGCCCGGCGTGATCGCCTCGCCGGAGAAGGTGGACTGCGGGTCGATGGCCCGCGCTCGGGCCCGCAGCTTTTCGGTCATCGCCACCATCGCGGGCTTCTCACCGGGCGAGCTTTTGCTCGAGAACTGGTCGTAGCTGATCGACGGCACCCCGGCGTCGATCCACTCGATCATGGTCTCCCAGGCGTCCTTTAGCCACACCGGGTTGTCGCTCGCCACCCAGGCGCCGTCCTCCACTTTCATGTAGAACGGGTTGAACATGGGGACGAGTTCGGAGTGATAGGTGTAACTGCTGGTGCCCGGCTTGACGTGGTAGCGCTCGGCAAAGCGGTTGAGAACGGTTTGGATGCTGTAGAACGGCGCGACGTTCACGCCTATGTCGCGGCAAAGGCGCACGGCGGCAAGGAACTCTTCCCTGGTCCCGAGTCGAGGAAGAAGCTTCTTGGGCAGCGTAAACGAATCCGACCAACCCCACAGAACCAGTTCGTCGATGCCGTGTTCCCTCGAGTCGCGCGCTACCCGCGGCAGATCCGCGTAGCGGAAGTACGCCCGGGCGGGGTCGCGCTCGAGCGATTCGATCATCCAGATGGTTTGATATCCGATGCCGTCGCGCACGTGGGCGGGCAGTTCGCGCTTGACGCTCACCTGGTCGACGTACTGCCGGTAGACTTCAATCCCCTTGGCCCATCCTCCGCCGTGCGGCGTGAGCCAGAACTCGCCGCTTTCCCAGGTTTCCCCCGGCCGGACCGGTGTCGAGTGCTCCCAAACCAGGCGCAGGCTGGTCGGGTCCGTTTCTGGACGCAGCGTCATGATCTTGGGCGGGGAGTCCGTGCCCCAACGCTTCTGGAACAGGCTGAGGCCTCCGCGGAGGCTACCCAGATCGATCCAGCGCAGCGAGTTGAGGTGCTGGTAGCCCGACGGCGGATACTCCTGCCAGATCCGCCGCACGTAAAATGGCGCCGCGTGCTCGGGCAGAGGCGGACCTTCGAACGGCCGGACCACCCCGCCTCCGAAGCGCAACTCGGTTTGCGAGACCCCATGGAAAGGCCGCAGCCCCGACAGGTCGGGGAACAGCACCTGGGGCACCGGCACCGCCGAATCGTTCCGGAGGCGCGCCGAGAAGATCACCGAACGTCCGTCCGGCGCGGCGCGAATGGTGACAAGCGCGCTGACGGCCGCTCGGCCGGGGAGCAGGTTCGGCCGGCTGGGACCGAGTTGTTTCCATTCGATCGCCAGGCCGCCGGAGTGCCCGGTGACCGAGGCGTGCGCGTTCCGGCACCCGAGACGCATGGGCGCAAACGACGCCACCGGATACGCGGCGTCGAGCAAGCTGGGCTCCGTCGCGGTCAGGATCGCGCCTGTCGACTCGGAGGCCAGATGCAGGAGGCAGCCGGTTTCCCGGTCGATGGCAATCTCCAGACCGTTGAGCGCCGTGCGCAGAGGTTCCGCGCGGACGATGCTCGCGAGGGTGAGCAATGCTGCGAGCGATACCGTAATCAGGCTCATGCCGGTTGATTCTATGCTACGGCAGGCCTTCGGCGACCGGAATCCTCGTCCGCCCGCTGGCTTCGGGGCCGCGACCGCCCAGTGGCGCCGGGCGACGTTTTTTGTTGCCCGGCGCAGCCGGGTCCCTGCCGTACGCCCCCGCCGGGCGACAAAAAACGTCGCCCGGCGCCACAGGGCGGTCGCGGCCCCCAAGCCAGCGGGCGGAC
>JBJXGR010000437.1:0-2840 GCA_046160045.1 Bryobacteraceae bacterium
CCTCTTCGCCCATATCCATCACGGTGCCGTCGCGTGAGAACTGCGGCAGGCGTCCCACCTTATAGCGGTTGGTGATGTAGGGCGAATCATTGCGGATCAGGTAGCTGATCACGCTGACGTCGAGGGCTTCGGCGGGCGGCACCAGGCGCAGGCGGTCGTCCGGATCCTCGTCGATTTGCAGGTGGTAGTGTGTGTGCGTGTTGCCCGAATACCAGCCCAGCTCGCGCCAGTTGCCAAGCTGCCGAACCGCGAAATCCTGTACGTGCGTGATGCCGCTGCCGACCTCGGTGAACTCGACCGCGGTCTCGCAGTTGAGCCCGCGGACCACTTCGATCGAGTAGCGGCCGGGCGGCACGGCGATCTCGTATTGCCCGCGCGCGTAGAAATAGTGCCGGATATTCGGCTTTTCCACCTTCGGCATGGTGCGCATGGCACGCTCGGGAAAGTAGGCCTTGTCGGTGGCGGTGTCCGTGACGCGAACTTTGGCCGGGACGGGATTGCCGTTGGTGTCGGTCAGCTTGCCTTTGATGATGGCCGGCGTGCGGGTGTCGGGCTTGTCGCCCCGCAGGACGCTCAGGGGCAGCAGAAGCGAGCCGGAGGAGAGAACGGTGATGCGCTCCAGAATCTCGCGGCGAGTCAGATGACGGTGGTATCCCATGCAGGAATCCTCAACGGAATGGTGAAAGCCTATGATAATCCCCTGGTTCGCTGAGTGGGAAAGCGGGTCCGCTCGCGGCTCTGAGCGGGGGGTAAGCCGCTTTCTTCAGAGCCGCGAGCGTGAGCGAGCGGTGGCGGCGTGGTGCCCCGATTAGGTGAAGCTTGACGATAGCGGACATCTTGAGTTCCCCACACCTTCGAAGGTGAAGCGGAGCTTGATTCAGGTTGCCGCAGCTACCAGGGTGGCGGTGCGGCCGTCTCCGGCGTATCCTGACGTTGGGGCCTGCCATGCCTTGGCTAGCGTTCGTTTTCCTCCTGCTGAATCAGCCTTCCGACCCCCTCGCGACCCGGCGGGAAGCCATGGTGCGCGAGCAGATGGAATCTCGCGACATTGCCGACCGCAATGTCCTGCGAGCGATTCGCGCCGTCCCCCGGCACGAGTTCGTGCCCACCGGCCTCCGGGACCAGGCCTACGAAGATCATCCTTTGCCGATCGGCTACGACCAGACCATTTCGCAGCCTTACATTGTGGCCCTGATGAGCCAGATGCTGAAGGTCGAAAAATCTCACCGCGTGCTCGAGATCGGAACCGGTTCGGGCTATCAGGCAGCGGTTCTGTCTCTGCTGGCGGGAAAGGTGTACACGATCGAAATCGTCGCACCCCTGGCGGCCGCCGCCGGCGGCGCCATGCGGCGCCTGGGATACCGGAATGTGGAGGTCCGGCACGGCAACGGGTATCTTGGCTGGCCGGAGCAGGCGCCGTTCGACCGCATTCTGCTAACCGCCGCGCCTCGCGATGTTCCTGAGGCCCTGATTCAGCAACTGAAGCCCGGCGGCCGCCTGGTGGCCCCGGTGGGGACCGGACCGTTCGGCCAGGAATTGGTCCTGATCGAGAAGAGAGCGGATGGCGCCATCAAACGGTCGTCCGGGATCCCCGTGCGCTTCGTGCCCATGGTCTCGCCGCCCTGAGCGGGGACGCGCGCGGAACCTGGGCTCTCCGGCTAATTTAGTTTTGGTTCTCCCCGGTCCGCCCGAAGACCGGCTTGCGACGCTCAACGCCGGTCGCTCTCTGCCCGTACCGCGTCGTTCTTCATCCTTCCCTGCGACGGGCCCACGGGCCGTGCGGTCACAATGGTGTCCAAATTCTAAACAGCGCTGAATCTGTGGGTTGCGAATTTCAGGAATCGCTCCCCTCTTGACAGCGCGGTATCCTTTCGACGCCATGGCAACCGTTGCTCAAATCAACGCCAATCGTCGGAACGCCCTCAAATCCACCGGACCCAAGACCCCGGCAGGGAAAGTGCGTTCCTCCCGGAACGCTCTCCTCCACGGCCTCGCCTCCAAGCAAATTGTCCTCAACACCGAAGACGAGACCGCATTCCAGGCCCTGTATGCCGAGTTCCACGACGAGTATCAGCCCGCCACCGCCACTGAACGCACCCTGGTCCAGCAAGTCGCCATCGCCGCCTGGCGTCTCCGGCGCATCCAGACTCTGGAGACCGTTCTGTTCGACTTCCGTTTTGTGCTGGAACCGGGACTCTGGAGTTCGGCGGCTCGGCGTCGATTCGATGAGCAGGATCCTCGTTGGGCTCGGTTCCGCCAGGTGGGGGCCTTGCTGGACGGCTGTAGCGGATCGGATGCGCTGGAGCGGTTATCGCGCTATGAGGCCCGGGTTCGCCGATCGTTCTACGCGGCCTTGGCCGAACTGCGCCGGAGAAATCCGGGCGGCAATCCGTGCCGCGACCGTGAGGGAGGCCGCATGGACCCGCAGCCCACCAAAGCAAATGAGGAATGTGCCCCTGCCCCGACCGTAAAAAGGGAGCGGGGCGCCTCTTGCCGCGTGCCCGGGGCGTTCGCCGTAGGGTTGCCTGACGGCCAGAACGGTCTTTCAACGGTGCCTGGCACCGGAGCGAAGCCAACCGAAGCCATTGGGCAAACCCAACCGTCTCCAGTGAAATCAACCACTTCCCGCCAAATTGGCTTCGTTCCGCCAAATGGTGTATCGCCACTCTTCGTGGCCCAAACGCCAAAAGGCCTACCCCTCGGGTAGGCCTTTGACACACCCTGCCTTCGCAGGGTGGTGTTACGGGAGAATCAGTTTCGACGGACTACGCAACCGTCAAAAACTCTTGGTAATTGGATACTAGTTTCCGCCGGATTCGAAGTCAAGAGGAATTCCTCGG
>JBJXGR010000438.1:0-13701 GCA_046160045.1 Bryobacteraceae bacterium
GGTTTACCTCCGGCCAACGCTCCCGGTCCTCATCCCGCGGCACCACGATCACCGGAGGCGTGTCCGGAATATTCCCGTCCATTGCATTCTGCGTGGTGTTGCGGAAGAACGCCGCCATCGAGTAGAAGTCGCGAGCCGAGAGCGGATCGAACTTATGGTCATGACAGGTCGCGCAACCGACGGTCAGTCCCAGAAAGACGGTGCCCGTGGTGTCCACGCGGTCCTTGGCGTAGATTGCCTCGACCTCTTCGATGATCACGCCGGCTTCGTTGGTGGTGACATTGCAGCGATGAAACCCGGAAGCGATCTGCTGATCGAGCGTGCGATTCGGCAGCAGGTCGCCGGCCACCTGTTCAAGGGTGAAGCGGTCAAACTTCAGGTTGCGGTTGAATGCGCGGATCACCCAGTCGCGATACGGCCAGACCTCGCGATAGTTGTCGACGTGGATGCCATGGGTGTCGGCGTAGCGGGCTGCATCCAGCCAGTATTTGGCGCGATGCTCGCCATAATGGGGCGAGCTCAGGTAGCGGTCGATGAGTTTCTCGTAGGCGTCCTTGGACGGGTCGTTCACGAAGGCTTCGACGTCCTCGGGCTCCGGGGGTAGACCCGTCAGGTCGAGAGCCACGCGGCGCGCCAGAGTCCGGCGGTCCGCTTCGGGAGCGGGCGACAGGCCGGCGTTTTCGAGCCTGGCGAGAACGAACTGATCGATCGGGTTGCGTACCCACGCTTTGTTCCTGATCGCGGGCGGCGCGGGCCGCACGGGGGCGACAAACGACCAGTGCTCCTTCCACGGTGCGCCTTGCGCGATCCAGCGCTTGAGCACGTCCTTTTGTTTTTCGGTGAGCGTCTTGTGCGAGTAGGGCGGCGGCATCCGCTGAGCGGCTTTCTCCGCAACGATGCGCTGCCAGACCAGGCTCGCGTCGGGCTTGCCGGGTATGATCGGCGCGCCGTTCTTTCGCCGCTCCATCGCTCCTTCGCGCGTATCCAGCCTCAGATTCGCCAGGCGCGTTCCTTTGTCAGGACCGTGACAGGCGAAGCACGAGTCGGAGAGAATCGGCCGGACCTCGCGCTGGAAGTCGACGGTCGCAGCCCTGGCAGGCTTTTGCGCCCTCAGCAGGGAGGGACATAGGACGAGCGAGTTGGACAGAAGCAGAGCGGTTCGAAAACCCATAGAAAATCGTGTGCTTAGTATTCAGGTTACCAAAACCCACGGGTGTGGACCGGCTCAGACATCAACGCCCCAACTGCCCTGATGTCTTGGACATCAACTAAGACCGGCGCTATGATGTCTATATGCGGACGACTCTGACCCTCGAACCGGATGTAGCCATCAAGATCCGCCAAACGATGGCGGAAAAGAAGACGACCTTGAAGGAAGTGATCAATCAGACCTTGCGGGCGGGATTCAAGCAGCCCGCCCCAAAGAAGAAGTACACCTTCCGGGTGGAGCCGCACGATTTTGGTTTCAAACCGGGGATTGATCTGGACAAGATGAACCAGTTGCTGGACGAGTTGGAAGTCGAGGAGTTTGCCAAGAAATATCGGCCATGATCATTCCGGACGTCAATATCCTGATTCACGCGTACCAGTCTCCAGCAGAGCGACATCCGGACGCAAGAGCGTGGTGGGAGAGGACGATGACGTCACCGCGGCCTGTGGGCTTGGCGTGGGTGGTCCTCATTGGGTTCATCAGGATCACGACTCATCGCGGGATTCTGCGGAATCCTCTACCGTCGGCCCATGCTGTACAAATCGTACGAGGCTGGTTAGGCAGTTCCTCTGTTCAGATCGTCAACCCGGGAGTCCGTCACGCGGACATCCTGTTCCGCCTGATCGAAGAAGTAGGCGTGGCCGGGAATTTGACGACCGACGCTCATCTGGCAGCCCTGGCGATTGAATACCAGGCGGAAATCGCGTCGACCGACAATGATTTTGCGCGCTTCCAGGGCCTCCGCTGGTTCAATCCGGTTGCTTCCTGAGGTTGCGGCAGTCGTCGCCAGGATTGCGATCAACACGACCCGCCGGAGATAATACGCAAGCTGATGGCAAAGGACTCGATTCAATCCGTGACCGGACCTATTCCAGGAGTTCAACTGGGGGTGACCCTGGCGCACGAGCATCTGTGGTGCGACATCTCCATCCAATCCGGCCGGCCGGACAACGTGTTACAGGACACCGCCGTGGCCGCTGAGGAACTCGGCGAGTTCTTGCGTGCCGGCGGCGGTACCGTGATTGAGCTGACGCCGGAGGGAGTCGGGCGGAACGCGCTGAAGCTCAAAGTGATCAGCGAGACCTCGGGCGCCCGGATCGTGAGCGGGATCGCCTTTTACGATGAAGCAACATCGCCGGAGTGGGCTCTGCGAGCGGGCACGGAGGAAATCGCCGCCTATTTCGTCCACGAGATCGAAGAGGGCGTTGAGGGAGTGCGGGCGGGGTTGATCGGCGAGTTGTACAGTCACAACGAAGCGCAGATCAGGCCCGACTATCGATTCACTCCGCAGGAAGAGAAAGTGTTCCGCGCCGCGGCGGCGGCGCAGAAGCGAACGGGAGTCGCCATTTCCACGCACGCTGCGCTTGGACGTCCCGGTGTCAAACAGCTCGACCTTCTCCGCGAATCCGGAGCGGATCTGAGCCGCGTGGTGATCGGGCATTGCGACGCCTGCCTGCACGAAGATCCCCAACGGGATTTCGAATACTGGCTCGCCATCCTGGAGCAGGGAGCTTACTGCCAGTTCGACATGATCGGCTGGACCGAACTCGCCGACGACGGGTTGCGCGCGCAACGGCTCGCGAGCCTGGTGGAGATGGGGTGGGAGAAGAAACTGCTCTTGTCGACCGACACCTGCCGGCAGTCGCAACTGCGCAGGAACGGCGGGCGGGGTTACGGCTTCCTGCTCACGTCGTTCCTTCCTCGGTTGCGCGCGCTCGGGATTACGGAACCGCAGATCCGTTCGATGCTGGTGGACGCGCCACGGGCCGCACTGGCGGGGGGGTAGCGACAATGCTGTAGGATGGCTCCGAACCGCGTGTGTAAACGCGCAGGTTCTTTTCGGAGCCGCGACCGTCAGGGAGCGGTGGCTCCTCACCGGTCAACTTGCATCGCCACCGCTCGCTGACGCTCGCGGCTCAGAAGGCTTCATGGCGGCGATCGGCCGCCGGTTTAGTAGCCGCCAGACAACCGGGAATAATGGCCCGGCCTTTTGGCCGGCGGGAGCGCGCTAAAGCGCGCCGCGGGCTGAAGCGCCATCCCACGATTGAGGAAGGGCCAAACTCCAGGGTCGGCCTTCGGCCGGCGGGCGAACTGAAGTTCCCCTGCAAGCTGAAGCTTGCGCCACGATCTCGCGGTGTCCGCCCGGCCCGGGAGTGTTGATATCCTGAGAACCATGGCTTTCCTCAGGAGCATCGCCGCCGGCGCCGCCCTGGTTGGCGCCGCGCTGGCGGCCGACACGCCGCGCTTTGACGTCGAGATCCTGCCACTGTTGAAGGCGAAGTGCGTTGCCTGTCACGGGGCGAAATCGCCGCAAGGCAAGCTACGCCTGGACTCGCACGAGGGTGTCCTGGCCGGAGGAGCGACGGGGCCGGCAATCACGGTCGGGAACTCCGCGCGCAGCCTGCTGATCGACAAAATCGTAACCCGGCAGATGCCGCCCGGCAAGCAGAAACTCAGCGACGCCGAGGTCGATCTGCTCCGTGTGTGGATCGACAAGGGCGCACCGAAGGACCTCGTCTCCAGCGCGGCCAAGGTTATCGCCCCCCTCACCGAGCATGACGTCATGCCGATCTTCCAGATCCGCTGCGTTGCCTGTCACGGAAAACGGGAGCAGAAAGGCGGCCTGGACCTGCGGACGCTGGCATCGCGTCTGAAGGGCGGAAAATCAGGACCGGCGCTCGTCGCTGGCAGACCTGACCAAAGCCTGATCATTCAGAAGATCGAGTCCGGCGCCATGCCGCCGCCGAAGCTTCAACTTGAGTACGCGGTTCGCAATCCGACGGCGGCGGAGGTGGCGAAGCTGAAGCAGTGGATTGCGGATGGCGCCCCGGCGGGCGAACCTCGCCCCAAGGCGGATGTCACCGGGAACGACCCGGTGGTGAAGGATCGAGACAGGACGTTCTGGTCGTTCCAGCCTCCCAAGCGGCCGCTTGTGCCCTCCGTCCAGAGCCAGAAGCAGGTGAGGAATCCGATCGACGCGTTTCTGCTGGCAAAGCTCGAGTCGAAAAAATTGCAGTACTCCGACGAAGCTTCGAAGGAGAAGTTGTTGCGGCGCGCCTATCTTGACCTGACCGGCATGCCGCCCACGCCGTCCGAGACCGCCGAATACCTGAACGACGCGCGCCCCGATGCCTACGAGCGATTGATCGACAGGCTGCTGGGATCCACCCACTACGGCGAACGGTGGGGCCGCTATTGGCTGGACTTGGCCGGATACGCCGATTCCGAAGGCTTCGGGCAACATGACGGGGTGCGGCAATTCGGGTGGCGCTATCGCGACTACGTGATCCGCGCCTTCAACGCGGACAAGCCCTATTCGGAGTTCCTCACCGAACAACTGGCAGGCGATGAGCTGGTGAACTACCGGGATCTGAAGGTCGCCGACCAGACGACGATCGACCGCCTGGCCGCCACCGGATTCCTTCGGCAGACGCCGGACCAGACCGATGCTCCCGAGCGAGGCTTTCTGCCGGAGCGCATGAACATCATCGCCGACGAAGTGGAAGTCCTGGGATCGGCCGTGCTGGGGCTGACGATCAACTGTGCGCGCTGCCACAACCACAAGTACGATCCGATTCCGCAGCGCGACTACTACCGCTTCGGCGCGATCCTGGCGACGTCGTTCGATCCCTACGATTGGCTGCCGCCTCGAAAGCGTGTCCTGAAACTGGGCCTTCAGAACGAGTGGAAGGAATACGAGACGGCGAACGCCCCGCATCAGGCCGAGATCGAACGCTTGAAGCGGAAGCTGGAAGAGATTGCCAAGCCGTATCGCGAGGCTCACACGGACGCAAAAGAGAAAGACGTCGAGGCTCTGGTCAACGGCACGCCGGAACTACGGATGAAAGCCGAAGCGCTCTTGAAGCAACTGGGCGACATCAAGGGCAAACTGAAGCCGGAGCCGTCGGTCCGGGTGCTGACGGACACTGGTGGCGATCCTTCTGGTTCGTATATCCTGCGGCGCGGCGACGCGATTCAGTTGGCGGAATCGGTGGAGCCGGGAGTGCCGTCAGTCCTGAAGGTGGGCTTGACTCCGTACCGGATCGAGAAGCCGCAGGTGGGCATCGATTCGAGCGGACGAAGGCTGGCGCTGGCGCGGTGGCTGACCCAGTCCAACCATCCGCTGACGGCGCGCGTGATGGTGAATCACGTCTGGCTGCGCCATTTCGGGCGGGGCATCGTGCCGACGCCTTCGAATTTTGGGCGAAGCGGCATGGCGCCGACGCACCCTGAGTTGCTCGATTGGCTGGCCACCGAGTTTGTGCAATCAGGGTGGAGCATCAAGCAACTGCACCGGCTGATGATGACCTCGACGGCGTACCGGCAATCGTCCCGCGTGACCGAAGCGGTGGTCGCGGCCGATCCGGAGAATGCGCTGTTATCGCGTATGCCCCTCCGGCGGCTGGACGCCGAGTCCCTCTACGATTCCATTCTTCGCGCCACCGGCAGGCTGGATCCGAGACCGTTTGGGGAGCCGGAGCAGACCGAGGTGAAGGCCGACAAGGAAGTGGTCGCGAAGGGCGGTAAGGCGGGCTTCCGGCGCAGCGTCTACGTGCTGCACCGCCGCCAGACGGTGATGACCCTGTTTGAAGCATTTGATTTTCCGGCGATGACGCCGAACTGTGTCGAGCGCCGGCAATCGACGGTCGCGACACAGGCGCTGCAGTTGATGAACGGCACTCTGCCGTGGGAGCACGCCAAATACATGGCGGGCCGCATTATCGACGAGGCCGGCGAAGATCGTCGAAGACAGGTGGAACTGTTGTATGCGCGGGCCCTCAGCCGCAGGCCTGCCAGCACGGAGTTGGAAGCCAATCTCAACGCGCTGGCCGAGTTCGAGAAGTTGTGGCCGGAGCGGCTGAAGAAAGACAATCCGGAAGCGCCCGTCGCCTATACGGCCCGTTGGATGGCGTTGACCAACCTCTGCCACACGATCCTCAATTCCGCGGAGTTTTCTTATGTCGACTAGCCGTCGCGAGTTCTTTTCCCGCTTGGTGGATGGCGTGCATGGCGCGGCCCTGGCGTCGCTGCTGGGCGCCGACCTGTTCTCCTCGAACCCGGCGTTGGCCTCGGAGGGACCGCGAATCTTCGATCTGACGGCAAAGAAGCCTCATTTCGCGCCCAAGGCAAAATCGGTCATTCATCTCTTCATGAACGGCGGGCCGAGCCAGGTGGATTTGTTCGATCCTAAACCGGCGCTGGAGAAATACGCGGGCAAGACCGCCAGCCTGGATGTGGCCACGGACGTGTCGTCGCCGAACGAGGCGGGCGGCCTGCTGCCGTCGCCGTTCAAATTCGCCAAATACGGGAAAAGCGGCATGGAGGTCTCGGAAGTCCTGCCGCAGATCGCGACCTGCGTCGACGACATCGCGGTCATCCGCTCGATGTACGGGGAGCACTTCAACCATGAGCCCGCCCTGTTCCTGATGCACACGGGACGGACGATCGCGACGCGGCCGTCGCTGGGATCGTGGGTCTCCTACGGTCTTGGTACCGAGAACCGCAACCTGCCGGCCTACGTGGTGCTGGACGATCCGAAGGGCCTGCCCATCAATGGCATCTCTAACTGGCAATCGGCCTATCTTCCGCCCTTGTACCAAGGCACGCGATTCCGCACGGAGGGCCCCCCGGTTCTGAACCTGGAGCCTAGGCCGGAGTTGTCGACCCCGCTGGTGGAAGCGCAGCGAAGGCTGTTGAAGCGCCTGGACGAGGCGCACAAGAAGGATCGCCCGTATCAGCCGGAACTCGATGCGCGCATCTCCACCTACGAGCTTGCGGCGCGAATGCAACTGGAAGCGAGCGACGCGCTGGATCTTTCCAAAGAGTCCGAAGCGACCAAGGAAGCCTACGGACTGAACGAACCGGACAGCGCGACCTACGGCAAACGCTGCCTGATGGCGCGGCGCCTGGTGGAGCGCGGCGTGCGGTTTGTGCAGCTCTATATCGAATCGCAAATCTGGGACAACCACAGCGATCTCGACAAGGGCCTTCGCTATTGCAGCCGCAAGACCGACAAGCCGGTCGCGACGCTGCTCAAAGACCTGAAGCAGCGCGGCCTGCTGGACACGACGCTCCTCGTCTGGGGCGGTGAGTTCGGGCGTCTGCCGATTTCGCAGAACGCCACCAAGACCGGGGCCGGGCGCGATCACGGCCCGAGCGGCTTCAGCGTCTGGATGGCGGGCGGCGGTATCAAGGGCGGCGTGACCTATGGCGCCACCGACGAACTCGGCCACAAGGCGGCCGAGAACCGGGTGAGCGTGCACGATTTCCACGCGACCATCCTGTATCAACTCGGCATGAATCACCGCGACCTGGTGTTTGAGCGTCACGGGCTCGAGGAGCGGCTGACCGACCAGTTCCCGGCGCGGGTGGTTTCCGAGATCCTGGCCTGACGATCACCCGCGACGGAATTGTGGCGCAGACACTCGTGTCCGCGCCACAATTCTTCGGCCAGCCGCGGGCGAGCGGCCAAACTATTGAAGATGGAACATTCCGGGCGTACGTTGGAAGGTCAATCGCTCGCCGAGGATGGGGTGTTCCGCGGGACCTTTCCAAGCTCGACCGGCGTCACGCCAGAGGACCTCGCTCGCCGGGTCTCCTCCAATCCGTGTTTATGTTTCCAGACTTTGTCGAACGCCGCCCGGATATTCTGGTTGGGGGTACGGCTTTCGGCTGCCTCCGCCGAAGGTTGCGGGGCGTTCCAGGGCAAGTAGGGCTTATGGTCCGTGACTTTCATCGAACGGTGACTCCCCTCCGGGTTCCTCCGGCTCGCAGTCGCGTCTCACGCGCCGGTTTTGCGGGGCTGCAACTGGCAGCCCTTAAGTAAGGCGAAGGGAACCATCGTTTTCCTTCGAACCCCGGTTCGCCGTGTCCTCGTCCCAGGGTCTTTCCTCAAGTAACCGCACGAGCCGGCCACTCCGCCGCTCCGCCACTGAACGGTTACTCCTTCCGTTCCGCGATCCACACGTTCGATGTCCCCTCGAACAGTGGCACTATGATCCGGCCCGGCAACTTCGCCATTCCCCAACGCGTACGGTTTGATCCCAGTCCTTCTCCGAATTGGTGGCTGTGATACACCGGAAACGGCCTGCCCGCGGGATGCTTGGATGCGTCCAGGCGCTGGGCGTAGAGGCAGTGGAACCCATCCTGATTGGAAAAGAAGTACAGCAGGTTTCCGTCCGGAGACCACCACGGCTTCCGGCTGTCGGTGCCGAGGTCGATGACGGTGATCCACTCGGAGTCCGCCGCCGCCCGGCCGTCCCGCACCGGCGCGATCCAGATCTTCGTCTGCCGCTCGAAGGGAGTGTGAAACGCCAGCCATCGTTGGTCCGGAGAAAAGGTGGCGTCGTGGATGTTGTATTCCCGATGCGAAATCAGCAAGGCCGACTGGCGTGTCTTCGCGTCAAACGTGGAATACCGGACGGGGTTTCCTTCCCAGTACAGGATCTTCGCGCCGTCGGGCGACCAGCCAAAGACATGGCCGGGGCCTTTGAACTGGAGAAGCCGGGTAGCCTCTCCGCCGGCAATCGGAATCAGATTGAGCGTCCGCTGGTTCAAGTCCATGTAGGCTACCAGCGATCCGTCCGGCGACACGCAGGGCCGCCCACTGACGGAGAGCAGGGTCGTCTCACGGCCGCTCACCAGGTCGCGGACGCGAAACGAACGGTTGTCTGGTTCGGCCTGGACGTACACCAGTTTGCTGCCATCGGCGGAGGCGGATGGGTCTCCTTGGGAGCCCCCGGAATGAGGCAGTGCTTCCAACTCGCCAAGAGCCTTGCCGGCGTTCATGTCGAGCTTCAGGCCCCACAGGTGCATCGAGACGCTGCGGGCGGAAAAGACGATGCGTGTTCCGCCCCCGACCTTCACCGCCCGCGGACTCTCTTCCTCACTGGAGCCGCTTGTGATTTGCCGTGCAGGCCCCGCGCTTTTCCAACTACCCGGCGTGATCCCCACCTCCCACAGGTGGCCGTTCGCGTTGAACAGCACCTGATTGTCCAGCCACTCGGCTGGGAACACGTAAAACCACGACGTCTGCATGCGCAACTGCGGCAACAAGCCGGTCTTCACCGACGGCCCGCCGTCGATAGAGGCCACCCACCAGTCGGCCGCCTCTGAGGCGTTCGTGGAAGGAGCGCCGAGCAACAGCACGTGCCGCCCGCCGGACGAAAACACCGTACCGAACGCCCAGGGCACATCCGCGGCGAGTGGCTTCGACGCGCCGCCCTGTGCCGGAACCAGGAAGATCCTCGACGGCGCCAAGTGGGATCCGCCGTTGACCGTGTAGGCGATCCAGTTTCCATCCGGCGAGAAGCGCGGAAACCGCCCACTCCGGACGAGCAGCCGTTCCTCCCCGCCCGAGGACACCACGTAGATGCCGCGCGGTGCGAGCGGAAGGCGAGGATTCCTCCGTCGGGAGAGAACGCGGGATCCGTGTCGTCGGCATCGTGACGAGTGAGGCGCACCGGTTGCGCCCCTTTTGCCAGGGAGTGGACCCAGATGTCCAGGTTCTTTCCGGTCGCCCGGTCGGACGCGTAGGCCACCAATTTTCCGTCGGGGGAGATGGCCGGCGCCACGGTGCGGCCGGCGTCGGCCGTGAGGGCGCGCATGGTGAGCGAGGGCGTTTCCAGACGGGACCGGTTCTTCCACCACCAGGCGCCGCCTGCCGCGGCGGCCACCAGGAGCGCCACCAGCGCCGGAATCCGCCACGCGGGTCCACGCTTCACGCTGCCGGCCTTGGGAAGTGACTCCGCCGCCAGCCTGCCGGATTCGGACTCCTCTTTCAACTCCTCCAGCGCCAGGCGCACATCGTCCATGTTCTGGGCGCGGCGCGTCCGGTCCTTGCGCAGGCAGCGTGTGACGATCCTGTCCAGATCCCTCGGCGTCACCGGCGAGAGTTCGCTCAGCGGCTTCGGCTCCTTGTTGATCACGGCCGCCAGGGTCGACATCGGCGTGTCGCCGTGGAACGCGCGCTGCCCCGTCATCATCTCGAACAGCACGGCCCCGAACGAGAAAATGTCCGACCCCGCATCCACTGGCTTGCCTTCGGCCTGCTCGGGCGACATGTAGGACACGGTCCCCACGATCGTCCCCTCGGCCGTGTTCTGGCCTTGGGTCACCGTCACGTCGTGCTCGCTGGTCTCCGTGCGGTCGGTCAGTTTGGCCAGGCCGAAGTCGAGGATCTTCACCCGCCCATCCGCGTCCACCATAATGTTGGAGGGCTTAAGGTCGCGATGCGTGATCCCCGCCGCGTGCGCCTTGGCTAGCCCGTCGGCCACCTGAATCGCCACTCGCAGGGCCTCGTTCAGCCGCATCCCCTGACGCGGGATGACCGCGTCCAGAGTTCGGCCGGCGACGTACTCCATGGCGATGTAGTCGGTGCCGCTGTCCGAGGCGATGTCGTAGATGTGGACGATATTCGGATGGTTGAGCGCGGAAGCGGCCTTGGCCTCCTGGACGAAGCGGCGCTTGCGCTCGGGGTCGCTGACCTTGCCGGGCGGCAGGACCTTGACGGCGACGAAGCGGTCGAGGTGATGGTCGCGGGCCTTGTAGACCGCGCCCATGCCGCCTTCGCCAAGCTTCTCGACGATCTCGTAGTGCGCCAGTTTCCGGCCGATCATACGGTTCGAGTCATTACACGCTCTGGTTCCTTTCTTCCGCGCACTGAAGCGCAGGCGTACGCCTACAGGTGACGGCTCCGCGCGGCTACTAGTCTGAGAAGCGTGCGGGAATCCGTCTGCCCGCTCGCTCGGGAAACAGCTACAAATTCCCGACTTCGGTGCGAAACCCGCTGGATACACAAGCACTTCCATATCCGCGAGGCCTTGCCGGATGAAAAGAGGTAATTTGTCCATGTCCCGGTTTCCCCCGGTTTCCCAAGGAGAGCGAAAATCATGGGTTCCCGAGCCAAGAGTCGCACCGACGGAAGCGGAAAAAAGGTGAAAGTAGAGTTAAGTGATTGAGCGTTCACAGCAAATAAAAATAAAAGTGCTGTGAACGCAACAGGCATAAGAATCTGTTGCGTATGTGTTGCGGATAAGCGGATAAGTGTTGCGGATAAGAGCGGATTTGTTGCGCCTGCGTGGTAAAACTGGAATAGGATGTGTTGGAAATACAGGAGTTATAGAGATGTTCCGGCTTATGCGCAACAATGCGCAACAGAAATGGTGGATAAGAGGCAAAACATCATCTCCCTTGATTATCGCACGAGGTGGAAGGGTTTTTGGGGGGAGAGGCGGGTAAGTGGTTGAGCTGGAGAGGGCGATTGTTGGGATCGGGGTGTGAATGCGCCTACAGAGCCGCGAGCGTCAGCGAGCGGTGGCTGGGGTTATTGAAGAAAAAGCGAGGCGGCGAAACGGTGAAATGAGAGGTGGGTGAATCTGTAGGGGCCGCGTAAATACGGCCAGCCGGGGCGAAGCCCCCGGAGAAGCGGGCTGTGGGCCGCCCCGCAAGGTGCCTTACGTTGTTAGTCGGGTGCGCGGGTGGGAGCGCCGGTCGGAGACCGGCGCCACGGGAAAAGAATGGTTGGCGGGCGAAAAGAGCCCGCCATTTTTATTTGGAGAGTAGGGAAATGCAGAAGAACGTCAAACGAATCAAGCCGTGCGCGGTGTGCCGGCATGAGGCGAGGGAAGGGATCGAGCGGGCGGTACTCCGGGGCGAGTCGGTAACGGATGATCGCGGGGCGGTTCACGGTGTTGTCGCCGTGGGTGGTCCAACGGCAGAAGAAGAGTCACCTGGCTGGGGAGATCGCGTCGGTTGTAACTAACTAAAAGAACAATGCGGGCAGCGGATGAGTTGGCTGATGGAAGAGTGGCACGTGCTGCGGAGCGAGACGGCGGCGCTGGACGCGGAGTTACGGGAGCAGAAGAAGCCGGAAGCGCGGCTAAAGGTGCCGGCGTTCCGGAGTCACCTGATCGACCAGGGGAGGAAGTTGAAGGAGACGCTGCCGCGGATGCCGAGTGGAAGCAGACGGCGGAATATCAGGAGGCGCGGGCGCAGATAATCCGGCTGATGTCGGAAGATCCGGCGGCGTACCGGAAGTTAGTGGAAGTGCTAGAGAGACTGGAGGACCAGGAGAAGGCGGCGTAGCGTCGGAACCCGACACCAGGTAACAAGCGGACCACCGCGCAAACAGATCCGATGATTGAAAACCTGCAAAGGGGTTACCGTCACGGGTTTCCCCGTCAGTCACGGGTTTCCCCGGAAGTGCGGATTTTGCGGCTGTCCCGGATTCCTCCTGGTTCCTGGTTTGAGACCTCTTAAGTTCGGCCTTGCGCGGAGTGCGGGCCGGCTTCGCGAGGCGGCGCGGGTTTAATGTTCTGATTCATGCGGAAGAGGTTGGCCAGGTCGTACTTCGTCTTGATCTCGACGAGCCGAGCGTAGTTGGAGCCGAACGCCGACCGAACCACACGTTCAGCATCCCCCTCCTCACGGCCCAGGTAGTTCAGGTAAACGGCACCCGTTGAGTGCGGAGCAAGGCGGCTCCACGCGTCGCGGACCCACTCGACATGCCGGGGCGTCTCACGCGGGTCCCGCCAATCGGCCGCGAAGTTCAGGACGAACGCGGCGTCGCGCACGGGGAACGCCGTCTCGTTCGCCCGTAGACGTCTAACAGCGCCTCCGAGATGTTGGACGAATACCATCGTCGAGGGCGAACTGCGATTCTCCGCTCGATCCGCCATGATCTCGATCGCTTTATCGCCGAGGTGGTCGAGGTACAGCGACTTCCAGTAAGCGATCACCTCGCCCGTATTCGGGAGAGAAGCATCGAACGCGCTCTGGAGAATTCGATAGGGGATGCCGGCGGCGATCTCACCGAGAGGCTGGCCGAATTCCCGGAGCGGCTGTAAGACCCGCATGCCTTCCTGCGCATCGCCGGAATAGACCCCCGCCGCGATCACCACCTCACGATCGTGAACCGGGGGCGGCAGGTGGGGCGCCGCCGGCGCCGTCCAGGTGATGACCTCGGTAGACGCCTCCTCCGGTGCGGACGCGACCCATTGGCGCCACCGGTTTAACACGTCCCTCGTCGCCGCCATCGGATAAAACGAAAAGACCGCCGCAACGGTCGGCCCAACGGGGTGTAGCGCAAACTCGAACGACGTCACAACCCCGAAGTTGCCGCCCCCGCCCCGGAGTGCCCAGAAGAGGTCGGCGTTCTCGGTTGCGTTCGCAGTGAGGACCAAACCGTCCGCCGTCACTACCTCCGCCGACACCATGGCGTCGCAGCTCAGACCGTACTTGTTTCGCAACCAGCCGATTCCACCGTTCAAAGTCAGACCCGCGACACCCGTATGCGAGACGATGCCCCCGGGGGTTGCGAGGCCGAAGGCCTGGGTTTCCCGATCGACGTCACCCCACGTCGCGCCGCCCTGGACACGGGCGATCCGACGTTTGAGATCCACGCTGACCGCGTTCATCTGCGAAAGATCGATGACCATGCCTTGATCGCACATCGAGTTGCCCGCTACGCTGTGGCCGCCTGCGCGGACCGC
>JBJXGR010000439.1:0-5644 GCA_046160045.1 Bryobacteraceae bacterium
TGCGGATGAACCTGTACCGGATCGAGGGAGCGCCGCCGAACCGAAAGTTCATCGCCTGGCAAAAGGTCGATGCGCCGTCGTACCACACGCCGGAGGCGTTCGGACGGCTGCGGTTGGTTGAAAGGTAAACAGCGCCCGCGCTCGCGCGGGTGACTACCGAAGCGCCGGGAACGTTGATCGCGGCATCGAACTGCCCGTTGAACGAATAGCTGCCGTCCGGGCACGGACCGATGACTTTGGGTTCCTTGTAGCCGGAATAGTCTCCTCCTGTCGAGCTGCTGTATCGGCTGAAGTAGTGCAACTGCCGGTTGCGCAGCTTCTAATCCCACGCCGCGGCCGCCGGGTCCTTCGAAACAGGCGCTGTGGGCAGGGACGGTGGAAGAGGTTCGAATTCTCATTCCGTCGCCGTGTGCGCCGCCTTGTCACGCGGTCTACACGACGTCAGTTCAGGCGAATCTGCACACTGTCCACAACCGGGTATCGGTCTCCATTGTCCGACACGAACTCCGCCCGGTACTGCAAGCAGCGGTCCGGTGCGGAAACATCGAACCGGAGCAGCGGCGCGCCGGTTGGGGCCACTGCGATCCAGCGGCGCGCCGCCAGTTCCGCTTCGGTGGGAGCCGAGCGTACATACCACTGCAACCGGCTTCCGCCGGGGGTCTGAGCGCGGACGGCCAGGGTGCCGCCATGGCGCTCATCGCTCCAGCGAAAGACCCTGGAATCGTAACTCTGGCGGTAGGATCGATTGTAGATATGCCCGACTTCGGCCCGATACATGTAGTGGCTGCCCACGGTTGGCAATCTGACTAGTGGTGGCTGGGCAAACCGGTTGCGGTCGTTGTAGTAGACACGGGAATGAGTGACGTGGGTTTCCTCGGTGGCGTGATTGGAGATGGCCAGGTCGATCAGCCCGTCCTGATTGAAGTCCGCCGAAAGCGACCCGTGGCCGGAATCGACGGTCAGGCTGGTTCGGTTGAGTTCGGAGAACCCCGTCTCACGCCCCCAGTACAAGAACGAGGGAATGGCCGTGCGGTTCCCACCCATGTGGTAATTCGGGATAAAAAGGTCAAGGTGACGGTCGCCGTCATAATCCGCAACATTGACGCCGCACCCAGCCCCGGAGGGGAGTCTCTGTGCGTTGGTCGGTTTGAATCCGTCGGGCCCTCCCCAGAACAGGTACGTGCCGAAGTCGTAGCCGTGGGTGCCGGGGATAAAGAAACTGGTGACGATCAAGTCAAGCCAGCCATCGCTGTTCAGATCGGCAACGCTGATATCGTCAGGGGACACCAGAGGAAGGTCGAGCCGGCGATTTGATACGAATCCCTGGGGACCATTCCAGAAGATCGAAACAGTGTGCTGGTTCCAGCGGGAGGCGGCCAGATCCAGAAACCCGTCCCGATTGAAATCACCGACTGCAATGGTGCCCTGCGCACCGGGAGATTCCAGCACATGGCGGCGCTTGCGGTCGAAGCCTCCTCTTCCTCCGTACCAAATCACCACGCGTGCCGGATCTCCACCTTTGCTGGGGGAGGGGGTGCAGTTGCCGATGAGATCGAGGTAGCCATCCTGATCGAGGTCGGCCACGTTGAGGGTGAACAGCCCCTGCTCGGGCACGAGGGTCCGGCGGTCACTGTTCAACCCATCCTTGTCGCCCCAGAGGATATGGAATCCCATATCCGGGCGCGGGTCGGCCACGTTGTGCACGATCGAGGCCATCACCAGGTCTGGGTAGCCGTCGTCGTTCAGATCGGCGGCGATCGAGGCATAACCAGACCGGATCTGGTAGTCCGAGAAACGCGAAGGGACAAATCCCCCTTTGGCGCCCCAAAAGACTCGCGTTGGCACATCCTCATCGATTCGGCCCGAGAGGCGATTGCAGAAGATCAGCCGGTAACCGGAAGTCTTGTCGGGAGGGGCCACGGCGACATCGGTCACGGCGGCGGTGGGGATGTCGAACGCAGCCATTGCGAATCGGCCGGTTCCATCCCCGTGGAAGATTTTCGATTCCGCCTGATAGGTTTCGACGGCTCTGGCGACTCCGGCGACCAGATCCAGGTTGCCGTCACTGTCGAGGTCGGCCGTGGCCACGGCGGCGGCATAGGCGATGGGGAGTTTCGTAGGGGGCGATCGGTCATACCCTCCGCCTCGATCCCCCCACATGATCTGGACGCTATCGCGCGCCGCGCCGCCATCGGCCAGAATCAGGTCGGGCCAGCCATCCTTGTTCAGGTCGGCAACGGCTAGTGCCGAAGCGGAGGGGGCCGGGATTCGCCGGGGTTGGCCCCAACCCCGCCCCTGCTTGCCGGGCAGTTGCACAAGGCCCGAGTGCCGGGACAGACGTTGACCAGTCGTCGGGTCCGCGCCGATCTGCTCCTTGATTCCCCCGGAAACAATCAGGTCTGGTTTCCCGTCGCGGTTGAAGTCGAGCACGCCGAGACGCGCCACGTCCGAGACCGCCAAATCCACCCGCGAAGGATTTCCGAGTTTCCGCCCGTCACGACCTTCGCCGCTCCAGTAAACCAGGACTTCTCCTGGACCGGAATGGAGCACCACCAGTTCGGGCCGTTTGTCGCCATCCAGGTCCGCCACCTCGAGGTCGACCGCGTTCCGTTCAACTCGTTCGAAGTAGGCCTCCTGCCGGAAACCGTGTTCACTTCCCCAGTAAACCCGCAGGAGCGTCTCCGGACCGTCCTCCGGCGCCCAACGTGAGCCGTTGATGACGGCGATGTCGAGCCAGCCGTCGTTGTCCACGTCAGCGATCCGCAACGCCCGGGGCGCCATGGTCAGCAGGTTCGTCATGCGCTTTGCTGACCAACCGTCCGACCCGCCCCATAGGATGAACAGATAGCGTCGGGCCGTGACCCAGTTGTTGTTTGGCGTGAGCACCAGGTCGAGAACACCGTCCTTGTTCAGATCCGCCACCGCCGCATGACTGGTTCCCATCGGAGGCAGTTCGGAAGCCCTGCCGGGTCCTCTCCCGCCCGCTACCTGGTAGAGGGTAGCGGGGGGCGCCGTGACGAAGTCGTGAGAAGTGCTGAAGACGAGGTCGAGAAATCCATCTGTGTTCAAGTCAAACCGGTAGACCGTCTTCAACTCGCCTTTCGCGGTAGCGATCAGATTGTGTCCCGAAGCGTCGAATTGGCCAGCGCGGAAGTCCGCGTAAGTGTCATCGGTCCATGCAACGTCCGGTGGCGCCGCGCAAACGGCGGCGGCCAAGATGCAGGCCAAGCACAGCCGGAGGGAATGGCGCAGGGCGCTCTGGATGAGTCGCCCTCCCTGGTTTTTCACGTGTGCTCACCTCCATCGGAACCTATAGTGTATACAATGATGTCGATGCGGCTCGGGCCGCGGACCGGCGAGGCCACCTTCGAGGGAACTGTTGGGCACAGAACCCGTACAAACTGCTCCGCCGCAGTTCGAATCGCATCCGCACGGTTCGCCCGGACAATGTGCGTGGATCCGCTCGCGGCCAGCGCAGTTCGGCGTCCAGTGGGTTTCCCTGCACCGGCGCGCAGCGCGTCATCTCGAATCCCGGAAACCTGGGTCGCGGGAGGGACGGCCATCGCCGACCGCTCCCCGCACAGATCCTTGGGAGCGCTCCTAACGCGCACGGCTCCTACCTTGGATGCAAACGTCGAGCCGAAACGGCTCAACACTGAATTTCCACGAGTTGAGGCTGCACACCTGCGGCCCGACGATCGAGGCAGGGGCGAATCAACGCCCTTGACGTCACACAAATCGTTCGGTGGCGCAGGAAGACTTGGCAGCGTGGTCCGGTCCGCTACCCTTGCCCCGATCGCCGTCCCGCCTTCGGGGCCTTTACACCCGCCTACCGCTCGGATACTCTTCAACCGTCCGGTGCTAATCACACAGGGTGGAGGGAAACTTGATGCCAATCCCCTGCCGAGTTCTTGCAGGTTGCTTGTTTGCACTCCTGGCCTGGGGCCAATCAACCGCTTCTCGAGAAGTGCGGAAGATGGCCCAACAAGCACAAATTAATTGCGCCAATACACGCACATAAAACAGTTGCAATGCACATTCTCTGATGGTATAATAGCATTATGGAAAAAAAATCGGATGATTGTGAGTTCGTTCGCGAAATCAGCGCGGCCATGAAGACGAGGCAGCTGTCGATCAGAGATGTCGCAAAACGCGCTGGAGTGACCTACGAGCACGTTCGGCGAATTGTGAGAGGCGGGGGGGTTCCTCAGAACCCTTTGCTTCGGGTGATATGTGACATACTCGACCTCAACTATGAGCAAATGCTTCTCCTCCGAGACGAATTGAAGTACGCTGATAAGCTCGCTCATCTTGTCGAGAGGAAATCGGGCAGGAAGGCTAGCATGGACGGATTGGATGCCGTTTGGGAATTGCTCTCATCAGATCAGCAGAAGGATCTGGTTGAGATGGGTCGTCGATGGGCCGAGCGCAATAGAGGCGCAAAGATTGCCTGAGGACTTCAATCACATCCGCGAGTGGCTCATGCCAAAACTAGCTGAGCGGCAGTTCTCCGTCGAGAGATTCGCAACCCTTTGTGGACTAACCCGAGCCGCAGTCTACTTTTACTTGCGCGACAAAACTCGTCCTGAGCCGGAGAGCATGGCCGCGATGTGTCAAGTCTTGGACGTCTCCCTTGAAGAGGGATTCGCTCAGTACACCCCAAAGCGCAAGGGTCGACCAGGACGACGCAACCGTTAGAGAAGTCCAACCACCCTGTACGGCCGCTTCAGTTCACAATAATCTAACGTCAGAAGAACCAGCGGCAAGAACTAACGTCAGGTGCGTGCAGACGCAGGTTTCCCGTGCTGATCGGGTGTAGGCGCGGGTTTCTCCACCTTGCCAAACCTGTTGCCTTATAGCACAAATGCTATACTGGAGGGTCTGCGATGACGTGGACAGTAGAGACCTTGAATGCTGTCGTAGACGCGGAGTTGGAAGAGTTGCCCACCGACATGCTTGCCCGTTTCCACTACGTCTCGCAACTGATCGAGGAGTTCGGGCTGGAGCGGGTTGGGGAACCCCACGTCGCGCATGTGCGCGGGCCCCTCTGGGAAATGCGGATCAAGGGCAAGGATGGGATTTCGCGAGCCCTTTATGTAACCGCCGCCGGCCGGCGAGTGGTGGTGGTGCGGGTGTTCATCAAGAAGACACGGAAGACGCCAGGCCGCGAGATTGAGTTGGCCCTGAAGCGGGCAAAGGAGATTTCACGATGACCAAGGTGAGCGACCTTCATCAGAAATGGATGAAAAACAAGGACTACCGCAAGGCGCATGAAGAACTCGGACCCGAGTTCGTGCTTGCCCGCGCGGTCATCCATGCACGCGTCACCGCGGGCCTCACCCAGCAGCAACTCGCACACCGCATGGACACCACTCAATCCGTCATCGCCAGGCTGGAGAGCGGACGGACCCGGCCCTCTACACAAACCCTCCAGCGTTTGGCCAGCGCAACGGGCACGCGATTGAAGATCAGCTTCGAGCCTGCGGCAACGCGCCCCTGACGATCGTGAGATTCGGACCGGAGTCTCGGGGCAGATCCGAGCGAGTGAGCTTCCAAATCACCGGTGCGGGTCGACAACCAGCGCAGCCATCAGAGGTCTTCTCTGGGAAAGTTCTTCCACATTTCCCGCTGGTTTTCCTCGATC
>JBJXGR010000440.1:0-4260 GCA_046160045.1 Bryobacteraceae bacterium
GCAGACTCGGGTCAACCCGGCAAAATCCGCATCGGAGAGGGTGAAGCGGCCGAGCGGATCGCCCTCGCGCGAATCAAAGCCCGCCGAGATGATGACAAGAGAGGGCTTAAAAGCGTCGGCCGCGGGAAGAAGCTTCTGGCGGAACGCTCCCCCGATTTCGAGTTTTCCGGAGCCCGCGGGAAACGGGCAATTGATGATCTTTCCTTTGCCCTTGCCTTCGCCGGTTTCCTGTTCGGCGCCCGTGCCGGGATACCACGGGTACTGATGCGTGCTGAAGAAGAGAACGCTGCCGTCGCGGTAGAAGATGTCCTGCGTCCCGTTGCCGTGATGGACGTCCCAATCGACGATCAGGACACGGTCGAGGCCGCGCCGGCGCTGCGCGTGCCGCGCCGCAATGGCGACGTTGTTGAAGATACAAAAGCCCATGCCCCGCACCGGTGTCGCGTGGTGACCCGGCGGGCGAACCAGGCAGAACGCGTTCTTCGCCTTCCGGGCAACCACCAGGTCGACGGCGTTCAACACGCCGCCCACCGCTCGCACAGCGACGGTCCAGGAATCGGCCGAGATCGTAGTGTCTCCGGTCGACAGGCCGCTGATGCCGCGGGAGTGATCGAGCGTCGCGATGTCGTGCCGTGCTGTCTTGATGTAGGCGTGGGTGTGGCAGTACGCCAGTTCGTCTTCGGTGGCGTCGCGCGATTCGACCGGCGTCATCGACTCAGTCAAACGGGCGCGCTCGAGCGCCTGCAGGATGGCATTGAACCGTTCAGGGCGCTCGGGATGATCGTGGCCCGTCAGATGCCGCTTGGAGATCGGATCGGCCAGCAAGGCGGAGTTCACAGCGGCAGGATCTCCTCTCGAACGGGATCGAATTTGATGCGGCGCTTCTCCAGGTATGCGATGTTTCCGAGGTGGGAGGCCTGGGCCGAGCGGTGTCCGATCAGGACATCGGCATTCGGGAGTTTCCGCGAGCGGACGCAATCAAGGAAGTTCGAGACATGGGCTTCCGTGGAGTCGGAGATCGGCCTGATGATGGGCGGCGCGCCCTTTTCCACCGGATGAAATTCGCACTTGCCGCCGGCAATCAGAAGGCGGCCCTCCGTGCCGCACAGTTCCATGCCCGTGCCGGTCACTCCGGGCGCGAGCGTGGCTTCAAAGGTCGCGGTGAACCCGCTGGGATACTCCGTCAGAGCGTTGATCGTGTCCGGAGCGGTGCGGCCGTCCTTGTAATGGTAGATCCCGCCCGCGGCGACTCCGGAAACGGGGACATCCTGTTCCAGGAACAGGTGGACCATGTCGATCCAATGCGTGTACAGGTCGGTCACCTGGCCTCCGCCGAACTCGAGATACGCGCGGAAGTTCCAGTACATCTGGGGGTCATACTCGCGCCACTTGACGCGTCCGAGAAAGCGGCCCCAGTCGAGATTGTCGGGCTTCGAGCGCATCTCGGGAGGAGCCTTCATCAGGTGCGCGCCATTGCCGTGCCACCACGTGCGGGCGAGAGTCACCTTGCCCAGTTTCGGCATGAAGTCGCGTTTGGCCTCGCGGTAGGACTCGCTCGAGCGGCGCTGCATGCCGACCTGGCAGATGCGGTTGTTGACGCGTGCGGCCCGCACGATCCTGGGTCCTTCTTCAATGGTGAGTGTGAGCGGCTTCTCAACGTATACGTCCTTGCCGGCGCTCAGCGCGTCGATGGCGGTCGCGGCATGCCAGTGGTCGGGAGTGGCGATGAGGACGCAATCCAGATCTTTCATCTCGAGCATCCTGCGATGGTCGGAGAAACCGCGGGCGCCGGGGGCCTTTTGCTGCACCATGTCGACGCGGTTGCCGAAGACGTCGCATGCGGCGGCGACACGAAGATGGGGCTGCTTCTGAAACGCGCCGGTGACACTGCGGCCGCGCCCTCCGCAGCCGATGACGCCCATAGCGATGGAGTCGTTTGCGCCATGAACTCGTGAATACGACAGAGCGGAGACAGCGATCGCGCCGCCGGCGCGGAAGATGTCCCGGCGGGAAGCATCCGGCATGTCCTGAATTATACTGCCGCCCTTCCGCTGACGCGACCGCGAACCGCGCCAGCCGGACTGGGCAAAGTACGGTAGCATCTTACAATGATCCGACCCGGAAGCGCGTCGCTGTTCCTGCTTTTCCTGTTGAACCCCTCTCCCGCGAAGACCCTGATTTCGGCCGGAAACAAGACCGTCCAGGGCGTCGCCATGGGCAACCGGAAGGCGGAAATGGGACTCGCCATTGCCGACCGGCACACCGAGCGCGGTGTGAACGGCGCCTGCGCAAAGGTGGAGCGCTCTCTCAAGAAAAGCCGCGATTCGGTCGCGAGGTTCCTGCGCCGGGGGAAGAAGCCGGGCGTGACGCGCGACGCCGGGAAAAGGTGATAAGCTGACAATTGGCCTCAGTGGGAGGTCGTCTAACGGTAAGACTGCAGACTCTGGATCTGCGTATCGGGGTTCGAATCCCTGCCTCCCAGCCATTCATTCTAAAAGAGTTCCCTGAGATCCCGGCAAGCAGGCCGGACCGCCGTTGCACTCGACGACAGCCCCGCCTGCCAGCGATAGCCCCTCCGATCTTCATGACGCCAGGGGCATCGAGGGAATCGCCTCCTCAACCCTGGCCAGGGCGCACACCGGACACAAGAGCATTTCCCCGTGCCGCTCCGTATCCAGGTATCGAACTTCCTGCTCTCCCTCGCCGCAACTCTCGCAAACGCCCGCTGCCCGCAGGCAGGAAGGACACATAACGTATTCGTCATCTTCATCGTGAAGGGTCACCACGCAGTCCGGGCAGAATAAGGAACCGCAGGCGCATTCGACCGGCCGGCAATTGGGACACAACTCATCGCCGCACGATTCACATTCGACGATTCGAGGTGTCCGCCAGAACCATGCGCCGCAACGATCGCAATCGTAGCCACCTGATAGGAATCCGTCGAAATCTTCGGTATTGGGGCCATCGTTTGACATGCCGTTCTCCGTTCACACTAAAGAATCTAAATACAGCCCGACGTCATTTCTCCTCGCGTTCTATTGGGCGAGTTTGAACATTCCCCGGACATCGGGTGAACTGACACCGCCCTAAAGGCAAAATAGTGCGCCGGCTGTTGAAAAAGCGCCTTCAGCCGAGGCAGCCGCGGCTTAAAACGTGTACGGAAATCGAGGCCACCGCAGCCCTCTCTACGGCCTCTGATGGTGCGGACCATCGGGTGTGGTGAAAGGTGTCGGCAAAGACAACCGCATCGGTTACGCTCGGGGCTGCCGACAAGTTCTCATTCGGCCGGTCACTCCCATCAGAGCCTGCGCAGACATAATGCACCGGCCACCACTGGCTTAACGACGGGCTCGGAAAGCAGGCGGGGACGGTTGCCGGCCGTCTCCGCCCGCGGTGACAAGATGATGCACCTCGTCACGATGGGAGGATCTGCGTCAGAGCGGTGTGCCGGGCGCCTCCATCACGGCGCGGCTTCGCGTCTGGTCGACCTTCCCAACCCCAACGTCCCACGCCGATCGAAATCCTCGAATTCTTCATTCCCGCAAGCGCATGAAAACATTGCGAAAAAAAATTTGAACCGATTGTGATGGAGAATCGGTACAAATTCTGTAGATTTAAGTACACGAAACTGTAGTTTCGTGTACTTTCGTGTAGTTTTGTGTAGTTTTGAAGGGGATTCCGTGGGCGTGTGTGGGCGTGGTTTCAACGGGTTACGTGAAAACTGCACGAAACTACACGGAAAAAATCAACACTCGCCCGCGGGCGGGCAGTGCCTTCCCATTTGCAGCATAGCCCGGGGGACAAGGGGAGCGAAAGGGCAAGCCTGGTAAGTGATTGGCCGCCCAATGCAAATAAACCCGGCGATGTTGTGATCCACCACGCCACACCAGGCGCGTCGACCGAGATGGATGAAAAAGTCAATGCCGGGCTTCTCCCGGTGGGCCGGCCAGGGGGCCGGCCCGCGGTCCAGGGGGACCGCCCCACTTTTGGCCCGTATTTCTCATCACAATGCTCGCGTACACACCACCAATGCCGGCGTCGACTCTTTCAGCAATGACCGATTTGTCTTTTCCCGCGACCCAGTGTTGAGGCCGCAAGATGCGTCGAGACGAGTCTCGAAGCTGCAGACACTCGTGTCTGGATAGCGCCGGGATAAACCGGCATGGAGTAGCGAATGAAAGAGTCGTACAGGGAAGGCGTAGCGAACCACCCTGGCCCCGAGCCATGCGAGGGCGGCCGTGAGGCCGCACTTGAAGCGTT
>JBJXGR010000441.1:0-13744 GCA_046160045.1 Bryobacteraceae bacterium
TCAATCGAGGCGCGCCCGGCCAGTTCCGCCGGCAGCGCGTAGTCGAACTGAAATTGCCCGTCCCTGGGTCCGACGCTGTGGCGCTGCAGTGGCCTGCCCTCAACGGCCGCCCGGAGTTCCACCGGCCAGGTCCAGCGCGAGTGTTCGGGCCGGAAGCCGCTAATCCAGAGGCGTTCACCCGCCGATCGAGGCCCGCCAATCCGCAGCGCGCCGCGTTTGGCCATCCACCGCGTGCCATTGGCGGGAGGATACCAGCCCTCGACAAAGTACTTCGTGAATAGCGCCCCGCCGGCATCCAGGCGGCGCGGGAATTCGTCCACCAGGGTGGCGCGCGCCTTGGCTTCGTAGAGGGCGGTCACGTTCTTGAGCCGAGGCCCTTTGGCGGAATACACGACGATGGTCCCGCGGTCGAGACCCGCGAGAGTCGTCGCCGCCGGTAGCACGTAGTCGGTAACGGGGTTAAAGTTCGGCCGCTGGCGGATCTCCCGCGACGTCTCGGGAACCATATAGACCTTGTCGATGCCGAGCAGACGGAACGGGTTCTCGCTGACACCCAACCAGAAGAGTTTCTCGTCGATCTCCGAAAGCAGAATCGTCTTGCCGGGGTGAAGTCGCTGCGCGCGGGCGACGCCGCCGACCAGAGCTTCGATGCGCAGCGTCGTCTCCACCGACCGGCGCAGCGAAGTGCGAAGGGGCTTGATGCCGGCCAGCATGTACGTGGTCACCAGCACCAGTCCGGCGGCTCGCAAAGGCCAGCGCGCATTCCAGGCGGCCGCGATTCCGATGGCCGCGGTAAGGCTCAGTCCGATGGCGGGAATCGCGGGGTAATACTCGGTGAGGTGATCGCGCAGCGGCAACACCGGCGCAAGGGTCGCCAGGAACCAGACCAGGCCAAACGCCGGCAGCCACTTTCGCTGCTTCGCCTGAACGGCAACGAACGCCAGCAGGGAGAGCGAGAGAATCCAGAATGCGACCACGCCCCAAACCTCCGGCACGTGCGAGAAAGCGTAGTATTGGGTGGTGTTGAAGGCCCATCGCCAGTAGGTCCACAGCGAACGGAAGATCGAAACATCCCAGTACAGGCCGTAGCCCGGAACGGAGATGTTCCGCGTGGCCACACGATGGACGATGGTGAACAGGATCGATGGGAGGAACAGGGGCAGCGTCATGCGCACGCGGTCGCGGGCGAACAGCCAGCAGTAGCTGAAAGCGAGCGCTGGATACACGACGTTCAATTCGAGCACGCCGAAGCCAAGCAGGAATACGGCCCACTGGGCGATCCAAAAGGCTCGCCGTCCGGTCTCGAGATAGCGCAGCAGGAAATAGAACGCGAGCAAAAAGATGAACGCCCATGCCACCTGGTTGTAGACCGAGTTCCAACTCAGCGGATAGAACAGGGCCAGGTTCGAGCACCAGAGAATTGGGGCCGCGACAGCCGCAAGATTCGATCCCGTCAGCTTTCGCGCCACCGCGGCGAAGATGACGACGTTGGCCATCTGGGTGATGTAGGCGCAGAGCCGGTAAGGGAGGCCATTAAAGCCGAACAGGTTGAACAGGGCGAAGAAATAGAGCCTCTCCGTAATGGGCCGGATGCTGCCTTGCGCCTTAGGCGCGAAGAAGGTGGTCCAGACATCGCGCGAATGGGCGAAGGAATCGGCGATACCCATCCAGCCGAAGTCGTCCGCCTGAAACCAGACAAACAGGCCACGCCAGTAAAGCGCAAGGAAGAAGCACGGAGGCAGAAGCCACAACCACAGGCGCGCCGCCCGCGTCATTTTGCTTCCAGCCCGATCGAGGCGACGATGAGGCCGAGTTCCCGCGAGTCGAACTCGCCGGCCTTAGCGAATCTGTCCAGCTCGAAATCCACTTTGACCGTGTCGCGGGCCAATAGCGCGGGTTCCAGATCGCGCGCGAACACCATCTCACCCGGCTGCGTGTAGGTCTCCGGGGGGAGGGGCGTTCCGTTGACCTTCGCCGTCAGCGACATCGTCTGCAGTTTCTTAATCACCGGTTCTGAAACCGAGAATCGCATTTCAAGCACAGCGCCGCGCTGCGCCGCTCCCGCCGGCGGTTTCAGGGCGACGCTGAACCTGCCCTCGGTCCAGCGCCAGGAGTTCTGCTCGACGCTGTGAAAGCCCGCGAGCAGTTGTTTCTCCGTGCGTGTGTCCGCGACATGCACGACGCTGGCTGGTCCCACCGCGCCTTCTTCCGTCTGGCCGACTCTGATGCGATCCCGCTTCTTGCACCCGGGAGTCGTGAGCGTGGCCAGCGCCACCAGAATCAGCAGCGATCTCAATCCCCAACCCTTTCGACTTCCACCAGGCAACTATAAAAGACGGGGCCGCCGCCGATATCGGTAAGGCGATCGGAGGCGAGCGCATTCACGTTACGTTTGCCCGGCGATTGGCGGCCCTGCCGGACCGACGGCGCGCAGACCACACCCGCCTTCACCGATCCGTTCACTTCCGCCGTCAGCACGCAGGAACCGCGATCGTTGAAGATTCTTACCTGATCGCCATGGCCGATCCCTCGCGTCTCTGCGTCCGCGCGGCTCATCTCCAGGAACGAAGTCTGCAGGTCCGTTTCCGGCCGGTTCCCGAAGGTCGAATTCATACTGTCGTCGTTCTTGGGGGAGATCAACTCCAGCGGGAACTTCGCCCGCAACGATTCCACGCCGAGCCTCGATTCCTCCGGGGGCACGTACTCCGGCACGTCGAGATTGCACCTGCCGGACTCGGTGCCAAACCCGCCTTCGGCGAATGGCCGGAACGGCTGATCCCCGGCGGAAACATTGAGCCGCACCGAATGCTCCCGATCCAGTTGTTCGAGAGTCAGGTCCTTCAGGAACGGGTGGCCGGAATCGAGCAAGCCGCGGATCATGTCATCCTCGGATTCGTCGAAGCATGGGTCCGTAAAACCCATTCGCCCCGCCAGCAGCCGGAAGACCTCGACGTTGGATTTGGTCTCGCCCGGCGCGGGCAACGCTGGCCTGGCCATCTGCAGGTGGTAGTGTCCGTACGCGAAGTACGCATCCGTGTGCTCGAGAAACGTCGTCGAGGGCAGCAGAATGTCGGCGTAATCGGCGGTGTCGGTCTGGAATTGCTCGAGAACGACGGTGAACAGGTCAGGACGTTCTAACCCGCGGAAGACCTTGTTCTGTTCTGGCGCAATGGCGGCGGGATTCGAGCAATACACGATCAGAGCCTTGACGGGAGGCTCGTGGGCTCCCGTCAGCGTCTCCCCAAGCGTGGTCATGTTGAAGATGCGCGCTTCGCGGCCAAGGGCCAGTTGCTGCAGATCCGGCCGCTCCAGATTCGCGCGGTTCACCTGGAATGCGCCCGAGGTCGAAACCTGCATGCCGCCGCCGAGATCGCGCCACGCTCCGGTGATGGCCGGCAACAGGGACACCGCGTGCACGGCCAGGCCGCCGCGTTCGCTACGCTGGACGCCATAGTTCAAGCGGATCACGGCGGGCCGCGTGGTGGCGTACTCCCGCGCCAGTTGCACGACGTCTTCGCGGTTCACGCCCGTCAGGGCTTCCACGTGCCCGGGCGTGTACGGTTTCACCCGTTCGCGCAATTGGGCGATGCCGGTCGTATAGCGGTCGATATAGTCCCTGTCTTCGAGTCCTTCCGCAAAGATGACGTGCATCAGGCCGAACGCGAGGGCTGCGTCTGTCCCCGGGTTCACAAAGAAATGCTTATCCGAGAGTTTCCCCGTACGGTTCTTGCGGGGATCGATGGTGTAGAACCTCGCTCCGTTGCGGCGCGCCTCGACGATGAACGGCCACAGATGGACATTTGTGCCGAGGACGTTGGCGCCCCAAGCCAGGATCAGCTTTGCCTGGCTGAACTGCTCGGGCTCGGTGCCGTAACGGCACCCGATGGCGCGCATCAATCCCGCCCCACCCGCCGCCGAACAGATGGTGCGATCCAGGCGCGAAGCCCCCAGCCGGTAGAAGAACCGGCGATCCATCCCGGAGGCCTGCAGGTAACCCATCGAGCCGGCGTAGCTGTAGGGCAAAACCGCTTCCGGCCCATACTCGGTGGCGATGGCCTTCAAGCGGTCAGCGATCTCGTCGAGAGCCTCGTCCCACGTAATGCGTGCAAACCGGCCCTCGCCCTTTCGTCCAATGCGGCGTTGCGGGAAAAGCAGGCGGTCGGGATGATACTCGCGCTCCAGATAACGGGCAACCTTCGCACACAGAAAGCCCCGCGTAACCGGATGCTGCGGGTTTCCGCGTAACTGAGTCGCCTTTCCGTCCTCGACTGTGACCAGCAGCGAACACGCGTCGGGACAGTCCAAGGCACAGACCGAGGGCTTGACTTCGCGCATCTATTTAGTATCGCAGAGCTATAGTGGAGGTATGGCGCTGAAGACCGGCGTTGCGGTTGAAGAGTACCTGCGAACCACGTTCGAGGGGCCGGATCGCGAATACCTCGACGGAGCCGTAGTGGAGCGAAACATGGGCGATGGACCGCACAGCGGGGCGCAAACGCGGCTGATTGAGATCTTCTACGAAATTCGAAAGCGATGCCCGCTGCTTGCCCGTGCCGAACTGCGCTTCCGCCGGTCAGCGAACCGATTCCTGATTCCCGATGTCGCCGTCTTCCGCGATCAGGTTCCCGCCGAGCGAATTCCGGCTGAACCGCCGTTTGCCGCAATTGAAATCCTGTCCGCGGAGGACCGTTACGGCGAAGTGATGGCAAAGCTCGCCGAATACAGCCAGTGGGGTGTGGCGCATGTGTGGCTGGTAGACCCGAACAGAGGCAAGCTCTATCGTTACGTGACGGCCGGGGTGACGGAGGTAGAGGCCTTCGAAATCCCGGAGTTTGACTGTCGCATTCAAGCGGGAGAAATCTTTGCGGTTTGACTAAGAAGCCGCACGGCTGGCGACGGGAACAGGCGCCGCGAAAGGCCAATCAGCGTCATAATCTGTTTATGAGTCTCAAAACGGGCGTGAGCGTGGAAGAGTACCTCCACATGACGTTCGACGGGCCGGACCGCGAGTACATTGACGGCTCGGTCGTGGAGCGGAACATGGGGAATCGGACCCACAGCCTGATCCAGGCGAGATTGGTGGAGATCTTCTACGAACTGCGGAAGAGCCACGCCCTGTGGGCCATGCCGGAGTTACGGCATCGCGTGGCGTCTGACCGCTTTCGTATTCCAGATGTGGCGGTGTATCGGGATCAGCCGCCTCGCGAAGAAGTCCCGACCACCCCGCCTTTTCTCGCCATCGAGATCACTTCGCCGGACGATCGATGGTCGGAGATCGTGGCCAAGTTGGCAGAATACGATCGTTGGGGAGTCGCGCATGTGCTGCTAGTAGACCCCGGCAATCGAAGGCTCTTTCTTTACAGTAATGCCAGACTGAACGAGGTCGATGCCTTCGAAATCCCGGAGTTTGACAGCCGCATTCAAGCGGACGAAATCTTCGCCGCCTGAGACCCGTTGTACACTTGGCGCATGGCAGGCGGCCTCATCACCATTGAAGACAGCCTGAGTCTCCGCGAACGCGGCGGCCCCGCGCCGCGCATTACCTCGCTGTTGATCAAACCCGCGTCCGCCGTCTGCAACCTGGACTGCGCGTACTGCTTTTACCTCGATCGCGAGGCCGACCCCTACAAGTCGATGCCGGCGCGGCGTATGTCCACCGACATCGTGGAGCGGCTGGTGGATACGTATTTGTTTTACTCGTATCCGAACAGCGTCTTCGCGTTCCAGGGCGGCGAACCGACCCTCGCCGGGCTGCCTTTCTTCCAGAACCTGTGCGAACTGCAAAAGCGGTACGGCCGCGACGGCCACAACGTCTCCAATGCCCTGCAGACCAACGGCATCCTGCTGAACGACGACTGGTGCGATCTGTTTCGCCGCTACAACTGGCTGATCGGCATCTCGATCGACGGACCGGAAGAGATCAACGACCTCTACCGCTTTAACAAGCAGGGACGCGGCACCTGGAAGCAGGTGATGCGCGGCATCGAGACGATGCAGAAGAACAAGGTGGAGTTCAACGCGCTCTGCGTGCTGAGCCAGGCCAACGTCGACAAACCAAGGGAAGTGTACAAGTTCTTTCGCGCTTTGGGCATCGACTACATCCAGTACATCCCGCTGGCGGAGTTCGACCACGACGGCAATCCGCTGCCCTTCACCATTACCGCCGAGCAATACGGGCGGTTCCTGACCGAGACGTTCGACCTGTGGTGGCCGGAGCGGCGGCGCGTGCGGATTCGTTTTTTCGACAACATCGCCGAGGCGCTCGCCGGCCAGAAGCCCGGCAACTGCACCATGCACGAAACCTGTGACAGCTACGTGGTGGTGGAGTACAACGGCGATGTCTACCCGTGCGATTTCTTTGTGGAAGGCCACTGGAGACTGGGCAATGTCACGATGGACTCCTGGAGCGAGATCGCGCGGCGGCAGACACGGTACAACTTCGCCGTGAAGAAGACGCTGGCGCATCCGGAGTGCCAGGTCTGCGAGTATCAGAGCATCTGCCACGGCGGATGTCCGAAGCTGCGGCACGGTCCCCACCGCCGGTTTGAGGATCTCGACTACTTCTGCCAGGCGTACAAGATGATCTACGCCAAGGCCACGGGCCCGCTGAGGAAGGAAGTGCAGAAGATTCTGGGCCAGTCGCAGATCACGGCGACCAACCCCCACTGAACCCGTATCGAATGACCGTCAGCGAACACAGCGCCGAGGGCAACCCAGGGACTGCGAAGTTACGGGCCGCCTGCTTTGGCGCCCTGGCGGCAGCCGCGTTCTTTTACCCGGCTTATTGGCTGGCCATGTTCACGGTGAGGGCGCTGCCGGCCTGCCTGAAAGTGATCGCGGGCGGCGAGACCTTCCTGTGGTTCCGCTGCGCGCCGATGTACGTCGCGGCCGTGAGCCGGCCGGAAGGTCAGTTGGTTCTCGCATCGAGGTCCGCAAGCGAGGCGCCGCTGCTCACCATGGCAGCGGTCTTCGCGGCTGCGTTGCTGGCGTTCGCCGCTCCTACGCGTCACCGGTGGTTGAGTGGCCTGTTCATCGCGTGCCTGGGCCAGGTGGCCATCGGCTTTCCCCTGGCGCGGTGGGCCTTCCAGCCGCAAGCAACCCTGCAAACGCGGTTAGGGACCGTAGTGTATGCCCTGGTGCTGCTCTTCGGACTTTGGCGCCTGTTGAGCGGATGGGCAGGGATGGGCCCGAGACTGGCGACCGGGATCGTGGGGTTCCTTCTGCCGCTGAGCCTGTTTATCGCGCAGGCCGCGCGATCGCTTGATGCGCGCTTCGCGCTGTTCGGGCTAGGTCCCGCATTGCTCGCCACCGGCATCCTGGCCACGTTTCGCCCGGCAGGTTCGCCGGGCATCGCGCCGGGATGGCGGGGCATCCTCGCCGGCGTCGCGGCCTCATTGCTTGTCTTTGGCGGGGCGCACGCGGCCGGTTCTCTGGAACGGCGGTCGAAGCAGGCCGGGCGCGCTTCCACGCTGGCCTCGATTCCGAAGCCCGATCCGGCGCAGCCGTACCCGCGCTGGTTTTTTCAGAAAGGCGTGAACTTCACCGCGGAGGGACCTACCGGGTATTCCCCGCGCGAATCGGCCGCGATGCTCGATCACCTGGCCCGCAATGGCGTGAACTCGATCGCGCTGGTGCCTTACGGGTTCACGCCGGCCGGGCAACCTGCCGTGCGGTTCGGCAACGCCTGGGAGCGCGACGAGGACATACGAGCCGTGACCGCGCTGGCCCACCAACGCGGGATCAAGGTGATGTTGAAGCCCCAGGTCTGGCTGCACCGGGGCTGGCCGGCGGATATCCACTTTGACGCCGCCGGCGACCGCCGCCTCTGGTTCGACAGCTACGTGCGCTTTCTCGAACACTACGCAAAGCTCGCGGCCCAAAGTCATGCCGACCTGTTGTGCGTCGGCACGGAGTTCGGCCGGATGAGCCGCTACGAAGACGAATGGCGGAGGATCATCCGGCGGGCTCGCGAGTTGTACTCCGGCCCGCTGGTGTATGCCGCGGTCCAAGGGCCGGAGTTTGAAGGCATCCGGTTCTGGGACGCGCTCGACTACATCGGCCTGAACAACTACTATCCGTTGCCCGATAACTTCGACCTGGAGCCGATCGTGCAAAAGGTGGAAGCGGTGCAATCGCGCTTCCAGCGCCCGGTCATCTTCACCGAAGCGGGCTTCGCCAGTCTGAAGGCGCCCCATCGTGCGCCGTGGGACGAATCGCCGCGAGATCTGTCGGTGGAAGACCAGGCCCGATGTTACGAGGCGGTGCTGAAGGCCTTCTACGGCAAGCCGTGGTTCTCCGGGGTTTACTGGTGGAAGGTCGGCACCAACGGCTTTGGCGGACCTGAGGATGGCTCGCACACTCCGTGGGGCAAGCCGGCGATGGAAGTGATCGCCCGCTGGTATACGCAAGGCGGGCGCTGATCACTCGGCGGCGGCCCGGCGCCGTGGGTCTTCCCGGCAGATGCCGCGTTTACTCGCACGGATAAAGCTCACCAGATCCCGCGAGGCTTCTCCGGGACATTCAGCCTGGATGCGATCGAGCGCGTCGTTCAGCTTGAGGCCCGACCGGTACAGGATCTGGTAGGCGCGCTTCAACTCCAGAACCTGCTCGCGGCTGAATCCGGCGCGCCGCAGGCCGACCAGGTTCAAGCCGTGCGCTTCGATGTTGAACCCGTTGTAGAGGAAGAACGGCGGGGCGTCGGAGTTCACCCTGGTGTTGCCGCCGATCATGGCCAGCCTGCCGATCCGCGAAAACTGATGAATCACGACGCCGCCGGAGATGAAGGCGTTGTCTCCCACCTCCACGTATCCTGCGACCAGCGCGCAACTGCAGATGACCACATTGTCCCCGATTTTCGAGTTGTGCGCGATGTGACCGGAAGTCATGATGTAGTTGTCATCGCCGATGGTGGTCACGGACTCGGGTTGGGTGCCGCGGGAGATCGTGTAGTGTTCGCGGATCTTGTTGCGGCTGCCGATCGCGAGATAACTGCGCTGGCCGCCGAATGACTTGTCGAGCGGATCGGTGCCGAGGGCGGTTCCCGCGGAGACTTCGTTGCCGTCGCCCATCGTGGTCCAACGTTTGACGTACACGTAGGGCTCGAGCCGGCACCGGGCGCCCAGGACCACCTCCGGCTCGATCACGCAAAAATCGCCAATGACGCAACCGGGGCCGATGACGGCTTCGGGATGAACGCGGGCAACGGGCGAGACAACAGCCGAGGGGTCGATGGGCATCTTTTCCGTAGTTATCATACAAGGGCATGCATGTCCGAGAACTCGCCGAACGGCTCGGCCTTGATTTTGAAGGCGACGGGGAACTGGAACTCCGTGGTGTGGCCCCGCTCGAGACGGCGGGACGGGAAGAATTGTCGTTCGCGGGCGGGTCCAAGGCGGCCGGCCAAGCAAAGCTCTCCTCAGCCGGATGCCTGTTGGTCGCCGTCGAGTTCGAAAACCAGCCTCCGCGAACGGTCATTCGCACGAAGAATGTGCGGGCCGCGTTTGCCCGGGCCGTGGCCTTATTCCACCCCCGGCCGGCGCTGACTCCGGGGATCGATCCGACCGCCGTGATTGCCCACGACGCCGTCATCGCCGCCGGCGCATCCATCGGACCGCACGTGGCGATTGAGTCGGGCGCTCGAATCGGCGCACGCGTCCGCATTGACTCGGGCTGTACGATCGGCCGGAACGTGACAGTAGGAGACGATTCACAGCTCTTCCCGCGGGTGACGATCTACGACAACGTCCGGATCGGCGCTCGCGCGATCCTGCACAGCGGTTGCGTCCTGGGCGCGGACGGCTTCGGCTTCGCGCTGGAGAAAGACCACTACGAGAAGTTCCCGCAGGTCGGCCGCCTGGAGATCGGCGCGGACGTCGAAATCGGAGCCAACTCCTGCATCGACCGGGCGGCGCTGGGCGTGACCTCGATCGGCGACGGTACCAAGCTCGACAACCTGGTGCACATCGGGCACAACTGCCGTATCGGCCGGCATGTGCTGATCGCGGCGCAAACCGGGCTTGCGGGCGGTGTCACGGTCGATGATTACGCCGTGATCGGCGGGCAGGTGGGAATCGGGGACAAGGCGCACATCGAATCGGGCGCTGTGTTGGGTTCGGGCTGCGGCATCCTGACGTCGAAGATCGTTCGTAAAGGCCAGGTGGTGTGGGGAACCCCGGCTCGTCCGCTGAAGGAGTACCTGGAGCAGTTGGCGAATCTGTCGAAGGTGGCGGAGTTGCGCAAGCAGGTTGCGGAGTTGCGGAAGCGGCTGACCGAACTGTCACGGCCGGGCGACGCGATCTGAGCCGCGCCGCGCCACTCAACCGCGCATGCTCAAAAGATCAGCATGCAATCGCCGTAGGAGAAGAACCGGTATCTCTCCTCCACCGCGTGACGGTAGGCGGCCAACACGAATTCCTTTCCGGCGAAGGCAGCGACCAGCAGCAACAGGCTGGTCGACGGCAGATGGAAGTTGGTCAACAGTGCGTTAACCCCCAGGAACTCGAAGCCGGGATAGATGAACAGATCGGTCTCGCCGCTGGAACGCCCGCGCATCACGTTCTCCACTGCCCGGACGCTGGTGGTCCCCACGGCCACACGGCGGGCGGCCGTCCGGATCTTGCGCTGATTCTCTTCGGTCACGGCGAACGATTCCGCGTGCAATTGGTTCTGCTCCACCTCCGTCGAATGCAGCGGCTGAAACGTACCCAGCCCCACATGGAGGGTCACGTTGGCAATCTCCGCGCGGGCGTTGCGGCAGGACTCGAGTACCTCGGGCGTGAAATGCAGGCCGGCCGTGGGCGCGGCCACCGATCCTCGTTCGCGGGCGTACACCGTCTGATACCGCTCGCGATCTTCGGGCTGATCGGCGCGCTTGATGTAGGGCGGCAGTGGCATGTGGCCGACGCGGTCGAGGTGCTCGTAGATATCACCGGCGCACTCGAAGCGGATCGTCCGCTCGCCGAACTCGCCATGTTGCAGAATCTCGGCGTCCAGGCCGTCGGCGAAATGGATTCGCTCGCCCACCAGCATCTTGCGGCCCGGCCTCACGAGCGCGTTCCACATTCGGCCGTCGGGCGAAACGGACCGCAGGAGGAACATTTCCACCGTTCCGCTCAGATGCTGCCAGCGCTTGGGATTGGTCTTCCCCACCTCCCTGGCGTGCAGGCCTTTTCGCTGGCCATACAGACGGGACGGAAACACCCGGCTGCCGTTCAACACCAGGCAGTCGCCCGGGCGCAGGTACCCGGGCAGATCCCGGAAGCGGCGGTCCTCCCAGCGTTGTTGCGTCCGGTCGAGAACCAGCATTCGCGAGGCCGCGCGATCCTCGAGCGGCGTCTGCGCGATCAACTCATGAGGCAGATCGTAGTGGAAATCGGCGAGATTCAGGGCTTCGGCCTCGCTTCCCGAAGCACCGGGTAGAACTGCACGAACACGTTGTCCACCGCGCCGTGTTTGTTGTGGCAATCCCAGCAGGCTTCCTTCGGGTACTCCTTCGCCGCCGGCAGCGCCTTGCCAGCGTCATCGAAAAACTTGTAGTAAGCCCACTTCCCGGGGAACCGCTTCTCGTCCTTCAAGGCGACCTCGATGCCGATGAACTTGTCCTCGAACGTGCCGTGCCGGTTGATGGAGGCATTGGTGCCGCCGCGAACCACTTCCATCACCATCATGGTGCCGTTGGGAAAGGCGCCCGTCTTCGAGAAGTGCTGGAACGCCTCGCGCTGCATATAGATGTTGTGAAACATCGGGTCCTTGGGCTCGGGGTTTCGTTCGCGGTAGCCCATGTTCAAATTCGACCCGACGAACATCCATTCGCGATGGCCTTCCGGCCGCTGCAATTGCCCGTTCAGGTAGCGCGGACCCACCATCGTGGCGCCCGGAAACAGCGTCACGGCGGCGAGGAGGATTGAGAGAATGAGTCGGCTTGCCATTGAACAAGATGATAACGGACAATGGAGCCGTTACCCAACATGGCCAGACAGTTTTCGCTCACTCCACGGCACGTCCCCCGCGTCGAAACTCCCTACCGCAGGATCGTTACGGACATCCCTGCGCCGGATTCGATTCCGGTTCTGGAGCGGCTTCAGAAATACGAACCGCTCGCGATGCAGGGCCAGCCTCCGGTGGTCTGGGACCGGGCGGAGGGCTTTCAGGTCTGGGACCGGCACGGCAACATGTGGATCGACTGGTCGTCGGGAGTGCTGATCACCAACGCCGGCCATGGCCGCCAGGAGATGGTGGACGCCATCGTCCGGCAGGCGCAATCGCACCTGCTGACCAATTACTGCTTCCCCAGCGAAATCCGATCTCAGCTTGTCGAGCGCATCGCCTCGATCCTGCCGGAGCCCCTGAAGAAGGTCTTCCTGGTGACCACCGGATCGGAAACGGTGGAATGCGCCGTCAAACTGTGCCGGACGCATGGCGTCAGGCACGGCGGCCGGGCCAAGCACGTGATCGTTTCGTTTGAAAAGGCCTTTCACGGCCGGACGCTGGGTTCGCAGCAGGCGGGCGGCATCCCCAGCCTGAAGGAGTGGATCGTCAACATCGATCCCGGCTTCGTGCAGGTGCCGTTCCCGGACGGATTCTGGACGGAGGACACGTCGTTCGCTTATTTCGAAAAGTGCCTGTCGGAGAAAGGCGTCGAGCCTCAGAATGTCGCGGGCGTGATCCTCGAGACGTATCAGGGTGGCAGCGCCGCCTATGCTCCCAAGTCCTACATGCAGGCGATGCGCCAGTGGTGCGACGGGCACAAAGCCCTGCTGGTGTGCGACGAGGTCCAGGCCGGCTTCGGCCGCTGCGGCAAGTTGTGGGGCTTCGAGCACTACGAAATCGTCCCCGACCTGGCGTGCTTCGGCAAAGGGATTTCCAGCTCGCTGCCTCTGGCGGCAGTGGCGGGAAGGCCGGACGTCATGGACCTCCATCCGGCAGGCAGCATGACGTCGACGCATACCGGCAACCCGATTTGCTGCGCCGCGGCGCTGGCGTCGATCGACCTGGTTTTGAACGAGAACCTGGCCGAGAACGCCCGCGTGATGGGCGAGTTGATGCACGCGCGACTGCGCGAGTTGAAAGCGAAGATGCCGCAGATCGGCTGGGTGGACGGCAAAGGACTGGTGGCCGGCGTGGCCTGCGTGAAGCCGGGTACGAAAGAGCCGGATCCCGACCTGGCCTTCGAGGTGGTTCGCAGCTCGATCGAAAAAGGCGTCCTGATGTTCAGCCCGGTCGGCTACGGCGGTGGAACGGTGAAGATCTGCCCGCCGCTGGTGATCCACGAGGCAGCCCTTCTCGAGAGCCTGGATGTATTGGACGAGGCTTTTGCCGAAGCGGCCGCGGCGCTGCAAACCACCGTCGCGTAAGCAACGGTGGGGCGAGCCCCATAGGCCCTAAGTCGCACCGGACACCGTGCCGGGAAAGCGGGCCAAACGGGCTTGAGCGTGTGCGCGAAGCTGCGGTGCGCTTCGACGCCAAATACCCAACATCCGAGGTAAGAACCCCCCGGCCGGCTTCCCTTTGCCGTGAGTTACGTTGCTATACTTCTGAAAACTTGGACTTAGCCCTATGCCAGCTCAAACACCATCACAACTTCACTCGCTCTTTACAGAAGCCTTTCACCGCGGAGAACTCGGCGCCCTGATGGAATTCTACGAGCCCGACGCGACGATGGTGCCGGCGCCCGGCCAAACCCTGAAAGGGTACGAGGCCATCCGCCAGGCGCTGACCGAATTCCTGTCGGTAGGGGGCACGATCC
>JBJXGR010000442.1:0-3853 GCA_046160045.1 Bryobacteraceae bacterium
ATTGAAAAGACACGTCGATTGGCTGGTAACGCGCACATTTACTGGTCCAATCTTTTGCAGCGCACTAACCTACTGAATTGACTTGACTTAGATGTAGTGCGCGGTGAAAGATTGGCCAGTAAATGAATGATAAATGTGAATGATGAAAAGGAGTCGGCGTTGTCGGCCCCCGAGCGGCTATGGGGCCCTCGCCACGACGCCGAATGCTCCGCTCCGGGCTGGGAGAAGAATCGTCGTGACTACGCGGTTGGTCAACGTATTGATAACCGTTACCGAGTTGCGCGAATGATCAGCGGAGGAGTGATTGGCGACAAAGGCGCGGCTGCCGTCAGGGCTGATGGCGATACCGTAGCTCTCGTCTCCCACCGGAATGGTTGCTATTACCGTGTTTGTGCTGGTATCGATGACGGACACCACGGGAGAATCGCGATTCGTCAAATACACCCTGGTCCCGTCGGGAGTCACCGCTGGCCACTGCGGGCCCCTGCCACTGGAGGGAATCGTCGCGACCACCGAGTTGGTTGCAGTGTCGATCACCGACAGGTTGTCCGAAGTTTCGTTGGCCACGTAGACTCTGCTTCCGTTGGGGCTGACGGCCAACTTCTTCGGATAGCCTCCGACGCCAATGCTCGCGATGATCCGATTCGTTGCCGTATCGATCACGGACACCGAATTGGCGCTTCCGTTCGAGACGTAGACGCGCGCGCCGGAGGGTGAGATTGCGACGCCTACGGGATTTGTCGTGCGAATTGTGCCGACAACAGTGTTAGTGGCCGTATCGAGCACCGAGATCTGGTCCGCGTCGAAATGACCGATGTAGAGGCGTGTACCGTTCGGCGTAATTGCCAGTCCGCTGGGAAATGAGCCAACCGGGATTCGGGCGGTTTCCGCCTTCGCCGTCAGATCGAGAAGAGAGATACTACCCGAGGCTTGGTTCGCGACATACGCCCGGGTCCCTGACGGAGAGAGCAGGATCTCTCCCGGCTCAGTGCCAGTGCCGATGGAATAGGAGACGGTGTTGGTGGCCGTGTCAATTGCCGACACCCGGGCAACCGAGAAGTTGGTGACGTACGCCAGGCCGGCCGCCGAGGAAGCAGCGGTGAAGTATCCGTTGATGTCAACGACAACATCGGTCTTGTCCGTGACGAAGATGCTGATCGAGCCGTTGGCGCCGGCGGGAACGATCGCGGCGTTGGCGACGATTCGGCCGTCAAACGAGTTCAGCGTGGAAACAAGGGGGCGAGTCTGTCCGGCCGGCCATACGGTCAGGTAGGACAGCGGACCGGCCGGAACCACCGTCAGGTTCAGCGAGTAGGCGCGCGCCGACGCGGGAATACCGCAGCTACTTGAGGGAATCGGCGTTTCCCGTGTCTGTCCCCCGAGCAGGGTGGGAGGGCCGAACAGCCCGGTCTTGCCTTGCCCCAAGCGAGTGTCCGCAACCCGACAGGGTGTGACTGCGACAAAGCGAAGCGGGCCAACCCCACCGGACCGAGGTATCGGTGGCGTTGAACTTCCGTCCTGACGAATAGTCACCAGCTTCCCGGCAACCGTGAGGGTCGTTTCGCGGGCAAACGATGGATTGGGCAACACCGTGTACGCGGCGGTTCCACTCCCGCTTCCGGAGGCGCCGCTCGTAATCGGGACCCAGGACGCCTGAGAGGTAGCCGTCCAAGAACACCCGGCGGTGGTCGTCACGGTGATGGTTCCGCTCAGCCCGGCGGCGGGGGCGGTAATGAGGGTCGGGCTAACGGTAAACGAACACGTTGCCGGCGGCTCCTCCAGCCAGTTCGAGATCTTCGGATAGAGGTCGGCGAACCAGGCGCCATAGAAGCGGAGCCGACCTTCGTTCGCCGCGCCGCAGGGATCCAGAAAGAAGCTGCTATTCCCGGCGTTATGGAGACCGGCGACGTAGCCGGGTCCGGACAACCAAGGGGATCCGGACTGGCCGCGTTCCGTCAGGCCGAATCGGTTCGCAAGTTGGAACTCGGGATCGCCGTTTCCGCCGATCACATCGGCGAAGGTGATGCGTTTGTAGTCGTCGCCAAAACCGTCGGGGGGGTGTGGGTGTCCGATCGCCGTCAGGGTTGCCCCGAGCGGGGATCGGGCGGTGTTCCAACCGAGGAAGTACGCTCCGGCGGGCGGGTTTTCCCGAAGACGGAGAAAGGCGAAATCCAGGTGCGCCGCGTCGATGGGAGCCGGCCCGTCGGGCGCAGGCGAGCCGGCCAGGTAATCCGCGCCGTTCGTCTGCGGAGGTGGGAGGGCGGGAGGAGGGCCGTTACAGGTGGAGGTTTGATAGTTCCAGTAGGAACTGACCGTACGGGCGGTTGTCTGGTCTTCAACGCAGTGGTTGTTGGTGAGGATATAAGGGCCCAGACCGCCTGACCGGGTGTTCACGAGGAAAGCCGTGCAAAGGAACGTGCCGGAACCGTGAACATACTCGATCTGAGCAACGGCTCGAGACGACTGGATCCAAGGAGTGAAGCAGCTTACGTCCAAGTGGCAGGCGGCCGCCGGACGGTCGCCGGAAGCCAGCGGACCAAGGGTGACTGCCGGCGCCGGATCTCGGCCAAGCGAAATGGCCGCCATCGGCGCCGGGGCGAGGCCGGGGTACCGCCTGAGGGGTGAAGAGAAGATGTGCGCGATTCGATCGATGCGAAAAGGCAGGTCTCCGGGCACGGGGTTTTCCGGCAGGTACTCGATCAACACTGAGTCGCCTGGCACGGCCCCCGTCCAAAACTCCGAGTCTTCAAAAATTCCCCGGCCTGAAAAGGGGCCTAATGCGGAGTCACCGTTCCGGTCGCCGGGAGACAGGATCCAGACCTTGCCATTCCCGATATCGAACCCGGCGAAGTGAACCCGAACGGACTCCGCGCCCTCGGATTGAAGAACAAGCCTCCAGACCCGCTCGCCCGAGGGCGTGTTCCGCCAGCGGCCGGCGGCCATGACCTCTGCGGGTAGATCGCGGACGCGCCCGGTCCATTCCGGCCGGCGAGGCGAGCCGGGCGGGGGCGACTCCGGGCGGGCCGACGCGCCCAGGCGAAAGGGATCCTGTTCCACTTTCAATGAGTGCGAGACGGTTCTTGGGAGTTGGCGGTTGCGGCTCGGGACAGCGGCGGCCGGCGACTCTGCGCCTGGGACGGCGATGGCCGATTGCTGCGCTCGGGATTGATGTGGAATCGTCAATGCAATGAGCAAGAGCCATCGGTAAGACATAAAGTTGCTTTCCACGCTACCGGCTGATCCTGCGAAGGTAGCCCTTTGGATTGAACGTCAGGCTGAACTTTTCGCGAGTCTTATCCGGTTGGAACTTCTTGTTTTCTTTGAGGAACTGTTCGACGGCTTCCATCGGGCCCGGCCCGAACGCAGGGAACACCGGATGGCCGTTGATATTGGTGTCTTCGACGACGAGATAACCGCCCGGACTGACGAGCGCCCCGTAACGCCGTAGTTCGGCCAGCACGTGGTCCTTCTTATGGTCTGAATCCAACGACACCATGACCTTCTCTCCGGGCGCAATCAAACGTCTTACCTGGTCTGCGATCTCGCCTGAGATCGATGAACCGGTCAAGTAGGTGATTCTGGGATGCCGAGGCCGGTTGTCTCTGGGCTCGATGTCAATCGTGATCACCCGGCCATGGTTCATGAGGTCCATCACGCTGGCAAAGTAATAAGCGCTGCCCCCGAGAAACGTACCGCATTCGATCAGGACAGCGGGCTTTTCGTCGAACAGCATCTCTTGATAGATCCAGAGATCCAGAGGCAGTTTTTGGGTGTGGACCCCAAGCCAGCGAGTGTTTCCCCAGGTCTGCGTGTGGTTGTCGTAGTAATACCGATGGAAGGCGTCCAGCAGTTC